>NZ_CP115775.1:2892500-3192500 GCF_027913035.1 Paracoccus albus
CAACTTCCGAATCGAGAATCGATTCGATGTCATTGCGAGTGGAATCAGCAGGATAAACGCCGTCATCCCAAAAAGCAGATAGGGCCGTTTGACGATATCGCTAAGCATTTGCGCCCAAAGAAGGCCCATGTCGAAGAACGCCCAGGCCAGAAGATGCAGAAAGGCATAGCTGAAACTCAAAAGACCCAAGGCGCGGCGAAGATGTGTCGCGTTGATTCTGAAAGCCATTCGAATAGGCGAAACAGCCAGAGTCACGATCAGGAAATACAGCGCCGTGCGCCCCAGACGATGCTCGATATCGCGGACAGGGTCCACGCCAAGCCGACCGTAAAGTGTATCATAGACCAGCAGCGCCAGTGGCACGGCGCCGGCAAGCCAGACCGCCCATTCCGGGATTCGGCGAAGCAGTGCATTTGCAGAACGCATCAATAGTTCTGGGCGAGATCCATGCCCTGATACATCCCGGCCACCTGATCTGCGTAGCCATTGAACATCAGGGTTTCTTGCCGACCACCCAAAAGGCCGGCACCGATACGACGCTCTGTCGCCTGGCTCCATCGGGGGTGGTCCACCTGCGGGTTCACATTCGCATAGAAACCATATTCGCTTGGTTGCAGTGACTGCCAGCTTGTGGCGGGCTGCTTATCGGTCAATGTGATCTTCACAACCGACTTGATGGATTTGAAGCCGTATTTCCAAGGGACCACCAGTCGGATCGGGGCGCCATTCTGGTTAGGCATCGGCTTGTCATACAGACCCGTCGCCAGAATGGTCAGGGGATGCATCGCCTCATCCAAACGCAAGCCCTCGCGATAGGGCCAGTCAATGCCGCCGCCGCGTTGGGCGACCATTTCCTCGGGTCGCAGCACGGTTTCAAAGGCAACAAATTTTGCGCCGGGCTGCACGCCAACCTTGTTCAGCACGCCAGCCAGAGGAACGCCCAGCCAAGGAATCACCATTGACCACGCCTCAACGCAGCGTAGCCGGTAAATCCGCTCTTCCAAGGCAGCCTCCGGAGCGAGATCATCGACTCCGTAGCTTCCGGGCCGATCAACCATGCCACCGATTTCGACGCTCCACGGATCGGTTGTCAGCGCGCCTGCGTTGCGGGCAGGATCTTCCTTGCCGAAACCGAACTCATAGAAGTTGTTGTAGTTCGTGATCTCCTCAAAGCTGTTCGGCTCTTCGTCGGTCGAAAACGCCGAAGGCGACCCGCTCAGCGCAAAGGCGGGCGTCGCGGCAAGGGCAGTCGCCCCTGCCATGAAGGCACGACGGTTCAACCATACCGCCTCCGGGGTAACGTCAGACCAGCCCAGTTTCATAGCGCCCTCCAGATTTGTGCTGCGCCCATCATGCGGCAATGGCAGGAATCCGCCAACTAAATATCAGTCACAAAAGCGTTCATTGGCGCGGCGTCAACAGAATGCCCCCGCCATTCAGGGCGGGGGCATTTAAGTCTCACTTGATGGTTCAGTGGATCGTGGCGTCCTTGGGACCTTCCCCAACGGCGCCCAGCTTGTCGCCGGCCTTACCGATGCGGTCGCCGATCCGCAGACCCTCATCATCTGCCGTTACCTCAACCGACTGCCCATCCAGAACCTCTCCGGACAGAAGCATTTCGGCCAGCGGATCCTGCAGAGCCCGCTGAATGACGCGCTTCAGCGGCCGTGCGCCATAGACCGGATCATAGCCTTCTTCGCCCAACCAGTGCAGCGCCTTGTCATCGACTTCCAGCGTAATCTTGCGATTCGCCAGCCGCGCCTCCAGCAGAGCGAGTTGAATCTTGACGATCCCATCCATGTTTTCCCGCGTCAGACGACGGAAAATGATGATCTCATCCAGGCGGTTCAGGAACTCGGGGCGGAAATGCGCCCTGACGGCCTCCATCACATCCTTCCGTGCGGCGGTCGAATCAGCATCGTCCGGCAGCGATGACAGTGCCTGACTGCCGAGGTTCGAGGTCAGAACGATCAACGTGTTCTTAAAGCTGACCTTGCGGCCCTGCCCGTCAGTCAGCTGACCGTCGTCCAGAACCTGCAACAGCACGTTGAAGACGTCCGGGTGCGCCTTTTCGACCTCGTCGAACAGGATCACGGAATAGGGACGCCGACGGACTGCTTCGGTCAGCACGCCGCCTTCATCATAGCCGACATAGCCGGGCGGGGCACCGATCAGCCGCGCGACAGAGTGTTTCTCCATGAATTCCGACATGTCGATGCGGACCATCGCATCCTGATCGTCGAACATATATTCGGCCATCGCCTTTGTCAGTTCCGTCTTCCCGACGCCGGTCGGGCCAAGGAAAAGGAAACTGCCAAGCGGTCTGTTCTCATCATTCAGACCTGCACGCGCGCGCCTGACCGACTTGGAGATCGCCGAGACAGCCTCGTTCTGGCCGATCACCCGCTGGCCGAGGATTTGTTCCATCTGCATCAGCTTCTCACGCTCGCCTTCCAGCATCTTGCTGGTCGGGATGCCGGTCCAGCGTTCCACGACTTCGGCGATCTGTTCCGGCCGAACACTCTCTTCGACCATCATGCCATCACCGGCGCCATCGGCTTCGTCCGTTTCAGCAAGCTGCTTTTCCAGACCAGGGATGATTCCATAGGAAAGTTCCCCCGCACGTGCGAGGTTGCCCTCACGCTTGGCCTGATCCAACTCGGCCCGTGCGCGGTCAAGCTGCTCTTTCAGGTTCCGGGAACCTTCCAGCTTGTCACGCTCTGCCTGCCAGCGGGCAGTCATTGCCTTTGCATTGTCGGTCAGGTCGCCAAGCTCTTTCTCAAGACGCTCCAGCCGATCCTTTGATGCAGCATCGTCCTCTTTCTTCAGCGCTTCCGCCTCGATCTGCATCTGCAAAATCTGACGGTCGAGCGCATCAAGCTCTTCCGGCTTTGAATCAACCTCCATCCGCAGGCGGCTGGCCGCCTCATCCACAAGGTCAATCGCCTTGTCGGGCAGGAAACGGTCGGTGATATAACGGTTCGACAGCTCTGCCGCGGCGACAAGCGCCCCGTCCGAGATGCGAACACCGTGGTGAAGTTCGTACTTTTCCTTGATGCCGCGCAGGATGGAAATCGTGTCCTCTACCGTTGGCTCTTCAACCAGAACGGGCTGGAAGCGGCGTGCAAGGGCCGCGTCTTTTTCGATATACTTGCGATATTCATCAAGCGTGGTGGCGCCGACGCAATGCAATTCGCCCCGCGCCAAAGCAGGTTTGATCAGGTTGGCCGCATCCATTGCACCATCCGTTTTACCCGCCCCGACCAGCACGTGCAGTTCGTCAATGAACAGGATGATCTCGCCAGCGGCGTTTTCAATTTCCTTGAGGACCGATTTCAGACGTTCCTCAAATTCACCGCGATATTTTGCACCCGCGATCAAAGCACCCATGTCGAGCGCCCAAAGCTGCTTGTCGCGCAGGCTTTCAGGCACGTCGCCATTGACGATGCGCAGCGCAAGACCTTCGGCAATGGCCGTCTTGCCCACACCGGGCTCACCGATCAGCACCGGGTTGTTCTTTGTCCGACGGCTAAGAACCTGCATCGCGCGGCGGATTTCCTCGTCGCGACCGATGATCGGGTCAATTTTGCCATCATCCGCAGCCTCGGTCAGGTTGCGAGCATATTTCTGCAACGCTTCATAGCTGTCCTCGGCACTGGCGCTGTCGGCGGTACGCCCCTTACGGACATCATTAATAGCAGAATTCAGCGATTGCGCCGACACGCCGCCAGCTTGCAGCGAATCGCGTGCATTGGTGTTCGAGATTGCGAGCGCGGTCAAAAGGCGCTCGGCAGGAACAAAACTGTCACCAGCCTTTTGCGCCAGCTTTTGCGCCTCATCCAGCACGCGCACAAGCGAAGGGTCGACATAGACCTGACCGTCGCCACCCGATACCTTCGGCAGCTTGGCCACCGCCGCATCGGCTGACTGCCGCACAACGCGCGCATCGCCGCCGGATTTCGCAATAAGGTTAGAAGCAAACCCCTGATCATCATCCATCAGGGCTTTCAGCAGGTGCTCTGGCACCACACGCTGGTTCTCTTCACGGATCGCAATCGTCTGCGCCGACTGCATGAACCCACGAGAGCGCTCGGTAAATTTTTCCATATCCATGGACTTCTCCTTTTCAGCCCCCGGAAATGCGCCGCCCGAATTGGCACGGCGCGGGCCGGGTCTCGGATATGATTTGGGTATTGAGCGCGCCGGTTGCAATGGAGCAGGAAGGGGGGCAACACCCAGAAGCTGCCCCTGAACTTCCGCCTGTTTTTTTCAGGCCGTCAGCTCAGTCATCGTTAATATCGCGGTCCCAAATGCGGACCTGCCCTGTCCTGACGCCCATGACACGCCGAAGAACCAGCCAGATCAGGCCCGACATGACCGCGATGATAATCAGCAGGACCGGCAGGGTTGGTGAAAATGCGCCGGTCAGCAGAACCAGCCCCATCAGACCGCTTGCCACCGCGACGCCAAGAAACACATAGCCCGGTGCAAAAAGCTCCAGCAGGCCCAGAACCAAGGCGATGATAATCCAGGTCCATCCGCTTTCCCACATCATCGCTTCGCGGACCCCGTCAGCATTTTGAAGGCATCGCCAAGCGCATCGGTCACGCTGGCTGGCAGAAGCACCGTCTGCTTGCCGCTGCCCTGCCCTATCGTGGTCAGCGCATCCACCTGCTTCATCGCAACCTGATATTGCGCCGCTTCAAGCCCCCCTTTCGCAATCGCTTCAGAGATCGCGGTCGTGGCGAATGCCTCTGCCTCGGCGAGGATTCGCTTTGCCTTTGCCTCCTGCTCGGCGGCGTAAAGATCGCCGTCTGCTGCGAGTTCGACCGCACGCCGCTTGCCCTCTGCCTCTGTGACATGGGCGCGACGGGCACGTTCGGCGTTCAGCTGCTGCAACATTGCGGCGCGGGTTGCATCGTCAAGGTTCACGTCAAGGATCTCTGCCCGCGTCACCTCGACGCCCCATTCGTCCACGGCATTGGCAACGGATTCCTTTACACGCTGGATCAGCTGGGCACGGTTCGCCTGCACCTGATCAAGCTCCATCTGGCCGATTTCTGAGCGGACAATACCTGCGACCGTCGTGGCAATGGCCGCATCAACGTCGCGGATGCGGTAAACCGTCTTTTCCGGCTCCAGAATGCGGTAGAAAACCGATGTTTCAACCTGAACCAACACGTTATCCGCCGTAATCGCATCCTGACTGGAGGTCGGAAGCTGGCGCTCCAGAATGGAAATCCGGTGCCGGACCCGGTCGATGAACGGGAAGATAAAGTTAATGCCCGGTCCAAGCACCGCGCGCAGCCGCCCGAAACGCTCTACCACATATTTTTCTGACTGCGGGACAATCCGCACAGCCATCATGACCATGATCAAAATGACAAAAGCGATCAGAAACAGCGCCGAATTGCGCATCAGAAACTCTGTAATGAACTGGCCTTGCATCAACTTCTCCGGTAATCGGCTTCCGGTCATACCCTGAACAGGCGTGGCCGTTAAATCAAGCGGAAGCGGACAAGAGGGTGACTAAATGGATAACAGACTGATCGTTGCACTGGATGTTGGCAACGCTCTGGCAGGTCTGCAACTTGCCGAGCGGATCGGAGACGCGGTTTCCTTCTATAAAATCGGCCTTGGGATGCTGACTGGCGGCGGTTTGGCGCTCGCGCAGGAGCTGAAGGACGAACACAACAAGAAGATCTTCCTTGATATGAAGCTGTTCGACATCGGTGCGACTGTCGAGGCTGCGGTTCGCGGGCTGGTGCAGTTCGATCTGGATCTGCTGACGGTTCATGGCGACCCCCATGTCGTTCGCGCCGCCAAGGAAGGCGCTTCCGGCTCCAAAACGAAGATTCTGGGCGTCACCGTTCTGACTTCTCTTGATCGGGCAGACCTCGATGCCGCAATGATCCAGCCTGGCGATATCCATGAACTGACGGTAGAGCGCGCAGCCCGCGCGTTCGATGCAGGTGCCGATGGTGTCATTGCGTCCCCGCAAGAGGCCGCCGCGATCCGTGCCCTGCCCGAAGCTGCTGGCCGCCTGATCGTGACGCCGGGTGTCCGGCCCACGGGTGCGGACATGGGCGATCAGAAGCGCGTGGAAACACCGGCCGATGCGATTGCAGCCGGTGCAGATCACATCGTTGTCGGCCGCCCGGTCTGGCAGGCGGCCGATCCGCGTGGCGCGGCGCAGGCCATTCTGGCCCAGCTTCCTTAAAGGCTGCTGATCACCAACCACGGGAAGATCAGCAGCAGCGCCATACGAATGACATCCGCTGCGATAAAGGGCAGGATACCGCGAATGACGGTTTCCTGCCGCAGTCCCGGTGCCGTCGCCTGCACGACAAACAGGTTCATCCCCACCGGCGGCGTAATCAGACCAATCTCGGCAACTGTCACGATCAGCACACCGAACCAGACCATGTTGAAATCGAGCGCAATGGCGACCGGTGCCAGCAAGGGCACGGTCAGCAGGATCATGGACATGGAATCCATGAAGCAGCCCAAGACCACATAAAACAGCAGGATCAGCAGCATGACAACGGTCGGGCTAAGTCCGGAATCACCGATCATCTCTGACAGGGCCATCGGAAGGCCGGTCGTCTCCAGAAAGAAGTTGAAGAAGGCCGCGCCGATCAGGATCAGAAAGATCATGCCCGTCAGTGCCGCGGTCTCTCTCACAATCTCTCGAAGCACCTGCTTGTTCAGGCCGCCCATAACCAAGGCCAGAAGGAAGGCACCAAACGCGCCAACAGCTGCGGCCTCGGTCGGTGAGAACCAGCCAAGCTGCATCCCGCCGATCACGACACCAAACAGCAGCGCCACAGGCCACACCTTGCCCAGCAGGGCAAGCCGCCTTGACCAATCCGCGCGCCCGCCCGCAGGGGCAAGCCGAGGGTTACGCCGGACCCGGATGATGACGGCAAGCGCGTAAAGCGCCGTTCCCAGCAGACCGGGAACAATCGCCCCCATGAAAAGCGCACCGATGGAGGTTTGCGTCAGCAGGCCAAATATCACCAGCAGGATCGATGGTGGTATCAGCACGCCCAACGTCCCGCCGGCGGCAACCGAAGCCGCCGCAAGGCTGTCATCATAGCCGAAGCGCCGCATCTCTGGCATCGCAACCCGCCCGATGGTGGCGACAGTTGCCAGTGACGACCCGCAGATTGCGCCGAACACCGCAGATGCGCCAACCGTCGAAACGGCCAGCCCGCCGCGCCAGTGACCGACGAAAGCATTGATCAGATCGAAAAGTGAGCGCGACAACCCCGCATGGGCAGCAAATACCCCCATCATCACGAACAGAGGAATGACGCTGAAACTGTAAGGGAAGATCGATTCGAAGGGTGCTGTGGACAGAACATAGGCAGCCTGATCCCAACCGCCGCTCAGCATGATGCCGATCAGGCCGATGACGGCCATGGAAACGGAAACAGGAAAGCCCAGTCCAATCAGCAAAAGGGTCATCAGAAAGCCGGTCAGGCCCATTAGTGGCATCGACATGGGAACCTCAATGTGCCTGTGTTCTGGTCTGTGGCAGATCAAACACCAGCCGCAGCAAAACGGGAATAAGTGCCAGCATCGACGCAGCGACGCCAAGCAGAAGCGGTAGCCAATACAGGCTGATCGGGATACCAAGCTGCTGCGACTTGTCGCCCAGCATGACCTGCATCTGATATGTACCGATGCACTTCCAAAGGATCAGCGCCATCAGGGCAGCCGCCGCTGTCGCTGCAAGCCCGCGTAGAGTACGCTGAACACCTGCGGGAAGCTTCTCGATCAGGAAATCCACCCCGACATGAGCGCCGATGGAAAAACCCCAAGGGATCGAAAGCCACGCCCCGCCCAGGATAAAAAGCTGCACCAGATCGACCACGCCGGGCACAGGTGTCCCGATGCGGCGGCCAATCACATCGGCCACGCTGACCAATGCGGCGGCGCAATAGGCCAGCACACCAAGCGCTGCCAGCAGCTCTATCACGCCGTCGATACGGCGCAGAAGCATCTGCATTTTTCTTCCTCGTCCTGAAGGTCGGGAGCGCTCTTTCAGCGCTCCCTTTTCTATGTGGCTTACTGGGCCGCCTGCTCTACCTCGGCGACCTTTTCCTGGAACTTCTGGTAAAGCTCGGTCGCGTCCTCGACACCCTCGGACTTCATCGTCTCAAGATATTTCTCTGTCATCGGCATCAGAGCCTCGCGCCAGCGGTCACGCTCTTCGTCGGACAAAACTGTGATGGTGTGGCCCGCTTCTTCGGCTTCCTCGCGCCCGATGGCGTCCCAGTTATCCCACCAGTCGCCAAACTTTGGCACGAGGTTATCGCCAGATGCCTCATCAATGCAGGTCTGAACATTTTCCGGCAGGCTGTCATATTTCTTCTGGTTCATCACAAAGAAGAAAGAGACAGTATAGGCGCCCATATCAAGGTGATCCGTCAGGGCCTCGTTCAGACCAAAGCTTTTTACCGGGTCCCAAGGGAAGACGGTTCCGTCAATAACATTGCGCTGAAGGTTTTCGTACACTTCGCCTGGCGGTAGCCCCTGAGGGGTCGCGCCAAGGAATGTCAGCATCTCGGAAACCGGCGGCGAAGGGGTGCGGATGCGCAGCCCGGCCATATCCTCCATCGTTTCGACATGCTTGCCGTTGGTGTGCAGCAGGCCGCCGTTATGCGCGTGCAGGGCAAGCACCTTCAGGCCCCTATATTCATCGCCCAGATCACCGTCGTTATAAAGCGACCACAGCGCGTGGGTCGCAGCACCTGCGTCACGTGTCAGAAAAGGCATTTCAACCAGCGAGGTGCGGTTGAAGCGCCCGCGCGGAATACCGGAAAGGCCATGTGCAATATCGACGACACCCGCCAGCACCTGCTCTTGCTGCTTGGCCACATTACCTTTTTGCGTGCCACCCGGAAAAATCTCGAACGTGACTTCGCCGCCGGTACATTCGGAAACCTGCTTCGTCCACGGCTCGATAAAATCGGTGTGGATACCATGAACGGCGGGCAGATAGTGGCTTAGCGACAGTTTGGTCTCAGCCAAAGCCGGCGATGCAGCTGTAAGTGCCAGAACGCTGGCAATGATGGTCTTTTGCATAGGTGCTTTCCTCCCTTGGGTCTTCCTAAACTTTCAGTCTCAATTTTCCCGCACCGCGGGAACAACAGGTGATAATCCGGTCGCCCTTCGCACGCTCAGCCGAGGTCAGAACGCGGTCGCGATGGTCGATTTCCCCGTCTTCGACAGCCAGTTCGCAACTGCCGCAAAGCCCCTCCTCGCAGTCCGAGGCCACATCCAGCCCTGCAGACCGCAAGGTCTGCAAAAGGCTTCTGTTCTCGGGGACCTGAAGCGTCAGATCACTGTCGACGCAAACCACTTCGAACGGCTGCCCGCTTGCAAGATCGGCTGCGGTCTCGTCAGTGGTGAAGTGCTCAAAACGCAGGGTCAGGTCTGGCCGCGTAGCGATCAGTTCGTCAAGCGCGTCAAGCAAACGCGCCGGACCGCAGGCTGCAACAAAGCTGGCCCCGGGCGCGCCATCGACAATTTCGCGCAGGTCAGCGCGCCCACCGTCGGCTGCGACGTGAAGGACCAGGCTGTCAGCGTGATCCCTGCGCACGCGCTCCAGAAACGCCATGTGATCGCAGCTTCGGCCCGCGTAGTGCAGCGTATATTCCTTGCCCAGCGACTTCAGCCGATCCGCCATCGCAAGGATCGGCGTGATGCCAATACCGCCTGCAATGAGGATATGATGCGAAGCGTCTTCATCCAGCCGGAAATGGTTGTGCGGACCGCGAACGCGCAGTGCTGCGCCGGGCCTTGCGTTTTCGTGCATCCAGGCAGAACCGCCGCGACCGGCTTCCTCTCTCAGCACCGCGATGCGCCAATCACCCGAGCCCGCTGGACCGCAAAGCGAATATTTGCGGCTTTCTCCATCCGGTAGAACAATGTCCAGATGCGCACCGGCCGTCCATGATGGCAGCGCCGCGCCGGACGGATCGGTAAGCGTCACCCCCAACACCCCATCTGCAAGCGTTTCCGTATGGGCCACCGTCAATTGCCGCAGGATGGTTTTCCGATCAGGTGGGCCAACTGGAAACTCTTGTGCTTCTTCGGTCAGCGTCGGGTCGTACCGTTCGGGATTTTTTGTCACATCCCAGCGGACCTTCAGCGCTTCGGGTCCGCGCAGCGAAATGTTCGGAAGGTAGGTGAAGTCCTGATCGGCGAGCTCGATATGCGGAATGCGACGGCTGACCTCTTCCAGGATAATCGCGATTTCCATCCGCCCGATATTCTTGCCCATGCATTGATGCGCGCCGTATCCGAAGGTCAGATGATCGGCGGAGTTGTCGCGCCAGATATCCAGTTGATCGGGATTCTCGAAATGGCGGGGATCATGATTACCCGACGCCATGACCAGCAGAATTTTTCCGCCTTCAGGAATGACCACATCGCCAACTTGCGCATCCTTCGTCGCAATCCTTCGCCATGCAACCATCGAACCCGAATGGCGAAGGCATTCTTCGACCGCAGCCGGGATCAGCGCCGGATCGTCACAGATCGCCTGCCACTGGTGGCGATGTGTCAGAAGCTCCCTGAACGCATTTGCCGATGCCAGTGCAGTCGTCTCATGCGCGGCAACGATAATCGCCATCATCATGGAATGAAGGTAATTGTCGGTGACGATATCCGGTATCTGGCGGTTTTGCCGGATCATGTCATACATCCAGCCTTGCACTTCCTCGCCCGCGTCCACCTGCACAGACATGCGGGCCAGTACCTCTCCGGAATAGTTCCAGAACTTCGCCACGCCTTCGGCCACGTGCATCTGCTGCTCTGGCGTCGGCTTGCCCCATGTGTTGACCGTGTGCGCGACCGAGAAGCTGCGAAGCACCTTCATATCGTCGTCAGGCACACCAAGAAAATGCAGCGCGACGGTCAGCGGCACATCCCACAGCATATCCTCGACCAGATCGGAATGCCCCCGATCTATGATCGCATCCACCTTTTCACGAACGAGATCCCGGATCATTGGCGCATGTGCGGCAAGGGCTTCCGGCGCAAACGCATCCAGAAGCGCGCGGCGGCGTGCCATATGAACCGGCTCATCCTCGTTCACCAAAGTGCGGTTCATGCCGTAGCCTTCGCGCTTCAGCAGGGCGAGCGCCTCTTCCGATGGCGGCGTAATACGCTCCAGAGCATTGGCGGGTGAGAAGGTGATATTGTCGCGGAAAACGGATTTTATGTCATCATACCGGCTGACAACCCAGTAGCCCATCGCCTCACTGAAAAAGACCGGCTTTTCCATGCGTGACCAGCGGAGCGCCTCGGTCGGATCGGCCTGATACGCGGACCCGAATGGATCGAACTCTCTGGCTCTGGAAGAAAAGGGGCACTGCGCGGCCACCTGCTGCTTTGTCGACACAGGCCCCTCCCTCCATTGTCGTTTATCGCACCATCTGTTATCTTATTCGATATACAAGATATATCTTTATGTCAATGCGATGGGGGCGCTGCGTATGGTTTCAACGACACTTCAGACTCTGGACCGGGGGCTCGCGGTTCTCGCCGCGCTGTCGGAGGCTTCGTCAGGATTGAAGCCCGCGGATCTCGCGCAGCGGCTGGATGTGCATAAAGCCATCGCCTATCGCCTCGTCTCCACGCTGGAAGCGCATGGTCTGGTCCGGCGCCTGCCGGATGGAAACGTCGTGCTGGGGGCCGGTCTGATTCCGCTTGCAGCAAAGGTCGAAACGCACCGCCTCGCTTCAGCGAAGCAGCATCTGGCCACCTTGTCAGAGGCCACGAGGACGACATCCTGTATCGTGCTGGCAGATGGTCCGAACGCCGTCGTCGCTGCGGTTCAGGAAGGCGGCGACGGTTTTCTGCGCGTCTCTTACCGGCTGGGTGTGCGCCATCCACTGACCCGAGGCGCATCCGGGCTGGCCATTCTGTCCGGCCGTCCGGAAGCCAACGATGATCTTCCGGCTGTCAAGTTGGCACGAAAGCAGGGATATGCGCTCACACGGGGCGAATTGCAGCACGGCGCGGTCGGCATCGCCGCACCGATCATTCCTGAAGGCGCGGAATCACCGGCGTCAGACGCAGCCGTTTCAATCGTTGCGCTTCACGAATTGCCAGAGACGACGGCGCAATATGTCATGGACTGCGCGAAGGCTATCGCGAAAATCTGGTAGAGGCGAATCATAACAGAACCGGCAGGCACCGACGCTACATTCGTCCCAGATTGACGAGGACCGCGCTCAACTGCCGGGTGAATGTCGCCCGCTGCTCTTCCCCGAAATCAGCGACCATCGCATCGTTCAGGCCGAGAACGACCGGCCGGATTTCATCATGCATCGCCAAGCCCTTTTCGGTCAGGCTGATCAGGCGCAAGCGACTGTCACTTTCGCTCATTTCCCGCCGGACAAGCCCACGCAGTTCCAGACTGTCCAAAGCTCGGCTCATCGTTGGCTGTTCGGCAATCGCGAAATTGCAAAGTTCTCCCACCGTCAACCGGTCATGGCTATGCAATGTCAGGATGACACGCATCTGCAGCATCGAAATATCGGACGAGCGCAACTTCGATTGAAGCACTTGATGATACTTATGGACGATGTGATTCAGCAGAAACGATGGCAGCGTCTCAAGTTCGACAGCATGGCTTTTCTTACCCGGCTCTGCCTTATACGAACGCATTGAAAAATCCTTATAATTCTGTGCTCGGCCTTGCAGACGCAAGAAAAACTACGCCAGACCAGATGGCAACATTATTATTCGCCGTACCTGTTCGCGCAAACCACGACCATTGCAATCCTTATGCAGCATTGTTCAAAGCTGACGCAAGGTTAAGAAATGCGTCCCCTTTGCACTTGACGCTGGTCTTTACGCGGCTTTGATTGCCATCAAAGCGACCGCAGGGGCGACATGGCAGAAATCAGCGAACAAGGTATTCAGCGCTTTCGCGCAGCCGTATTTGACCTGGACGGAACGCTTGTCGACAGCGAACCGGCATGGACGAAAGCCAAGCGGACCGTAGCGCAGCGCCACAACGTTGAAATTACGGACGCGCAGATGGTCGCCAGCGAGGGGCGCAGCATGGACGAATTGGTTCAGGTCGTTTTTGCGCCGCCGGACAAACATGCCGCGCGCGCCATAGAGGAAGAGGTATTTGCCGAGGCCGCGATATGGCTTCCAAAGCTTCGCCGCGAAATGCCCGGTGCTGGCACGTTCTTGCGCGATGTCAGGGATGCGGGGCTGAAGATCGCCATATGCTCCTCATCGCCGGAGAATCTGATTCTCGACGCCCTGCGTCAGATCGAGGTTCTGGATCAGGTCGATCTGGTGGTATCTGCCGACCCGATGCCCCGCCGCAAACCTGACCCGATGCCCTATCGCGTTACGGCGGAAAGGCTGGGAATGACACCGACTGAGATTATCGCGTTCGAGGACGCCGTGCCCGGTGCGCGGTCTGCCAAAGATGCGGGCCTTTTTACGGTTGGTATTGGCCCCGCGGCCATGACAACCGATTTTGAATTTTGTGATCTGCGGGCCCGTGACTATCCGTCATTGCGGGGCCCTCTCGGTATGTGAAACGGGCCGCGCGATGGCGGCCCGTTCGAAATATCGGGACTGATCCTACATGCCCAACATTCGCGGTAGCCACAGCGAAATCGCAGGCACATATGTCACCAGCATCAGGAAGGTCAGCGCTGTCAGCAGCCACGGCATCGCAGCCCGGCTGACTTCTGTCAGGCCAAGCCGCGATATCGCAGAACCCACATACAGGTTCAGCCCGACCGGCGGCGTACAAAGGCCGATCTCCATATTCACGACCATCATGATCCCGAAATGCACCGGATCGACGCCCAGCTTGACAGCAACCGGATATAGAATCGGGGCCATGATCAGGACAATCGCCGACGGCTCCATCACCATGCCGATCATCAGCAGCATGATATTCACAATCAGCAGGAAGCCGATCTTGCCGAAGCCGAGATCAACGATCCAAGCAGAAAGCAACTGCGGGATCTGCTCAGAGGTCAGGATAAAGGCAAACATCACCGCATTAGTGATGATATACAGCAGCATGGCCGACATCGCCGCAGACGACAGCAGCACGCGGGGCACATCGCTCAGCTTTATGTCCTTGTAGACCCAGACGGCGATGACAAAGGCGTAGACGGCACTAACCGCCGCGGCCTCTGTCGGGGTGAAGAAGCCCCCGTAAATACCGCCCATGATGATGACGATCAGCATCAGACCCCAGACGGACTCCCGGAAGGCATCCCAACGTTCGCGCCAGCTAGCCTTGTCCATACGAGGAAAATTGTTGGCGCGGGCCCGCCAATATGTCGTGCCGCCGAGCATTGCGGCAAGCAGCAGGCCCGGAATTACCCCGGCGATGAACAGTGACCCGATAGAGGCCGACAGAACGTTTTCGCCATCCGGGCCGGTCACGACCATGCCGGTCGTTGCCACCGAATACATCACCAGCACAATCGAGGGCGGAATAAGGATACCCAGACCACCCGCCGTCGCGATAGATCCCACGCCGAATTGCGGCGGATAGCCCTGCTTGACCATCGCGGGGATCAGGATCGAGCCAACCGCCATGACGGTCGCCGGGGACGAACCCGAGATCGCGGCAAATAGCGCACATGCCAGCACCGCGGCCATGCCCATACCGCCATACCAATGCCCGACCATCGAAGCCGCAAAGCGGATCATCCGCCGCGCGACTCCGCCATGGGTCAGGAAGTTCCCGGCAAGGATGAAGAACGGGATCGCCATGATCTCGAACTTTTCGATGCCGGTGAAAAGCTTCAGCGCAATGCTGTCCAGCGGGATGTCGGTGAAGGCGAACAGAAAGCTGAAAACGGTCAGGCCAAGCGCAATTGACACCGGCATCCCGGTGATCAGCAGCACTGACAGGATCAGGAAGATGACAAGTGCGGTCATGCCTTGCCCTCCGACGCGGCTTCGGCTTCTTCATCGACACCTTCGACAGTGTCAAAGCTGTGATGCGCAATCTCTCCGGTTGTCAGATACATCCACAGCGCCTGAACGAAGCGAAAGCACATCAGCGCCGAACCAAGTGGCACAGCAAGATAGACGACCCACATCTTTATTTCGAGATCTGGCGACACCTGCCCGTTGACATAGACGTGGTAAACAAAGTCAAAGCCGATCCACGCGACGATGAAGGTAAAGATAATCCCACCCGACATTGCGATGGTGGTGACGATCTTCTTTGCCGCGCCTTCCAGCCGGTCGGTCAGCACATCAACGCCGACATGGATACCAATGCGCACACCGTAAGCCGCACCGAACTTGGCCATCCAGACGAACAGATAGATGCAGGCCTCCTGCGCCCAGACGAGGTTCAGCCCCCGCAGGGTCGAGTAGAAAGAGCGTGATCCATTGGCGATCCATTCGATCCCCCAGTCACGGCTGGCGCGAACCAGATCAGCGGTCAGATCAAGCGCATATCGCTGGGTTACCGCGACGAAAATCAGGATCGTCGCGGCCGCCATCAGCAGCACGATGAAAGTTTCTTCGAAACGGTCCAGAAACCGCATCGCCCCCTCCACGGATTATTATTCTTATTGTTTCAGGAAAAGGCCGGGCGATACCGCCCGGCCCAATCGGTTATTATGTGCCCGAACCTGTGGCAGCCTTGATCTGTTCGATCAGATCTGCACCGATACGGTCAGCCATTTCTTCATGGACCGGCATCAGCGCCTCTTTCCACGCAGCTTTTTCTTCGTCGGTCATTTCGTGGAACTCGGTCGTGCCGGCGTCCATCATTGCCTGCAACGCCTTGTCGTTCTCATCCTTGGCAATGCCGTTGGCGAACTCGGTCGCCTCGTCCATTGCCTGCTCCAACTGGCCACGGATGTCGTCCGGAAGGCCGTCCCAGAACTCTTTGTTCACGATAACCGCATAGCCGAGATAGCCGTGGTTCGACAGCGTCGCGTGGTCCTGAACTTCGTGCATCTTCTGGGTGTACATGTTCGACGGCGGGTTTTCCGTTCCGTCGACGACGCCCGTCTGAAGACCCTGATACACTTCCGAGAAAGCCATGACCTGCGGCACAGCGCCAAGTGCGTTCATTTCCGCTTCCAGCACTTTCGACGACTGGATGCGCATTTTCAGGCCAAGGAAATCATCCGGCACCATCAGCGGGCTGTTGGCCGACATGATTTTGAAACCATTGTCCCAGAAGGCCAGACCCTTGATGCCCTTATCCTCCAGCTTGGCCAGCATGGATGCGCCGACCTCGCCATCGGTGATCAGGCGAAGCTGGTCATAGCCGTCAAAGATATAGGGCAGGTCGAACGCCTCGAAATCCTGGATCCCCAGCGGGCCGAATTTTGCCAGCGACGGTGCCAGCATCTGAACCGAGCCAAGCTGAAGCGCCTCAAGCTCTTCCTTATCTTTGTAAAGCTGGCTGTTGGGGTAGACTTCGACAGCAACCTTGCCCTCGGTATATTGCTCGGCCAGTTCCTTGAATTTCTCGGCACCCTTGCCCTTGGGCGTGTCCGGCGCAACGACGTGGCTGAACTTAATCGTGATGTCCTGTGCCCAGGCACCCGCGCCAAGACCCAGAGTGATAACGGCCGCCAAGCCGGCGGTTACAATACGGTTCATTGATTACCTCCCCGTTCTTATACCTAGTCGTGTCATGGAGGGACGCGCATTCCGTGCAACAATCCTCCCCCACTTCATCATTAAGACGAAATCTTTGCGATGCCTATCGGTCAATTGCAAATTGCAATCGCCACGCGACAAACTTGACCTTTGATCGTTCAGGCATAGTATTTGCCGGACAGGAAGGGGTGGAGGAGCCCTTGCCACAAGATAACACTCTGCAAACCGGCGACGCGCGGCAATTTCAGTCTGATCTGGCCGCAGTATGTGGTGCGTTCCGGGTCTATCCGGCAAACCGGCCAAGCGGCTCTGTCAGGGCTGCAAATGTCGGTGGATTCGACATCGTGCGGGTTGCCACGAACGCCAGCGCGATCGAACGGGATGAGCGCGCCGCGCGCCGTGACCACGAACCGCATTATTTCCTGATCCGGCAGTTGGCGGGCTCTGCAACAATGTCGCAGCGGGGTCATAAGATCAGGCTTGCACCCGGCGACTTTTTCCTTGCCAGTTCAACGCGACCATCAGTCTTTCGTTATGGCGTTACGTCTCTGCAGGCTTCGCTGCATCTGCCCCGCGTACAAATTACCGAGAGACTGGGCCGGAACGCAGCGTCTGGCCTTCATTTGCCAGCAGCATCCGTTATCGGCAGGGCGATGAGCCGCGCCGTCGGCCGGCTTGAACAGGGGCCCGACCAGATAGCAGAGCTTATCGCGATTGCGGCGCAGGAAACCGATCATGAAGAACTGCGCCTTTTCGATCTTGCAATGATGCTGATCGAACGGCGCTGTGGGGATCCGGGCTTTGGTCCTGCTGCCCTGGCCGAGGGCCTTGATGTTTCCATCCGCAAATTACAGCGCATTCTTGCGACAGGACAGATTTCCGCCTCTGCCGCCATTCAGGACCAGCGCATGCAGAAGGTTTGCAAGCTTTTGTCGACGCGGCCAGACCTGACCGTAACCGCCTGCGCAGAGACGGCGGGCTTTCCCGATATCTCGCGCTTTACCCGCGACTTCAGGCAGCGCCACGGCTGTACACCGGGCCACTATCGCAAATCCAGCCGTTAACGCGCGCCGCCGGATTGTCGCGATTCGCCAAGACGGCAGGTTGTCGTCGCCCCTAACCTTGCCCTTGGAGGAGTCGCTTTGGCGACGCAAAAACAGGGGGAAAGAAACGTGAGCAAAATATATCCCAATATTATCGACGGTACCCGGGATGAAACCGGCGCGACCTTCGACGTCATCAATCCATCAACGGGCGAGCCCGCCGGATGCGCGGTAAACAGCGATGGCGCTGCGCTTGACAGGGCCGTCGCTGCCGCCCGCAAAGCCTTTACCGACTGGTCCACCAAGCCTTGGGCAGACCGGCAGCAGGCGTGCGCCCGGATTGCTCAGCTCATCAATGAAAACGCGGATGAGCTTGCCCGCCTTCTGTCGACCGAGCAGGGCAAGCCGCTGAACGGCGTCGGGGCGAGATTTGAGATCGGCGGGTGTGAGGCATGGACCGGCTATACTGCCAGCCTCGAACTCAAACCGGAGATCCTTCAGGACAACGAAGAAGGCAAGGTAGAACTTCATCGCGTTCCGATTGGTGTGATCGGCGCAATCACACCTTGGAACTGGCCGGTGCTGATCGGCATCTGGCATATCATTCCGGCCATTCTGGCTGGGAATTGCGTGATCATCAAACCGTCTGAAAACACGCCGCTGTCTACATTACGGCTGGTTGAGATCATGCAGGATGCCCTTCCGCCCGGCGTTGTGCAGGCGCTTGCCTCCGACGGAGGGCTGGGTCCGCAAATGACCGACCATCCCGGCATCGACAAGATCAGCTTCACCGGCTCTATCCCGACAGGTTCAAAAGTGATGGCCGGGGCTGCCAAGGACATCAAGCGTATCACGCTGGAACTTGGCGGGAACGATCCGGGCATCGTGCTGCCAGATGTAGATCCGGCTGCCATAGCCGAAGGTCTGTTCTGGGGTTGCTTCATCAATAACGGGCAGACCTGCGCCGCCCTGAAGCGACTGTATGTGCATGAGGATGTGCATGATGCCGTCGTCGATGCCTTGGCCGGTGTGGCGAAGAACATGCCGATGGGTGACGGTCTGGATGAAGCCAGCATCATCGGCCCGGTTCAGAACAGGGACCAGTATAATATCGTCAAAGACTACGTGCAGGATGCGCTCGACAAGGGCGCGTCGCTGGTCACGGGAGGTGTGCCCGAAGGGAACGACCTGTTCTTCCCCACCACCATTCTGACCGGCGTTGAACCCGGTATGAAATTGCATGATCTGGAACAGTTTGGCCCGGCCATAGGCGTGACCAAATGGCGCGATGAGGATGCGGTGATCGCCCTTGCCAATGATGACAAATGCGGGCTGGGCGCCTCTGTCTGGTCGGGCGATGCGGACAAGGCCCGCAAGCTCGCCGACAAGATCAGCGCCGGTTCGGTCTGGATCAACAAGCATGGAATGATCCAGCCCAACGCCCCCTTCGGCGGTGTTCGTCAATCCGGCATCGGCGTTCAGTTCGGCGTCGAAGGGCTTCGCGAATGCACCAATGTGAAGACGATCCTCAGCTGATCGCAGACAGGGAGAATATGATGAAAAAGCTAATGACAACAGGGCTGACTGTGGCCGCGGCGCTTATGGGCTCCGCCGCCATGTCCCACCCCCTCGACGGGCTGACCGGCGCGGAAATCACGCGCACGACAGAGATCCTGCGCGAAGCCGGAGAGGCGACAGAGGAGACACTGTATCCACTGATCGAGTTGAAAGAGCCGCCGAAGGATCAGGTTCTGGCATGGCAGGAGGGTGACGAACTGGACCGCAGGGTCATCGTCGATTTTGCCACGCCCGAAGGCTTCAAGCGCGCCACCGTCAACCTGACTCAGGGAACGGTGGAAGAAAGCGCCCCGACAGAGGGCCAGCCGATGGTTCTGTTCGGTGAGTTCATGAAGGCAATGGAAGTAGCACTTTCCGATGAACGTATGGTCGCCGGGCTGGAAGCGCGTGGCGTTGCCCCGGAAGAGGCATTCTGTCTGCCCCTGACCGCCGGAAACTTTCTGACACCGGAATATGAGGGCAAACGCCTTATGAAGGTGCCCTGTTACAAGGCACCGTCAGGCACATCGAACTGGTATGCAAAGCCCCTTGAAGGGCTGTATGCGATGGTCGACCTGCAAAACAGCGAAGTCGTCGACGTCATCGACGAAGGCGCCCTGCCAGCACCGGAAGACGACTGGGGCTATACCGAAGCAGAGATCGCCGAACGCGCACCGCTGCGCCCGGCCAGCAATCCTGCCACACTCAGCCAGGAAGGCGGGCCGAACTACACCATCGAAAATGGCGTCGTGAACTGGGATATCTGGCGCTTCCGGTATCGCACGGACAAGCGTCCGGGCCTTGTCCTGTCCAATATCGACGTCAGGGATGGCGAGGAATGGCGCAGCGTCCTGTATCAGGCCCACCTGTCGGAAGTTTTTGTGCCCTATATGGACCCCAGCGAAGGCTGGTACTGGCGCACCTATATGGACAGCGGCGAATACGGCTTCGGCCTTTTCCTGACGCCGCTGCGCAAGAATGTCGATTGCCCGTCCTATGCGACCTTCCTGCCCGCCGTGGTCAATGATGACGCCGGAAACCCGATGGAGATCCCCGATGCGGTCTGCATCTTCGAGCGCAACATCGGTGATCCCGCATGGCGCCATTTCGAGGTCTTTGAACAGGGACCGGACAAATTCGTTCCCGCCGAAGGCCGCCCCGAGACAGAGCTTGTGATCCGCACTGCGTCAGAGGTCGGCAATTACGACTATCTGATCGACTATCGGTTCAAGGAAAACGGCGCGATCTATATCATGATCGGCGCGTCCGGTCTGGATGCTGTCAAAGGCGTTGCATCCACCAGCATGGATGATGACACGGCAGAGGCCGATACCCGCTATGGCAGCCTGATCGCCCCGAATCTGGTGGCGCCGAACCACGACCACTACTTCAACTTCCGCCTTGATTTCGACGTCGATCAGCCAAGCAATATGGCCTCGACGCTGGACATCGTTCCGGCAGAGGATCTGCCCGCTGACGTGCCCCGTAAATCAATGTGGCAGGTCAATGAGGTGATGGCCGATAGTGAACTGACCGCTCGCTATACCTTCAGCGCGTTCAAGCCCCGCTACTTCCACGTCATGGACAGCAGCAAAAAGGGACCACTTGGGCACAGCCCGGCCTATATGATCCATCACGGCAATGTCGCCTATGGGCCGTATGATTTTGAGAACGACCCCCCCTTCAAGCGCAACCGTTATCTGGAATACAGCCTGTGGAACACGGTTTACGATCCGGATCAGCGCTATGCCGGCGGGACGTTTGCAATGCAGTCGGATGGTTCGGACACGCTGGCGCAATGGGTCGAGGACGACCAGTCGCTTCACAATGCTGATATCGTCAGCTGGTTCACGGCAGGCTTCCACCACATCCCAAGGGTCGAAGACTGGCCGGTGATGTCGACCGAATGGAAGACGATTCACCTGATGCCGATGAACTTCTTTGCCATGAACCCGGCGGCGACCATTCGTCTGCCTGCTGATGACGAGGCAGCATTGCCGATTGAGCAGGCCGACGCTGAAACCGGTGAAGAAGTTGTGGAAGCAGAAGCCACTGAGGCTGAAGACGCGGAGGCCACGGATTCTGAGGCAGGCACCGCGACCGAGGCAGAGCCGGAAACTGCTACAGAAACGGGGGCGGAGAGCGCGCCCGAAGCAGACGCGGAGCCAGAAGCCGAACAAACGACGGATGAAGCACCTGCCGATCAACAAGCAGACGCGGAAGCCCCGGCCGAGGAATCAACCGAAGCACCCGCTCCCGCTGAACAAAGCGAGGAAGAGGAGGCTGCCGCTGCTATAGGCGAGGCGACTGACGAAGCAAGCGATGTCCTGAATGACGCGCTTGAGGACGCCTTGGGCGAGGCGGAAAGCATCCGCGACGCTGTCGATGGAGCGATCAGCGACCTGCCCCCGGCGCCGAAGCCGACGCAATAAGCGACGCAAGCTGAAGCACTGAAAGGCGGGCCCATAGCCCGCCTTTTTTTCATACCGAGATCCCGAGGCAGCGGGCGACCCGCCCCCTGAAATGCGGGACGGCCTCAGGGTGGACCACATATTCCGCGACAGGCATCAGACGCCAGCATTGCCCCTCATCCCCGAACCGGATTTCTTCGATTTCTGACGGTTCCAGCCGAGCGGTAAAGAAGATCGCAGCGCCTCCCTCAGCGCGAAACGCCGTTCTCTCATCCAGCCTGTCCGGCGACAAGGACAGACCAAATTCCTCGCGCAATTCGCGCAGGGCGCAGACAACCGCGCTTTCGCTGCCTTCACGTCCCCCACCGGGCAGATCCCATTTTGCGGGAAAAGGGATATGATCGAAATCATCGCGCAGCAGGACCAGCAAATCCGCGCCGCAAGTCAGGATCAGCTTCGCGGCAACGAAATCGTCGCCTTCCGTCCAGGGCAACGCCGCGTCATATAATGGCTCATTCCGCAGCAACGTCGACGCAACCGCTGTCGGGGCGCATGACCGCAACCCGCGTCAGCACCTTCCCAAGCTTTTCAGCCAATTGGGGATAATCCGCCGAAGGCTCCATCCGCTCGCTGTCAAGATACAGCGCGCGGTCAATTTCGATCTGCAGCACATGGACAGCCTGCGTCGGCCTTCCATATGCCGAGGCGACATATGCGCCCGAAAACGGCGCGTTCAGCCGCAGCCGAAAGCCGCCCTTACGGAAGGCAGAGCAGACGCGTTCGCGCAGCAAAGCACCGCAACTGATCCCATGCCTGTCACCGATGACGACTTCGGGATAGGGCGGCAACATATGCGTCACAGCGTCATGCGGCATCGAATGCATATCAATCACGATAGCCCAGCCAAACCTTGCACGAGCCTCTTCTATCAGATCGCGCAGGGCGACGTGATAGGGCCGCCAAAATGTCTCGATCCGCCTCTGCGCCTCTGCCAGTGGTATCGGCTGATTGCGAATCGGTCGCGCCCCCGAGACGACGCGCGGGATTACACCCAGACCCGCAAGCGCGCGCGGCGTCGTCGGGCGACCGCGGCCACATGCTACTGCATCCGGGTCCAACTCGGACGCGCTGCGATTGACATCAACGACGCTGCGCGGGATCCGGGCCGTCAGTGTTACCGCGCCAGCGGCAAGTGCGGGCTCTATCAGCCGGTCCGTGAACGCATCTTCGGAAGACCGCAGCTCCGCCGTGCTCAGGCAGGTTTCGGCCATGAACCATTCAGGAAAATCGCGCCCTGAATGAGGGGAACAAACAATCACACCACTGGCCCAGTTCTCAGGCATCCGCAATTCGTGACTGAAGGAGTCGACTGCCGCCGCTGGATCGTCCATAGCATCCCCGCTCTGTACAGCGGGCGCCTGGCAGCCCTGCCTGTCACGTGTTTATAACCATGCGCTTTTCTGTCGCCAACCGTCTTGAAACCGCTGCAGACTGCCTATATAGACCCCCGAACCGACGCGAGATGGTGCCTTTCCGGCGCCGAATCGCACGGGAACGGGCGGTTAGCTCAGCGGTAGAGCACTACGTTGACATCGTAGTGGCCACTGGTTCGATCCCAGTACCGCCCACCATTTTCGCGCCCCCGGGCTTTTGACCGGGGGTATTTCAGTTTCAAGGCGCTTGGCTGAGCGCTTCGATGAGGAGAAGACCGATGAAGGTTCGCAACTCGCTCCGCTCGCTCAAGAGCCGCCACCGCGATTGCCAGGTGGTGCGCCGCAAGGGCCGGATCTATGTGATCAACAAGACCAATCGTCGCTTCAAGGCCCGTCAGGGCTAAGGCGATGCCCTGACGGGCTGGAATTGGAAACCCGCTACAGAAATGTAGCGGGTTTTTTTGTTTTCAGCGCATTGCGGTTAGATTACCGGCCAGGTTCATGCCAGAAACTCTGGCGACAGCCGCAGGCCGCCGACTTCGATCCCACGCCAGTTTTTCATCGGATCGTGCAACAGCTTACCCACGACGGGATGATTGGCCTCAAGAACACCCAGATGAACCAGCAAAGCAGTGATTGCGGCCTCTGATGCCCGCGTGCCGCCATCTTCGATCTTCAGCGCGACACCCAGCTTCTTTTCCGGAATAATCGCGATGAACACGGCCTCGGCCCCCGTTTTCACAGCAACCCGACCGCCGGTTGCGCGCATCAACTCGGTGCACGCGCGGCCTTCGCCTGCCACCAGTTCCGGATGGGCCCGCATCGCATCCACCAGCCTGGCCATAGCACGACCACGGACGGAGCTGTCATCCGCCGCGGCAAAGGCAGCCATCGCGCGGGCCAGACCGGTAATGCTACCGGCAAAATTGGGGGCCGAGCAGCCATCAATGCCAACACCCGCGACTTCTTCCTGCGTCACCTCTGCCGTCGCCTGCCGGATAGCCTGCTGCAACGGATGATCCAGCTCTACATATTCCGGGCCGGCCTTGGCGTGCTTCGTCCAGCTAAGAAAGCCCGCATGTTTGCCGGAACAGTTATTGTGCAACTGGCTGGCCGCCGTGTCAGAGCAGATAAACCGCCTCGCCTCGGCCTTATCCCACGGTCGGTGACAACCGCAGCGCAAATCGCTCTCTGCCAACCCCATGCCGTCCAGCCATGTACCGACCTTCTCGACATGTTGCACCGCGCCGTTATGCGATGCGCAGGAAAGGGCCAACTGCTCTGACTTCAGCCCGAGCGCGTCCGCGGCGCCCGATTCGACAAGCGGCAGCGCCTGGATCATCTTGCAGGACGAACGCGGGAAAATGATCGCATCAGGATCACCCCATGCTTGGACAACATCGGCGCCGTCATGCATGACAACATGCCCGCGATGCACCCCTTCCTGCAGGTCTCCGCGCCATAATTCGATCAGTTCTGCCGACGGCATGATTCCGCTTCCTCTCATTTTGCTGACAAATGCGCGATTTCCTGCCAAATGGGGTTTTTTCGCGCCTCTGTTTGGCGTTATCTTGACGAAGATGAGTATCACAGGCCACAGGCATCGTTAAGAAAGCTATCGGCAGGAGGCAGAAGATGATCAAGAACAAGCTGCGCGGCGCAGCCGCGATCCTGGCAGTTGCGGCAGGTCTGACCGGCGCCGCACAGGCGCAGGAATCAACCAATGTCGTCGCGACTGAAGGCGATTGGACAGTATTTGCGGGCAGCGACCCGAAAGAGTGCTGGGCAGTCTCGCCGCCAAAATCGACCGTGAACACCAAGGACGGCAAACCGGTTGAGGTTCAGCGCGGTGATATCCGCCTGTACGTCGCCTATCGCCCGGGCGGCTCGGGCGAGGTAAGCTTCACCGGCGGCTACCCCTTCAACCCCGGCTCGACCGTTGCGGTCGATATCGGTGGTCAGAAGTTCGACCTGTTCACCGAAGGTGAGAATGCGTGGACCGGCTCTTCCGCAGAAGATGCCCGCCTGATCGCGGCGCTGCGTGCCGGCGCAGATGCGACGCTGACGGCAATGTCGTCGCGCGGAACGCAGACGGTGGACACGTTCAGCCTTTCCGGTGTTACGGCGGCAACCAACGCTGCGCGTTCGAACTGCCAGTAAGCGCAACACCTGCACATTATAAAATGCCCATGTAAAAGGCCCGCCTTGATCGGCGGGTCTTTTTTCACTATGTCTGCAGCCTTCCCAAGGATTCTGCCGCCATGACCGCCCCGATCACGCAAGACGTGCTGACCATTCCGCGTAAACTGCCCGAAGCCGGGCGGGTAAATCTTGTCGGCATGACAAGGGATCAGCTTCGCGATGCGTTAATCGCGGCAGGGACACCCGAAAAGCAGGCAAAGATGCGCGTCGGTCAGATCTGGCAATGGATCTATCATTGGGGCGTTCGCGATTTCGGACAGATGACGAACCTGTCCAAGGACTATCGCGTCATGCTTGCCGATCAGTTCGACATCGCCCTGCCCGAAGTCGTCACCCGCCAGATATCCGAGGACGGCACCCGAAAATACCTGCTGCGCATCGCCGGCGGGCATGAGGTCGAGGCGGTCTATATCCCCGAAGAGGGTCGCGGCACCCTCTGCGTTTCCTCGCAAGTCGGTTGCACATTGACCTGTTCCTTCTGCCACACCGGCACGCAAAAGCTGGTCCGCAACCTGACACCGGGTGAAATCGTCGGCCAGTTGATGCTGGTGCGCGACGATCTGGGTGAGTGGCCCGAACAGGGCAAACCAAAGGATGAGGCTCGGCTGGTCAGCAACGTGGTTCTGATGGGCATGGGTGAGCCGCTGTATAACTTTGACGCGGTTCGTGATGCCATGAAGGTCGTGATGGATCACGAGGGGCTTTCGCTGTCGCGTCGCCGCATCACGCTGTCCACCTCTGGCGTCGTGCCGGAGATTGCGAAAACGGCCGAGGAAATCGGCTGCCAGCTTGCGGTCAGCTTTCACGCCACAACGGACGAGGTCCGCGACAAGCTGGTGCCGATCAACAAAAAGTGGAACATCGCCACGCTTCTGGATGCGCTGCGTGAATATCCTCGCCTGTCGAACTCTGAGCGGATCACCTTCGAATATGTGATGCTGGACGGTATCAACGACTCGGATGAGGACGCCCGCCGCTTGGTCAAACTGATCCGCGGGATCCCCGCCAAGATCAACCTGATCCCCTTCAACGAGTGGCCCGGCGCACCCTACAAACGCTCCAGCTGGGACCGGATCGAGAAATTCGCCGACATCATCTACAAGGCAGGCTATGCCAGCCCCGTCCGCACCCCGCGCGGCGAAGATATCATGGCCGCATGCGGTCAGTTGAAGTCGGCGACGGAACGCGGCCGGAAATCGAAAGCTCAGGTCGAGGCTGAAGCACGGGCGTAAGTTAGCTTTGCGGAACGGAGCCGCCTCCTCTTCGTGTTTTGCGGGACGGCCGGTTCTTTTAGAGGAAGTCGATCTCAGGCGCAGTTACCTGGCTTATCAGACTACCCGTGTTCACGGCGCTATAGACAGACTTGGGCGGACGGGCGGCTCCGTCCACGCTGCGGCACACCCAGTGCCTTGTTTCCATTGATTTCAATGACTGTGACAACGCCCGATCCGTTATAGTTGGCAGGTTTCGTTTGATGTCGCCGAAATGCCTTGGCGTATGAAGCGATGTCAGGACCGGCAACGTCCATGATCGGCGCAGCAAGGTCCAACCTTCGTCTGCGGACACATGGTGAATCTTATTGGCAAGGTTCGCGGCGGTCTTCCCCAACGATGTGAGGCGAAATTCCGGGCGGAGCGGGTGACCATAACCGGGGTTTCGCTCAATCAAGCCCAGTGCAATCAATTGATCCATACTTTGTGAGAATGCGGTCCTGCCTGCGCCGGTCGCGGCCAGGAGTGGTGCTTGCCGCCCGGCGACACCTGAATGCATGTTAGACAAGATGGGCAGCGCCCAAGCCCTTGAAGTGATGTTGACAAGCATTTGAATGTCCATAAAGTATAGTTAGTATATTTTAAATTACAGGGAAAGCCCATGTCACTCGTTTCCGTAGATCACACCATCACCATCGCAATGTCGGTCAAGGATCGTCATGTGAGCGCGAATTGGTATGAAACCATGCTTGGATTTGAGCTGCTCCACCATATCGATGAAGCGGGCTGGTCGGAGCTTCGGACGAACACACCCGGTGTTATCATTGGCCTTGGTGAACACACGAAGCCCGCGCCTGGCAACTGCGTGCCAGTCTTCGGAGTGTCTGACCTGGATTCGTCCCGGCGGAAAATGGAACAGGCTCAAGTCAGATTTGATGGCGAAACGGATATCGTCGAAGGCATGGTCAAGACTGCGACGTTCTACGACCCAGACGGAAACGCGCTAATGCTGGCCGAAGATTTGACCGGAACTGCCGGTTAATGGACGGGTAGCTTCTTTTATCTGGCGCTGGAGCGCCCCCAATCTCAAAGGGCTTTTCCCAAAACGGCCGTTGGTGACCCTCGCAGCATCGGTTGAAATGGGCTCAAAGCGGATAAACTACCGCAAAATGCGCGAAGCAGGGCCAACGAACGACAGCGTGATTGCTTGAATTGTCCTATACCCCAGCAAACTCCTCTGCCGTCAGATAGGATTTTTGCGTCCCGCGGCGGGTGATTGTTTGAGCGGCATAGCGGGCGGCACGGCGAAGCGCGTCTGGCGCGTCAGTGCCGGAAGCAAGGAAATGCGCGAAGCTGCCGATGAACGCGTCGCCGGCACCTGTTGTGTCGACAGGTGTTACCTTGATTGGGGCGATTTCCTCAACCTTATCCTGCGTCACCAGCCGCGCGCCGCGCCCGCCGAGGGTTACGACGACCTGCTCAATCCCCTGCGCGATCAGGTGGCGGGCGGCGGCGGTGATATCATCATCCGTCGCAGTCGGCATTCCGGTCAGCGTCGCCAGTTCTGTTTCATTCGGGCAGAAGAAAGACAGACCGGCCAGGCGCGACACGTCCAGATCGGTCGACGCAGGCGCGGGGTTAAGGACGGTGACGATCCCCTTGGACGCGGCCCATGCGATGGTGTGATAGTTCACCTCCAGCGGCACTTCTAGCTGCATGAGAATCGCATCGCAGGCCGCCAACGTCTCTGCCGCACCGTCAACATGCGCGGGCGTCAGGGCGCCATTTGCACCCTTGATGATCAGGATAGAGTTCTCTCCGGACGGTTCGACGAAGATCGGGGCAACGCCAGAGGACTTGTTGGCAATCATATGCACATGAGTCGTGTCGATCCCGTTATCCTTGAAGTTGGTGATCTGCTGATGGCCGAACATGTCATCGCCGACGCAGGTGACAACCGAAACCGCCGATCCAAGACGAGCCGCGGCGACGGCCTGATTGGCACCCTTACCGCCGAAGCCGAGTTCAAATTCCGGTGCCTCGATCGTTTCACCGGGTGCCGGCATGCGGTCGGTATAGGTCACAAGGTCAATCATGTTGGAACCGACAACGCCGATCCGACCGCTATATTCAGCCATTTTGCCCACCTGTTTTTCTGATCGTCGCGGCCAGTGCCTCTGCCTCTTCCGCGTCAACATATCCGAAGCGGATGCCGAACTCTGCCGATGCGCCGGGCGCGAGATCTATGACGTTACCCTTGGCCAATTCTGCCGCCCGCCCCTCTGGCTCGCAGGTCGAGGGCAGGGCAAATGCCGCAACTTTTGCATCGCCATTCGCCATGATCCAGCGGACCAGTTTCGGAAACTGCTGCGGGCGGTAGCCCACCGCAATTCCGTCACCCTCGGCACGGCGCAGCATCAGATGCGCAATACCATGCTGATCCACAGCCGGATCACGAATATAGAACACCTGTTCGGGCTGGTATTCATCACGGTCCAGCACCTGCATCTCTGCCGGATTTTGGGCCAGCCTGTCGATCAGGTCGAGATAGTCCGGGTCCGGCACGACATGGGCGGGAACGGCCTTGCGCACCTGTGTGCGGTCGGGCGTAAAAGGTGCCGGCTGATGGATCGTCGCACCTTGCAGAAAAGCTGGGTTCAGATGCGCCATATATTGCAGCGGCATCGCAAAGGCAGAGCGATTGATCACTTTCATGCCCCAGTCGATCATTGTGCAGTCCTGATAGAACCGTACCGTCGGCTCTGCCCAGTAATGCGGGCCAAACCCCTCGACATGGTCGCGCCTGCCCCACAGTTCTACGAAAAGACCGCGAGCATCCTCTCCGAAGCGCAGCTCTGCTGTGGTGATCTCGCAAGTCGGGAACTCACCGTGAACGGGGTGGCTATCCTCTGACCCCGGCACGCCATTGGCCAGAAGACCGGAATGAAAACCAAGGCAGCCATAAGTGCCGATGATCGTATCCGCCGGTCGCGGGATCTCAAACTGGCTGGACATGCCCAGTTCAAGGCCGTCAAAGGTGGCGCCCCACAGCATTTGCCCCATATAGGGCAGCACGGTCAGGCCACCGCGGGAGTTGCTGAAGGTCAGCCCCTCTACCCCAGAAGCATAGCGGAACGCATGAACCGAGATGCCGCCGTGGCACAGTATGATACGGCCATGTGGCGTGAACTGGTCGCGATACAGTGGGATCATCGAGGTCAAGTTCAGGTCCTCCGCTTGCTCAGCAGATAGTTCAGTGCAAGAACCACAATCAGAAAGGCGCCCCAGATAAAGTCGATCAGGTGGTTAGAGACGCGCATCATCTGGAAGCCTGAGGACAGCATGACCAGCGAAATCACCGCCAGTGCAACACCCAGAACATTTCCGCGTCCGCCCGCCGGATTCGTGCCGCCCAGCACCGCGATCAGAACGGCTTGCAGCAGGTAGGACGCGCCATAATCTGATTTCGCCGCATTCGTCCGCCCCGACAGAATAATGCCCGCCATCGCCGCAAGCATACCTGTCAGCGCATAGCTGTAGACAAGCATCCTGCCACGGTTGATACCCGCAAATACCGCCGCGCGGGCGTTGGTGCCGATCAGCATGAGTTGCAGGCCGAAGGCCGTGCGCGTCAGCAGCAGCCAGATGCCGATACAAACCGCAAGGAAGATGACGAAGGGCAGCGGTACCGGGCCCAGCTTGCTGTTCCCAATCGCATTCCATGCGGCAGGGAAGCCGACGATTGCTGGCCCGCCTGTCAGCACAAGCGCAAGGCCGGTGAACACCTGCCCGGACCCCAACGTCGCCAGGATCGGCGTGATCCGCAGCCGCGAAATCAGCAGGCCGTTGACCAGCCCCGCAACCAGCCCGACGCTTAGCGCAATGGCGACGCCAAGCAGAACGACGCCAAGGCCCGCCTCTGCACCGCCCATCTTCTGGAAAAACAATCCGGCTGTAATTGCTGACAGGTTCGCAATGCCCACAATCGACAGATCAATCCCGCCGGTCAGCATGGCAATCATCACCGCGATGGACAGGATGCCCAGTTCCGGCAGGAAGAAGGCCATGGATTCGAAGTTGTAGGGGTTGAGGAATCGCGGATTAGCGAAGCTCATCGCGATAAGCACAGCAAAGCAGACCAGCAGAAGCTGAAGGTTCGTCGCCCCGCCGACCGCTCCGGTCAGGCGAGAGGTCAAAGAGGGGGTTTTGACGTCGTTCATCCTGCCCTCCTCAGACCGTTGCCTTGCGGTCGCGCAAAGCGGTCAGCGCCACCGCCGCGATCAGCATACAGCCGACGACGACGCGCTGCCATGTCGTCTCGATCCCCATCAGGATAAGCGAGTTCTTGATCATCACCAGAATGAACACACCCAGCATGGTTCCCAGAACCGATCCGCGCCCGCCAAAGATCGACGCCCCGCCAAGGACCACAGCGGCGATAACGTCCAGCTCCCACCCTACAAAGTCGCGCGGATTGGCCATCCATATCATCGAGCTATGCAGCAGCCCCGCGAAACCTGCCAAAGCGCCTGCGGCCACATAGACAAAGATCAGCGTACGGCCCGTACGAAAGCCCACGCGCTGCGCCGATTCCGGCGATGCCCCATAGGCATAGACAGATCGTCCGATCATCGTACGGCTCAGCACCAGATGCACGATCAGCGCCAGGCCGAGGTAAAGCAGCACCGTCGCGGGCAGGCCATAGCTGGCACCATTCGCATTCAACAGTGTCACAAGGTCGGTCTTGCCGAAATCAATCAATGAATCGGGAAACTTGTTAATATTCACGTTGGAGGTGCCGACCAGCCCGTTCAGCAATCCCCGCGCCATTGCCGCTGTTCCCAGTGTCACGATCAGCGGGATCATCCGCAGCTTCCAGACAAGCAGCGCGTTAACCAGGCCGAGGAGCGCCCCGATCAGCGTCGCCATAAGGAAGGGCAGGATCACACCGCTCGGGACGCCCCAATCGACCATTGCACGCACGACCAGATACATCGCCGCGACCGCAAAGGCCGGGAAACTGACGTCAATTCCACCAGCGATCATCACCAGCAACACGCCAAGCGCCATAATGCCGATAACGACATTAGACCGTGCGAGGCTGAACAGGTTTTCGAGCGACCAGAAGGCCGGGTTCACGAAACCGATCAGGATCATTGCCAGCAACAGGATTGCCGCGACCATTGCCTCGGTGCTTTTCCACCATGCTGGATTGCGCAAGCTCATGCCGGCTCCTCGACATTCAGCCGCAGGCTTTCGTTCAAGGCATCTTCGGTCAGACCATCACCGGACAATTCGGCGGTCATCCGGCCCTGAACCATCGTCACCACGCGGTTGCAGTTGTGAACAAGCTCTGGCACGTCATCGGAGATCATCAGCACGGCAAGCCCTTCGTCGCGGGCCATGTCATGAATGATGCCGTGAATGGTCGCCTTAGATCCGACATCGACGCCCACCGTCGGACCGTTCAGGATCAGAACTTTCGCGCCAGTCATCAGCCAACGCCCGATCATCACACGCTGTTGGTTCCCGCCCGACAGGGTGCCGACCGCAACTTCGGGCGATGGTGCGGCGATGGTCATGCGGTCGAACATGTCGCGCGTTGCGGCAGCCGCCCCTTTACGATCCAGCCACAGCCCCGGCGCAAAGCGGCGTATAGACGAAACGATCGAATTGTCGCGGATAGAGCGGGTCAGGAACAAACCCTCTGACAGGCGGTCCTCGGGCACATAGGCAATCCCCGCCTCAATCGCCTCCTGCACCGATTGCGGCGTCACGTCCTGCCCATCGACAATCACTTGGCCCTGATCAGGCGGCATCATGCCGAATGAGGCCAGTGCCAGTTCTGTCCGCCCCGATCCGATCAGCCCGCTGACACCCACAACCTCTCCCGCCCAGATGGACAGCGAAACGTCGAAAAGCTGATCTGTCACGCTGACATCGCGAAGCTCAAGACGGGGCGTTCCACTGGGGCGCGCGACCTCGTAATGCGCATATTCCACATCGCGGCCCGTCATCGCGCGGGTGATCGCGGCCTCGTCAAACTCTGCTATCGGATCCTCGGCGACTTTGCGGCCATTGCGCAGGACGGTCAGTTTTTCGGACAGATCCAGCATCTCGCGCATCTTGTGGCTGACGAACAGAATAGCGATGCCGTGATCCTGCAAGTCGCGGGTGATACGGAACAGGCGCTCGACCTCGCGGCCGGTCAGGGCGGTCGTCGGCTCATCCATGATGATCAGGCGCGCGTCCGCAAGCACCGCGCGCGCAATCGCGACAAGCTGGCGGCCCGATGTCGGCAATGTCTCAACAGCGGCATCCAGCGGAAGGTCAACGCCCAGACGATCCAGAACCTCACCCGCCAGTTTTCGCGCGCGCTTCCGGTCGATCAGTCTGGCACCTTCGTGCAGGAAGGTATTGATCGTCAGATTCTCGACAACCGACAGCGTCGGAAAAAGAGAGAAGTCCTGGTAAATCACCTGAATTCCAGCGGCAGTCGATTTGACCGGGTCAAGGGCACCTACAGGCTGCCCGTCAATCAGAACCTCGCCGCCATCAGGCTGATAGACGCCCGATATGACCTTGATGATCGTCGACTTGCCAGAGCCGTTTTCCCCGGCAAGGCAATGGATTTCCCCCGGCATGATCGACAGCGAGACATCATCAAGCGCCGTGACACCGCCGAAGCGCTTGGTAATGCCCCGCATCTCGATCAGCGGCGTCTGTCCCTTTGTGTTCATGAACTGCTCAAACTCAATGCGACCGGGGCGCAATCGCCCCGGCCAAATGTCACATCAGAAGTCGTATTCGGCCATGTTTTCCTTCGTCACACCGACCCAGCCCGCACCGTAAAGCTTGTTCGGCGCGGCCTCATCCGGGGCGATCAGATCCTCATATCCGGCAAGGCCAAGGTTCAGACCCGCTTTCAACTGGTCCTGCTTGCCCTCCAATGCCGCGACGGCCAGCATGTTCATCGCATAGCCCGCGACCGCCGGATCCCAGAACTGGATATATTCGACAGCGCCGTTATCGAGATACTCACCCGCAACGGAAACCAGCCCTGTGCCAGAGAAATGCACCTTACCTTCCAGCCCGGACTCCGTAATCATACGACCCGCACCGGCCGAAGTGGGCATCGGCCCGCCGACGATCCCGGTAATGTCAGGCTGGGCGGTGAACGCCTCTTTCAGCTTCGTGTAATCCTGATTGGCATCGTCATAGGTTTCCAGTCGGTCCATCGCCAGCGACATATTCGGGAAGTTTTCTTCCTGATACGCCACGGCACCGTCGATCCATTCATTCTGGCTTTTCGAGGTCAGGCTGCCGACGGTTGCGACATATTTTCCCTCGCCACCCATCGCTTCGCCGAGAATCTTCATCAGATTCTCGCCATAGGCAAAGTTGTCGAACGCCTCGATATCGTAATCGACGTTCTGGATATTCGACGCCTCGTGAGAGATCACGACGATTCCCTGATCCCGCGCCTTCTGAAGCACTGGCTCCACGGCCTCGACGCTGAAGGGCACGACTGCAATTGCATCCACACCCTGCGCGATCAGGTTTTCGATCATCTGTACCTGCGCGGCGGCATCGGCCTGCGACGGGCCGATCATATAGGTGTCATGGCCGGTATCGCCCGCGAATTGTTCGACCCCTTCGCGCATCCGGTCAAACCACGCGATACCATCAACCTTTACTACGGTCGCGATCGTATAGCTCTTGTCCTCGGCTGTCGCGATCAGGTCCTGATTGACATTGCTCACATCGACCGGACCTTCGGCAAATGCCGCAGGGCTTAATGCCATCACACCAAGAACGGCCGCAGAAAATACATGCTTCATCTGTTTCCTCCGTGAAATCCGAAACTGGCGCGCGCGACGGCCCCCAAGCCTGACGCGGCGTTCCGGCTTTATCCCGGCGCTACGGTTGCATTCGAAACCGGTTGCGTCAATGGCGATGACGATGCTTAGGGATCGGGCAGAGTCGCCAAAAGAAGAAGCCCCTGAAACCCATGGAAAGTTCAGATAAAGCTCTTCATTTGGCGAAGTGACATGCTGACCCTGCCCGGCTGATGAGGCGCCCGATCACACAGTGCGTCGAAGGCCGGGCTGCACTGTCAACGTGCGACCCGGCCTGGGTTCAGATTGCGGATTTCAGCGCTTCGGCCCGACCCGTGTCTTCCCAAGTATAGCCACGATGAGTCTTGCCGGCATAGGTGATATCCACCGGTTCTTTGCCGAAATGACCATAGGTTGCCGTATCGCGATAGATCGGATGCAGCAAATCAAGCTCTCCAATGATGGCGTAAGGCCTCAGATCGAACACTTCGCGCACCGCCGCAACGATCTTTTCGACCGGCACGGTTTCAGTCCCAAAGCAGTTGAGAGAGATCGAGGTCGGTTCGGCAACCCCGATGGCATAGCTGACCTGAATCTCACAGCGTTTGGCAAGGCCGGCCGACACGATATTCTTGGCGACCCAACGACCCGCATAGGCGGCCGAGCGGTCGACCTTGGACGGATCTTTGCCGGAAAACGCCCCGCCGCCGTGACGCGCCATACCACCATAGCTGTCAACGATGATCTTGCGCCCGGTCAGCCCGCAATCGCCGACCGGACCGCCAATCACGAACTTGCCCGTCGGGTTGATGAAATACTTGGTGTCAGCAGACAGCCACTGTGTTGGCAGGACCGGCTTGATGATCTCTTCAATCACCGCTTCGCGCAGATCATCCAGCGAGATTTCCGGATTGTGCTGCGTCGACAGCACGACGGCATCCACGCCGTCAACCTGCCCGTCATCGTCATAACGGAAGGTAACCTGCGATTTTGCATCCGGACGCAGCCAGGGCAGCGTTCCGTTGCGGCGAACCTGCGACTGGCGCTGCACCAGGCGATGCGCATAGGTGATCGGCGCGGGCATCAGAACATCGGTTTCATCTGACGCATAGCCAAACATCAGACCCTGATCGCCTGCCCCCTGCTCTTCCAGTGACGCACGGTCGACGCCCTGATTGATCTCGGGCGATTGCTTGCCGATGATGTTGATGACCGAACATGTCGCGCCGTCAAAACCAACTTCCGAAGAGGTATAGCCGATATCGTTGATCACATCGCGCACGATATTTTCCAGATCGACCCATGCGCTTGTGGTGATCTCGCCCGAGATGATAGCCACCCCGGTCTTAACCATCGTTTCGCAGGCCACGCGGGCGCGCGGGTCTTCGGCAATGATCGCATCCAGCACCGCATCGGAAATCTGGTCCGCAATCTTATCGGGATGACCTTCGGACACGGATTCCGAGGTGAAGATGTTATATTCGCTCATTGCTCAGTACCGATAGTGATCCGATTTGAAGGGGCCTGCCTGCGGGACACCGATATAGTCGGCCTGCTCTGAGGAAAGCTTGGTCAGCTTCGCCCCCACCTTATCCAGATGCAGCATCGCGACCTTCTCATCCAGGTGCTTCGGCAGGATATAGACGCCCGGCGCGTATTCGTCGCCCTTGGTGAACAGTTCGATCTGGGCCAGTACCTGATTGGTGAAGCTGGCTGACATCACAAAGGAAGGGTGGCCGGTCGCATTGCCGAGATTCAGCAGACGGCCCTGCGACAGCAGGATGATGCGATTGCCCGACGGCATCTCGATCATGTCGACCTGATCCTTGACGTTCGTCCATTTGTGATTCTTCAGCGCGGCGACCTGAATTTCATTGTCGAAATGGCCGATATTGCCGACGATGGCCATATCCTTCATCTCGCGCATGTGTTCCAGCCGGATGACGTCCTTATTGCCGGTCGTGGTGACGAAGATGTCGGCGCTGTCGACGACATCTTCCAGCGTTACAACTTCGAACCCGTCCATCGCGGCTTGCAGCGCACAGATGGGATCGACTTCCGTGACCTTCACGCGGGCGCCCGCGCCCTGCAGCGAGGCGGCAGAGCCCTTTCCGACATCGCCGTAACCGCAGACCACGGCGACCTTGCCGGCCATCATCGTATCGGTAGCGCGGCGGATGCCATCGACCAGCGATTCCTTGCAGCCGTACTTGTTGTCGAATTTTGACTTTGTGACAGAGTCGTTCACATTGATCGCCGGGAAGGGCAGCAGGCCCTTCTTGTGCAAATCGTACAGGCGGTGAACACCTGTTGTCGTTTCTTCCGAAACGCCTTTGATCGCGTCGCGCTGCTGCGTGAACCAGCCGGGACTTTGCGCCAACCGCTTCCGGATCTGGGCAAAAAGTGCCTCTTCCTCTTCACTCTCAGTTGTCGCGATCAGGTCTTCTTCACCCGCTTCGACACGTGCGCCAAGCAGGATATACAGCGTCGCATCCCCGCCGTCGTCGAGGATCATGTTCGCGGTGCCTTCGCCGAACTGGAAAATCTGATCGGTGTAGGACCAGTATTCCGGCAATGTCTCTCCCTTGATGGCGAAAACCGGCACACCGGTCGAGGCAATCGCTGCTGCCGCATGATCCTGCGTTGAATAGATATTGCAGGAGGCCCAGCGGACATCTGCCCCAAGCGCCACAAGTGTTTCGATCAGCACAGCGGTCTGCACAGTCATATGCAGGCTACCCGCGATCCGCGCACCTTTCAGCGGCTTCGAATGACCGTATTCCGCGCGCAGCGCCATGAGCCCCGGCATTTCAGTTTCCGCGATATCCAGCTCCTTCCGGCCAAAGTCGGAGAGGGCAATATCTTTGACGATATAGTCGTTCATTTTAGGCCTTTCACGGGTTTGGGCCGCGATAGCACCGGGCCAGTGAAGAATCAATAAATACCCCCTGCTTGCGCGTTTCCGGCGGCTCGCGTATCGCAGAAATTAAGCGAACATTTTAGGAGACTGTCATGGCAATGCTTCTGGCCGATGTCGGTGGAACCAATGCACGGCTGGCAATTGCGCGAAACGGGGTCATCGACGCGCCAAGTATCACGCGCTATCGCGGCGACGACTATGACAGTTTCGACAAGGTTGTTCAGACCTACCTCACCGAACAGGACAATCCGCGCCTGACAGCCGTCTGCGTGGCTGTGGCGGGCCCGGTCTCTGGTGGTGTGGCGGAACTGACCAACAGGGACTGGGATTTTTCGGAAGAAAGGCTGGCGCGCCTGACGGATGCGGATAACGTCCGGCTCATAAACGACCTGACCGCGCTTGGTTATGCCACGCCGCATCTGGGCGCGGATGGGGTGTCTGTTCTGCGTGCGGCCCCAACGCATCGCGCGCGGAACGGCCAGTCGCTGGTGGTCGGTGCGGGAACGGGCTTCAACGTGTGCAGCGTCCGCAGCCTTGCGGGCGGACACATCACCTGCATGGAGGCGGAGGAAGGCCACACCAACCTTCCGGCCAATATCGCCGGAATCCTCGCGGACCGGATCGGCAAGGACAAAATGGCCCCTTTCTTCTCAACCGAGGAAACCTTCGCGGGCCGCGGTCTGGCTGCACTTCACCACGCACTTCACGGCCAAAAGGTGGAACGGGCCGAGGCGATTTCAACCGCCGCGATGGAAGGCGATGCCCAGGCCGAGGAAACCTATCGCCTGTTCACTGAACTTTTCGGCCTGCTGCTGCGCGAACTCGCACTGCGCTTCATGCCGCTGGAGGGGATGTTCCTCGCCGGTTCCGTCGCAAGAAGCTTTTCGCACCGGACAGAGCAACTTGAGGCTGCCTTCCTGACCGAACCATATATGCGCGACATCCCGGAAAACACGCCGCTGTTGCTGATTCGTGACGATATGGCCGCGCTTCAGGGATGTTTGGCAGCGATCACCTGATATTTGCTTGTCGCGACGGGTCAAATCTGGATTCTCTGGGCATAAGCTGCGACAAACGTAGCACGAGCAGAGGGACGGGGATGCGTAAAGCGGCAAAACTTGTCGTAACGGCTACCATTGCGGCAGGAATCGTTGCGGTAGAGGCTGCTGCGCAATCGGCATCTTCCTCAAATCCTTTTGCGGGCATCTCACGGATATTTCGCGGATCGGATGAGCCGGTAACGGATGAGGACGGTCGCGTCCTTGGTCCACCGGTAGAGCTGAATGTCGTCATCATCAATGGTGATGAAGAGCTGGAGCGGCCAGTGCGCAATGCTTCACTAGTTTCCGGTGCACTGGATGAGGACCGCAATACCGGACAGGATGTTCTGGCGGCCGCGCGCGGTGATTACGCCCGCGCATTGGGCGTCATGTATGACGAAGGCTATTTTTCGGCCATCATCAATATCACCCTTGATGGTGTAGAGGCGGCAGAGATCGCGCCTCTGGACGCGCCCGCCTATGTTGGCAAGGTGGTGATCGCGGTCGATCCGGGCCCGCGCTTTAAGTTCTCTCGTGCCGATCTTGGCCCTCTTGCACCGGGCACGACCGCGCTCGAAGGCTATGCCGTCGGCGAAACGGCCGGCACCGGCATTATCAAAAGGGCCGCATCCGATGCCGTCGGAAACTGGCGCGATGCCAGCCACGCAAAGGCCCGCGTTTCAGGGCAAGAGATCATCGCCGACCACAATGTCGCGCGGATCGAATCCGATGTGGATCTGAATCCCGGCCCTGCCGTGACTTTCGGGCGGCTTCAGGCGACTGGGAACGAGCGGCTCAGCACCCGGCGGCTTCTGAAAATCGCAGGCTTTCCCGAAGGTGAACCCTTCGACCCGGAAAAGCTGGAAACCGTTCGCAAACGCCTTCGCCGCACCGGCATTTTCTCTGCCATTACGCTTGTCGAGGCAGAGACGCTCAACCCCGACAACTCGCTGGATGTCGGACTGACCGTTGTTGAACAAAAGCTGCGCCGCATCGGTGCCGCGTTCGAGATATCGACGGTCGACGGTGCGATGTTCTCGGCCTACTGGCTGCACCGAAACCTTCTTGGCGGGGGGGAACGCTTCCGCGTGGAGGCCGAAGTCAGCGACGTCAAAGCCGATGGCGACCAGTTGGACTATTCGTTTGGGATGCGTGTTGACCGACCTGCGACGATCAACGCCGATACGACAGGCTATATAGATCTGCAGTTGGAGGAAGAAAACGAGCCGGAATATTACAAGAAATCCGCAGATATCGGCATCGGTTTCAACTATATCCGCAGCGAGCGCCTTTCGGCGGATATCGCCCTGCTGTTCAGCAAAAGCCGGGTCGATTACGGCTCTGGCTATTTTGACTATGAAACGATCGCGCTGCCGACCAGCGTCACCTGGGATCGTCGCGATGACATGAAGAACGCAAAGCGCGGCTTCTGGTTGTCGGGCAGCGTCACCCCGTTCCTTGGCTTCAACGAAACAGGCTCTGGCGTCAGGCTGACGGGTGAGGGCCGCGTTTATCGCAGTATGCTGACCGATGATCGACTGACTTTCGCAGCTCGTGCCCGTGCGGGAACCGTTGTCGGCCCTGATCTGATCGATATTCCGCCGGATTATCTTTTCTTCTCAGGCGGTGGTGGCAGTGTGCGCGGTCAACCCTATGAATCGCTCGGCTTTGATGTGCCGCTGCAAGATACCGACGAAGAGGCCTATGTCGGCGGGCAAAGCATCGTGAACCTCAGCGTTGAGGCGCGCTATCAGGTGCGCGAAAAGATCGGGGCGGTTGTCTTTGTCGATGGTGGTCAGATCTGGGATGAGGGCGTCTGGCAGGGTGAGACCAAATCTCAGTCAGGTGCCGGTATCGGCGTGCGATATGATACGCCCATCGGTCCCATTCGTTTTGATGTCGCCACCCCGATTGATCCGCGCGATGAGGATGACAGCAAGGTCCAGCTTTATCTGGGTCTGGGACAGGCATTCTGATGTTGCAGCGTGTCCTGATATTCCTGGCTTTGGTGCTTTTGCTGCCATTCTCGACATCGGCGCAGGAAACCGTTGATGAAGACGCGACGATTGCCGAGATCGCAGCAGAAGAATCCAGTGACGAAGGCTTCCTGACACGCGTACTGCAAAGCAGGCTGTCGGGTGCTGGTCGTTCGGTCGACATTCAGGGCTTCCGCGGCGCGCTGTCGTCCCGGGCCACCTTCGACCGTATCACTATTGCCGACGCAGAGGGCACGTGGTTGACGCTGGAAGACGGCGCGATTCAGTGGACACGCTCTGCCCTGCTGCGTGGTCGCGTTGAAATCGGAGAGTTAAGCGCCGCCCGGATCGAAATTCCGCGTGGCCCGGGCGGTGAGGCCGAAGAAGAGCAGCAGCGGACAGAGGCCAGAAGCTTTAACCTTCCCGAACTCCCCGTCGGCATAAATATCGAACAGATTGACGCCGACAGCGTCATTCTGGGCGAGGAATTGCTGGGCGAAGAAGCCGTTGTATCCGTGACCGGCTCTATGTCTCTGGCGGGTGGTGAAGGCATCGCGGATGTCGTCATTAACCGAACAGACGGCAAGAAAGGCGACTTTACTTTCAACGGCAGTTTCGACAACGAAAGCCGCGTGCTGGACGTTGACCTGTCGCTGGACGAAGACCCCGAGGGCATTTTCAGCCGCATCGCCCGGATTGAGGGCCGCCCAGCCGTGACAGCCGAAATCCACGGTGAAGGACCGCTGAGCGATTATGCCGCGACGATCCAGATTGCCACCGACGGCGAACCGCGCATCACGGGAGAGGTCAGTTTTGCGGCGGCAGAAGACGAGGACGGCACCGCCGGGAACGACTTTAACGTGCAGATCGGCGGCGATCTTGCCACGCTTCTGCCGCCTGACAACCGTGCCTTTTTTGGAAATGAGACACAGCTTCTCGCGCAGGGCTTTCGCGCGGCTTCGGGCCGGTTGGAACTGGAGGCACTCAGCCTTGACACGGATGCGCTGAAGATCAACGGCAGGCTGGCGACCAATGATCAACGCGCGCCGCAGATGCTGGACCTGACCATCGACTTTGGTGAACAGGCCGGGGCGACCGCTCTGCCGGTTACGATACCTTTCGTTGATCCCCCTGTTACGGTCCAGTCAGGCAACCTCGCCATCGGATATGACGCCAGGCAGGGTTCTGACTGGTCACTGAACGGCTGGCTTACGGCAATCGACCGCGAGGGTGTGAACCTTTCGCGGCTGGATCTGGACGGGCAGGGTCAGGTCGTACTGGCAGAGGGCGACAGTCTGGATCAGATCAACGGATCGGTCGGGTTTGATGCGTCCGGCCTGCAGCTTGCCGACGAAAAGCTGCAACGTGTCGTGGGCGATTCGATTTCTGGGCGAACCGGTTTCGACTTCGCGCCCGGTCAGGTTCTTGAACTGACCGAGATGGCGATTTCCGGGACCGATTACGGGCTGGAGGGCCGTCTGACCGTCGACGGGCTGAGCAGCGGCATCGTCCTTTCCACCGACGAAGTGATCGCAACCCATTCTGACCTGTCGAACATTTCTGAACTGGCGGGTCGTAGTCTTTCGGGCAGCGCGACCGCCGATCTTGCTGGCTATTTTCAGGTTTTGACCGGCGCCTTTGATCTGGACGGCACCGTTACGGGTACGGATCTGCGCGTCGATAACGAGCAGCTCGATCATCTTTTGCAGGGAAATTCGACGATTGAACTGTCAGCCGGTCGAACTGAAGAAGGCACCGAACTGCGTGATCTTTCGATCAATGCGCAGCGGATCAGCCTGACAGCAAGCGGTACCGCGACGAATGACAACCTTGACCTGACAGCGGATTTCAGTGTCCCGACCCTTGCCGATCTGGACCCGGATCTTGATGGCGCGCTGAGCGCAAATGCCCGTATCGTCGGCGCACCCGGTGCGCGACAGGTGATTTTGACAGGCGACGCAGCCGGTCTTCAGACGGGGATCACAGCGCTTGACGGTGCATTTGCCGGTGAAACGAGCCTTGATGCCGAATTGCAGGAGGGTGCAGACGGGTTCAGCCTGACGGCTTTGCAATTGCAGAACGGGCAGCTCGATCTTGACGGCTCGGGCGCAATAACGGGTGGCGAAATTGATGCCAACTTCGATCTTACCTTCAAGGATCTCGGCGCGTTGGGGGAACGCTTTTCGGGCATTCTTGATGCACAGGCCCAGATCACCGGCGGAGCGGATGGGCGCAATATCCTGATCACAGGCACTGGCGAAGATATCGCTGTCGGGCAGGACAATGTCGATGGCCTGCTTGTTGGGGAGACGCAGATCAATCTGCAGGCAACCCAGTCGGGCGCGGTCATCACGCTGTCAGATGCACGCGTCACGAATGAACAACTGTCCATGACGGCCGCCGGATCATTCGGCGCAAGCGGGACAAGCGCGAATGCACGGCTGGAGATCCCGTCCCTGGCGCCTATGGGGTCCGGGTGGCAGGGTGCGCTGAATGCCGATGCGGTCGTTACGCAAGGGGCCGATGGCCAGCGGCAGATCAATGTTGATGCGGTCGGTCAGGACCTCGCCCTTGGACAGCAGAATGTCGACGGCGCTTTGGTCGGCCAGACCGATATCACCATGACGGCAGAGCAGACGGCAGCTGGTGTCCTTCGCCTGCAATCTTTGGACATATCCAACCCTCAGCTTGCGGCGCAGGCATCGGGGGAACTGGTCGATGGCCGGGCAAGCGGGCAGGCGGCGGCGCAGATCGCCAATCTAGCAGCACTTGGACAGGGCTGGTCGGGATCGCTGGATGCGACCGCACAACTTGCGACGGATCAGGAAGGCACGCGACGCGTCGAAATCGACGGCACAGGGCAGAATATCAAGCTGGGTCAGGCACAGGCAGATGCCGCCCTGACCGGCATCACGACAATCGACATTGCCGCCGCGCAGCGCCGCGACGGCGCCATTGATATCGAACGTGCGAATATCACAAACGATCAGCTGACCGCGACTGCGCAAGGCCAGATCGGACAAGACGGTACCGACGCGACAGGCAGCCTGGACGTGCGCGACCTTGCCTCTCTTGGTTTGGGACTGCAGGGCGCGTTGGATGTGGATGCGGTTTTTGCCGATACCGGCGACGGTGCGCGCAGGCTGACAGTCACGGGAACCGGGGAAGACCTTGCCCTTGGTCAGCGCGGCAATGCCGGTACGCTGACGGGCACGACCGATATCGACGTGGCGGCACTGGAGCGCGATGGCACTTACACTATCGAACGTGCGACGCTGACCAACGATCAGACGCGCATCAATGCCGAAGGCTCCATCGGTCCTGGCGGGACCGACGCCCGTGCTGATCTGGATATCAGCGACCTGTCGGCGCTTGGCCTTGGTATGGCCGGCGCAGTCACCGCAGAGGCGAGCGTGCAAGACACCGAAGCCGGCGGGCAGGCTTTTTCAGTCACCGGCACCGCCACCGATCTTGCCCTTCGTCAGGCGGGCGAAGACCGTGCGTTGCAGGGCGAGACGCGCTTTGTCGCCAATGGCAGCCTGAATGAGGGTGTCGTCACGCTGGATTCCGCGCAAATCGACAACCCGCAACTCAGCGCAAATGCCAGCGGCGTCTATGGCCCCGATCAGACCGAGCTGACGGCAAGACTTGACGCCTCTGACCTGTCATTTATCGGCGGCGGTGTTGGCGGTGCGGCGAATGCTTCGGCAGAGATTACGGATACCGATGACGGTCGCGTTTTTGATGTAACCGGCTCTGCTCAGGACCTGACGATCGGCAACGCTCAGGCCGATGCGGCGCTTGCTGGTGAAACGCGGCTGGCCGTTCGGGCGATACAGAATGGCAGCCGCTATGAAATAGAGCAGCTTCAGGCCGAAAACCCGCAGATAGAAGTTTCGGGGCAGGGCGTTCTGGGCGGTGGTCAGACGCGCTTCGAAGGCAATGCCGGCAGCGACGATCTGTCATTTCTCGGCCAAGGCTTTGGCGGCGCGGTCAACGCCGATGCAACCCTGCAAACCCGTGGCGGCGTGGTCGAGTTCGACATAAGCGGGACCGGCTCAAACATCGCTGTCGGCGTCGCGCAACTTGATGCGGCGCTTGCGGGCAATACAAGTTTCAGCGCAACCGGGCAGCAGGACGGCGCGCTGATCCGTCTGGATCAGGCGACCGCATCGAATGATCAGCTGAACGCGAATGCAACCGGGGTTTACGGTGCAGGACAAACTGACATCACGGCAGAACTTTCGGTACCAAGCGTTGGTTTTGCTGGCGGCTACAGCGGCAGCCTGAACTCGAACGCGCGCATTCTTGACGTGGCGGAGGGCCGCAGGATCACAGCCGACGCGGTTGCCAATGGTCTGGGCATCGGAAATGAGCGCGTGGACGGCTTGCTGGCTGGACAGACAGTTGCCGATGTCGCACTGCTACAAACCGAGGGCGGCATCATCGTTGAACGGCTCAACGCGCGGAATCCGAATCTTCAGGTTATTGCGGACGGCAACCCTGCACAGGGGCTGAACGTCGATGCGCGCCTGTCGGACCTGTCCTCTGTCCTGCCTGGTATCGACGGACCTGCGCAGGCGGTTGGGACCGTTCAGCAGACTGAGGCCGGAACCCAGATGGATATCGCCGTGACCGCTCCGGGCGGAACGCGCGCGCAATTGGTTGGGCAGCTTGCCGGTGACGCCACCGATCTGCGCATGAGCGGTGTCAGCGACGCAGCCGCTGCCAACCCCTTCCTGCGGACCCGCAGCGTCGAGGGGCCCGTGAGTTTCGATCTGCGTATGCAAGGTCCTCCGGATCTGAATTCGATCACCGGCAATGTCAGTATGCCAAGCGGACGTCTTGCCGAACCCCGTATCGGGCTGACCGTCGATGATCTTCGTCTCGACGCGCAACTTGAACGTGGGCTTATAGATCTGGACGTCGCTGGAAATATCAATGCAGGCGGCAGCCTTGCTGTCGATGGCGCGGTCGATCTTCGCAGCGGCTCTCCGGTGCTGGATCTGAGGGCACGGCTGAATCGGGCCGTCATTCGCGATCCCAACCTTTACGAACTGGTCGCGGACGGCACCGTCTCTGTCACGGGTGTTGCCGCTGACGGTCCCTTGGTCAGCGGCACGATCAATATTATTGAAGCCGAATTCCGCATCCCCTCGACCGGATTGGGCGGCGCACAGGACATTCCCGATATCGTGCACGTCAACGACAATTGGCGCATTGCTGCGACACGCGCGAAGGCGGGCATCGAACCCTATGGCAGTCTCGCTGCGCAAGCGGCCGAGTTAAGCGGACCGGCGGCCGTTCCGCCCGCAAACCCTGCCCGCTTTGACCTGACTATCAACGCGCCCAACCAGATCTTCGTGCGTGGTCGCGGCGTCGATGCCGAACTTGGCGGCTCTACCCGGCTGACCGGCGATGCGCGCAACCCCATCCCAATCGGCCATTTGTCGCTGATCCGTGGGCGCGTCGACCTGCTGGGCAAGCGGTTCGACCTGACGGAGGGTCTGGTAGAGCTACAGGGCAGCATGATCCCGGTTATCCGGTTGGTGGCCACCCATACCGAAGACGACATCACCATCCGCATCATCATTGACGGCGAAGTGCGCGATCCGGACATCACATTCGAATCCGATCCGTCGCTGCCGGAAGAAGAGGTTCTGTCGTATCTGCTGTTCGGGCAGGGTCTGGACCAGATCAGCCCGCTTCAGGCTGCACAGCTTGCCAATGCGCTTGCAGTGCTGGCCGGTCAGGGCGGCATCGGCGTCGTTGGCAATATCCGAGAGGCGACGGGTCTCGATGATCTGGATATGACCGTGGACGATGATGGCAGCGTAGCAGTGCGTGCGGGCAAATACCTTTCGCGCAACGTCTATACCGATGTTGAGCTTGACGATGCCGGAAAGACCCAGATCAACCTTAACCTTGATGTCACCGACTCGCTGACGGCCCGAGGTTCGGTTGACAGCGAAGGCGACAGCACGCTCGGCCTGTATTACGAAAGAGATTACTGATCAGCACCTTACGAACGCGACGCTTTACCGATGGCGCAAGCCGGACTAGGGTTCCTCTGTGAAGGCTTAACAAAAGCTGCATTGGAGGAAACTGAATGAGTAAGCGAGACGAGCTGATCGCAAAATATGCCGCAGATATCAAGGAAAAGCTGGGTCAGACGCCCGACATGGATCTGCTGACGAAAGTGACCATCGGTTGCGGTCCCTCTATATATAACGCGGACAGCGAGACGGTCGCTGCCAGCGATAACGCCGAGCTTGAGCGCGTTAAGAACAACTTCCTGATGAAGAAGCTCGGGCTGCCGGATGGACCAGCTCTGATGGAGGCGATCACAAAAGTGATGTCAGACTATGGCAGTTCGAACCGCAACAAATATCGCGCCGTCGTCTACTATATGCTGACGAAGCACTTTAACAAAGAAGCTGCTTACAACTGATAAAGCCACATGCGGGCCGGAAGTGCCTTTGTTTCGGCCCGCTTGGCGCTTGCAACTCTCTTCCCTATCCAAAGCCAGGATGCGGCGGATGCCGTCCCAACCTCTTCTGGTCAGTGATGAAAAGGGAAAACCGATTCAAATGTCACGATAATATCAACAGTTTTCAGTAAGACCTCTTGCTACCCAACGACGTTTTCATGCGTTACAGGCCCGAATAGCACTCCATTTTTGTTCAGAAGGTGACCCCAATGACCAGATTTTCCACCGCTACAGCCCTTGGCGTTATCCTCGCAGCGTCACCCGCGCTTGCCGAAATTACACCGGGTTCGGTGTGGGAGCAGCTGAGCACCTATTACGAGACGATGGGCCTTACGGTCACGACCGAAGACGTCGAAGAGGCAGGCGATACCGTCACGGTGCGCGGTCTTTCGCTTTCGCAGTCGGACGACACGGGATCAATTGACGCCCAACTGGGCGATCTGGTGCTGACGGCCACGGGCGACGGCGGCGTCACCGTCGATATGGCCGACGAATGGACGGGTACAGCATCATTCGAAGCGCCGATTTACGATGATGAAGACGACGCGACCATGGCGCCCGATGCGACAGATGATACCACGTCCGCCGCCGAAGATGCGGCCACGGACGATGCCGCGGATGCCGACACCACAGGTGGCAGCGAAGCAGAAGATGCAGCCGATGCCGAGACCACGGCACCTGATGCGGCGGACGATCAGTCCTCGGACGATGATGACGCTGAAACCCAGGAAATGGGCACCGTGGAAGTCGCTTTCACCGCGACCAATCCGGGTGAGACCATCACAGTGAACGATGACGGCGGCGCAAACCTCTATGAGTTTGCCTTCCCGACGATGGAAGTGGTCGTCGACAGTGTCATCGGCACCGATGGCATGACATATGAAACCCCCCTCACCGCGACGATCACCAACTTTACAGGTACCGAGCGGATAGATTCCACCGACGGGTTCAAACTGGTTCAAACCGGCGCCGCCGATTCAGTTGCGCTGACGGTAGATTTCGCCGACGACAATGCGAGCGCCGACATTTCCGGCACCATCTCGGATATTGCATATAACAGCGATACGAATGTCCCCGCCGGAACCGAGCTTGGCCCGGACCTGACCGGCGCATTGAAGGCCGGTCTGGATATCAGCGGCGACATGACCGCAAGCGATCTTGACTTTCAGGTCGACATGGAAGGCACGAATGACGAAGGCACGATGCAGACCGTTTCCATCGCCTCAAAGTCGGCGGACCTTGCTCTTGACGTTATGATGGCGAACGGGATGGTTGGCTATTCAGGCACGTCCGGTGCGACCACGGTGGATGCGACGCTGCCTGACATGCCAATGCCGATCAATTACGCCTCTGACAGTGCCGAATTCAACATCGAGATGCCGCTTGTTTCTGCGGCGGAGCCGCAGCCATTCAAATTCGTCTATGGGCTGACCGGCCTGACACTGTCCGACAGCATCTGGGCAATGTTCGACCCTCAGTCGGCGCTGCCGCGTGATCCGGCGAACGTCCATATCGACGTGTCCGGCACCGCTACGCTGGATGTCGACCTGACCGATCAGAACGCAATGTCCGACCCTTCTGTCGCTCCGGGAGAGTTCAACTCTGTCTCGATCAACAACGTCGACATTTCGGCACTTGGTGCCAGTGTCTCCGCCACGGGTGAGCTGAACAGCCCGGAGGGCGGCAACATGACGACGCCGGTTGGCGTTATCAATGGCCGCCTGGAAGGTATCAACGCGCTGTTCGACAAGCTGATCGAAGCTGGCATGATGCCGCAGGAACAGGCGATGGGTGTTCGCATGATGTTGGCCATGTTCGCCAAGCCGGACCCCGAAAATGCCGAGGTCATGACTTCGGAAATAGAGTTCCGCGAAGGTGGCTCCATCTTTGCAAACGGTCAGCAAGTCAAGTAAACCTGCCATCCGAATAATGAGGCGGGCCGTCGCGTTCAGTCGTGGCGGCCCGTTCGGTTTCGGGGTTGCGTCACAGACTGTTTGCCGCCCATTAACACTAATGTCACTTTTCCGCGCCCACCAAGGATCCACATGCTTCGAGATCTGACACATGCCCTGCTACAGGCGGCCCGCGACGAAGGGGCCGAAGAGGCCGAGGCGATGGCCATTCGTGCTGCTGCGACCGGCATTGATGTGCGCAACGGCAGCCTGGAACATGCCGAACGCGCGGAAGGGGTGGAGATCGGTCTGCGGGTGCTGATTTCCGGACGGCAGGCAAGCGTTTCCGGTGCCGATCACCGCCAGGACACAATTAGGACTATGGCCCGGCGCGCGGTGGCGATGGCGCGTTCGGCACCGGTCGACGATAGCCTTGGGCTTGCCGACACCGATCAGCTCGCCACCGAAACCGAAGGCGATTATCTTCAGCAGTTCGACACCAGCGAAGCCCCCGACCCCGCCGCGCTTGAAGACCGCGCCCTGCGGGCAGAGGCTGCAGCGCTTTCCGTCGACGGCGTCAGGACCGTTGAATCCGCGAATGCCAGCTATTCACACAGGGAAAGCTGGCTGGCGATGAGCAATGGTTTCGAAGGCGGCCACCGCCGCAGCCAGCACGCCACAAGCTGCACCGCAATCAGCGGTTCGGGCCCGGGGATGGAGCGTGATCACGCAGGCGAGGGCCGCATCTGGGCAGAAGACATGCCCTCAGCCGAGGAAATCGGCCAGCTCGCCGGTGAACGCGCGGTCGCCCGGTCAGGTGCGCACAGGCCGCCCACCGGTGCCTTTCCGATCATCTACGACGAACGGATCTCGTCGGGGCTGATCGGGCATCTGCTTTCTGCGGTGAACGGAACAGCCATTGTGCGCGGTGCAAGCTGGCTGCGCGATGCGATGGATATGCAGGTTCTCCCCGAAAGCATCACAGTGCAAGAGAATCCGCACCTGCCGCGCATGTCCTCTTCCCGCGTCTTCGACGCTGAAGGCCTGCCGACGAAGCCGCGCGACATCGTCCGGGACGGCCTCCTTACATCCTGGACCCTTGACCTCGCGACAGCGCGCAAGCTTGGGCTTGAAAGCACCGCCAGTGCGGTGCGCGGACTGGGCGGGCCACCGGCACCGGGGCTGTCCAACATCCGCATGACCGAAGGGGATCACAGCCGTGACGAGCTGATCGCCGATATGGGGCGAGGGTTGCTTGTCACATCTTTGATCGGCTCTTCCATTAACCCTACAACGGGTGATTACTCTCGCGGTGCGGCTGGGTTTTGGGTTGAGAACGGGAAGATCAGCTATCCCGTCAATGAATGCACGATTGCCGGCAATCTGCGCGATATGCTGATGCGGCTGACCCCGGCAAATGACGCTCGTGACTGGCGCGCGGTTCGTGTGCCCAGCCTGCTGGTTGAAGGAATGACCGTTGCCGGCGCCTGAGGAAGACCTGAAGCTGCTCGTTTCGGCCGCCGAAAAGGCCGGAGAGATAGCGCGTCGCTACTGGCGGCAGGAACCCGTGACCTGGGAGAAGGATCTTGGCGCAGGTCCCGTGACCGAGGCTGATCTTGCCGTCAACGATTTCCTGAGCAGCGAATTGTTAGGCGCGCGGCCCGAATATGGCTGGCTGTCCGAAGAAAGTCCCGATGATCCGGCGCGGCTGGATGCGCTACACTGCTTCATCATTGATCCAATTGATGGCACCCGTGCCTTTATCGATGGGCAAGAAGGGTTTTCGCATTCCCTCGCCATCGCGCGTGGTGACAGGATCGTCGCCGCCGTTGTCCATCTTCCCGTCAAGAGATTGACCTATGCCGCACATGAAAATGGCGCGGCGACACTGAATGGCAAGGCGATCAGGGTAAGCGAGGCAGCCATGCCCGATGCCGACGTGCTTACGACCAAGGCCTCCCTTGCGCCCGCTTTCTGGAAGGGAGGCAATCCGCCAGAGTTCAAACGCAGCTTCCGACCCTCGCTTGCGTGGCGGTTATGTCTCGTGGCGGAGGGTCGGTTTGACGCGACGCTGTCGCTGCGGTCAGCGTGGGAATGGGATATCGCGGCAGGCAGCCTGATTGCGGAAAAAGCGGGGGCCAGCGTAACCACCATGACTGGTCGGCCCATGCGATTCAACAATCCGCAGCCCATGCTGGATGGGCTGGTGATTGCGGGACCGACGCTTCACGCCGAATTCATGGCGCATCTTGAAGGGCGCTGAAGCAGCGCCCGAGCCCCGCTATCAGAACAACGGCGGAAGGTCCGCGTAAGGATCGCCACCGCCCGGAACGGTAGCAACAATCGTTGTGCCGGGGCCACCGAGTGCCGCAATCTGCTCTGCCAGCATCGTTATCGCGACAGAGGCCGCATTTGCCACCGCCTGGGGATTATCCTGATCGACAGGCACGGCGATATCGAAGACACGGGTATGATGAGACCCCGCACCGCCGCCTTCGGCAGCGACGAAATAGCGGCCCTTCAAGCGGAAATAGCCGTCATTTGCAGCCAAAGCCTGCTCGACACGAACATCCAGCCTGTGCTGTGGGGGTGAGGGGAACGGCCATGGTTCCGGCACGACCGAGCCGCCAGAAATTTCCGAAATGGCGCGCGCAAGCGTGATCGTGAAAGCGCGTTCGGGATTATCCGCCCAAAGGATCTTTGTGCTCGACCGTACGGCCCCGTCAGTGCCCTGCCACGACAATTCGTCGGCAGCGGCGTAATCCGGCAGCGACACCTCTTTCAGCTCTGTCGCGCCAAGCTGATCGCCGGTGAACTGCGTCGATGCCGGCGGATCAATCACATAGCGTGCGGTTCCGGTGCCGTCCCCGCAGCCCGACAACCCGATGGCAGTTAATGTGATCGCCGCAATTTTTGTTAGCCTGTTCATGTCTTTATCGTCCCAGAATAAAGGCGCGTGGGTTACGTTCTATTGTGCGTGCCAGCGAGCCGAAAGCAGTGGCTGCGCGGCCAAGCTCTGTCATCATGGCGCGGGCCTGCTGGTTAAAGACGCTGTCACCGCCATAGGCTGCAATGACAACCTCTGCCCGCGCAGCAAGCCGCTGAAAGCGTTCGGACAGCTCGGGCAGGGTCTGCGCGGCCTCGGCCACCTCATCGGCTGCGACCCGCGCTGAATCGAGCGCTTCATTCAAGCTGCCTGCCGCATTTCCATCCCGCAGATCGTTCAGCAGGCCAGAGGCGGCTTCAAGCGTGTCCGACAAGTTGCGTGGCAGTTGTTCGGCATCTTCCGTGCCCAGCATGGCACGGATATCGGCAAGTATCCCCTCTGCCTGTGCAGAAATCTCTTCGAAACCGAATTCTTCGACCGCAGCCGCAGCCTCATCAATCTGATCGACCATCTCGGGCACATCGACAGCGGCAAGCCGCACGGCCTCAGCGGCCTGCGCCGCCTCGTCCAGAGCACGGGACAGATTTGCTGCGGCTTCGCCTTCTCGCAGATCTTCGAGGACGCTTGAAGCTGCCTCCAGCGTGGCGGCCAGATCAGCGGGCAACTGCCGTGCCTCTTCGGTGCCGACGACCTGACGCAGGTCCGCCAGAACGCCCTCGGCCTCTGTCGATATTTCGGCAAAGCCGAATTCTTCGATTGCAGCCGCAGCACCTTCCATTTGCGTAACCATTTCCGGCACATTAGCAGCAGCCAGACGCACGGCTTCGGCAGCCTGCGCCGCCTCGTCCAAAGCGCGAGAAAGGTTCGCAGCCGCATTCGCCTCGCGAAGCTCAGACGTCATGGCCTGAATATCGGCGGCGGCCGCCTGCGTGTCATCCAGTGCCGTGCGCAGCGCCTTCGGAATGGCCTGCGTATCGGGCGATGCCGCAACCTGCGTGATGGCGTCCATCATATTTGTCGCGGATTGCAAAAGCCCTTCAAGGTTCAGACCGCCGAGCCTTGTAAACAGCCCCTCTGCCGAAGCGCCAAGGTCCGATACCTCCGGCGCGATGGATGGGATGATCGGATAGGGTTCGGCAGCAACGTCCAACGCGGCGGGCGCAGACATAGGCTGATCAACCAAGTCGATCACCTTCGAAATGCCAAGGAAGCCGGACGAGGACACACGCGCGCGCAACCCGCCAGCAACGCGGTCTTCGAAGAAGCGAAGCGCCTCTTCCTGCGTTGCGCCGGGCTCCAGCCCCAGACGACTTGGCGCAACGACGAACGTAATGCGCTGCTTGACCTCTTCACCCTCAGGCCGGTTCTCATCGATATCGACGCCAAGCTCTGTGACACGGCCAACGGCCAGCCCTTCATATTCCACATCGGAATCCGTGGTCAGCCCGTTCAGGTCGTTGTCCACCAGCATACTCAGGCGAATGTCATCCTCGGCAGAGCCGAACAGGCTGGCGCGCGCGGCTTCTTCGTCGGGCTGTAATCGGAACAGATGCCCGGCCTCAATCGGCTGGCCGCCTGCGGCCATTGTAGAAAAGGCAACACCGCCCTGAACCACCTGCGATAACGAGGCGACGTCAAGGCTCAACCCCTGTGCACCGAGCGAAACCGAAAAGCCCGACGTATCCCAGAATACGCTGGCAGAGGTCAGGCGCTTGTCGTGCGGTGCCTCGATAAACACATCCGCAAGCACGGATTCATCTTCTTCCGACAGCCGAAGGTTCTGCATACGACCTACTTCCAGCCCCCGGAATGTCACAGGCGCGCCTTCGGCCAAACCCTTTGCACCGGCGGATGACAGGACGAACCATGTGCCTTCGCTGGCCAGCCGCGCCAGTGTCGGCTGGTTCAGACCGACAAAGTTGGTTTCCTTTTCTCCGGCATCGGAATCCCAGAACCCTTCGATGAACACCCCCGAAAGCACGGTATCCAGACGCGATATGCCTTGCGCAGAAACGATAGGCCGGACAATCCAGAACTCTGCCTCTGTGTCGATATATTCGACGACCTCGGGCTCTACACGAATATTGACCAGCACATTGCGCAGATCATCGGTGAAGCTGACGCTTTCGACTTCACCGACGGTCACTTCGCGGAATCTCAGTGACGTTTCCCCCGGCACAATGCCCGTGGCATCACTGAACTCAACAGAGATCACCTCGCCTCGCCCGGAATAGGCGTTCCATGCAAGGCCAAGCGTTACGGCAAGTGCAAGAATTGGAACCAGCCAGACCAGCGAAAAGCCGGCCTGCGCGGCTTTGGCAGCCGTTCGTCGCGCCGGGCTTGCCGGACGGGGGGCAGAACTATCACTCATTAACGTCCTTCCGGCCACGTAGGGGTAAGCCGCGCCAGATCAGGCGCGGATCGAAACTTTGCGCCGAGAGCATGGTGAATGCAACCGACAGCGCAAATGACGCCGCAGCAGGACCCGGCTTGATCGACACGAAAAAGCCAAGCTGCACGAGCGCCGAGAGGATTGCGACGACGAAAACGTCAATCATCGACCAGCGGCCGATAAATTCCACAACCTCGAAAATATGCAGGCGGTTATGTGCATCTTCGATGGTCGCGGGCTTACCCGCCACGATGGCAAGCCAGATAATGGCGATGAATTTGCCGATCGGCACCATGACCGATGCGATGAATATCACAAGGGCGATCCACCAGTCGCCATAGTGAATAAGCTGCAAGACACCGCCGATGATTGTTGCGTCACCGCTGCCGCCCAGGCCGCCAAGCGACCTCGTGCTCATCATCGGCATCAGGTTGGCCGGGATATAGAAAACCATTCCTGCCAGCAGCCATGCCCAGACAGCCTGCAAACCGCGACGATCCGGGGGCGTCAGCGCCGCGCCGCATCTTGCGCATTCCTTGGTGTCATCAGGCCAGACACGGCCACAACTGCGGCACCCGATCAGCCCGGCACGATGCGACGTCAGTGTAGTCGCTTGGGTCTGTCTGGCCCCTGCCGCCTGTGCAGCATCTTGATTGGCTTCGGCTGCCTGCGTCATTCAAACCCCACCATTTCACGCCCATCGGTGCGCAGGCCCCCATCCTCGATCGCATCCCATATCGTTGCTGAGGACATGAAGCTCTTGTTGGCAAGGCTGACGAAGATCAGCGCACAGAACGCCCAGAAGGCTGGGCCGAAACTGATCGTTGCAAGCCCGCCGACCTTCACCATCGCCACCGCAGTCCCGATGATAAAAATTTCAGCCATTGACCAGGGCTTCATCTGCTCTGACAGACGAAAGGCTCTCGCGGCACCGGCATAGGGGCGTTTGCCGCGGGCAAGCGGCCAGAGCGTGTAAACGAGCAATCCTGCCCTGAGCGCAGGCAGCGCCACGACCATTCCCAATATCCCAACGGTCAGCGGCGCGATGAAGCCTTCGGAAAAGGCCATCGCCACACCGAAAAGCGATGTTTTGTTGCCCAGCCCCATTCGCGAGACTTCAAGGAAAGGAAAGAAAATCGCCCCGACCATCAGAACCATTGTGGTAATCGCCAGTGCGATGATCTGCGTAAAAGCACCAGCACGCGGACGCGCCAGCACCGTGTTGCAGCGCAGACAACGGGCGGTTTCACCGTCGCTAAGCTCTTCCTCGACATATAACGCATCGCAACGGGGGCAGGCGATCAGCCCCTCGCCGGTGGTCATGTCATATTCACCCGGTTGCAACATCAGAATAAAATACGGCTCACTGCGCCGCCATCAAGGCCAAGGAACCATGAGCCTGATGATTTAAGCGTGACTGCGCGTTCGCGGTTACAGATGCCACATGCTTCAATTCCGCCGCGTGACCGGGCAGAGTGGCGAAATCCGGGACGAGGAGGGGTCATGGACTACGATTTCATTATCGTTGGCGCGGGCAGTGCGGGCTGCGTGCTGGCCAACCGCCTGTCGGCCGATCCGGGCACGCGTGTTCTGCTGCTGGAGGCAGGTGGCCGCGATAACTATCACTGGATACATATTCCCGTCGGCTATCTGTATTGCATCGGCAACCCGCGAACCGACTGGGGCTTTCGCACAGCGCCCCAACCCGGACTGCATGGCAGAGAGTTGCTGTACCCCCGCGGCAAGGTTCTTGGCGGATGTAGTTCCATCAACGGGATGCTCTATCTGCGCGGTCAGTCACGCGACTATGACGGCTGGCGGCAGCTAGGGTGCACCGGCTGGGGCTGGGACGACGTCCTGCCCTATTTCCTGAAGTCCGAGGATTACTTTGCAGGCGACAGCGAACACCATCGCCGCGGCGGAGAATGGCGGGTCGAGGCGCAACGACTGAAATGGCAAGTGCTTGACGACTTCGCGCGTGCCGCCGAAAGCGTCGGGATCCCTCAGGTCGATGATTTCAACGACGGGATTGGTGAGGGCGTCGGGTATTTCAAGGTCAACCAGCGGCGCGGCCTGCGTGTCTCCACCGCCAAAGCCTTTCTTCGCCCGGCAATGAAGCGGCCCAATCTTCACCTCCGGGTCAATGTCCATGTCCGTCGCGTTGCCATTTCCGGCAATCGTGCAACCGGGGTCGAGGTCACGCAAGACGGGCAGACAGAGACCATATCTGCGCGTGAAGTGATCCTGTGCGCCGGTGCAATCGGCACCCCTCAGCTTCTGCAACTGTCGGGCGTCGGGCCGGCGGCACTTCTTCAGGATCACGGAATAGGGGTAATACGCGATGCGGCCGTGGGCGAGAACCTTCAGGATCACCTTCAGATAAGATGTGTCTACAAGGTCAGTGGCGCGAAAACGCTGAATCGCATGGCCGCCACGCTTCTGGGCAAAGCGCTGATCGCCGGACAATATGCTTTCTTCCGCTCTGGCCCGATGAGCATGGCACCAAGCCAGCTTGGCTGCTTTGCGCGCTCAACCCCCGATATGGAGACGCCCGATCTGGAATATCACGTTCAGCCGCTTTCCCTTGATGCCTTTGGCGAACCCCTGCACGCTTTCCCGGCGATTACGGCCTCGGTCGTGCCGCTGAGGCCGGACAGCCGTGGTCATGTGCGCATCCTCTCTGACGATCCGATGCAAGCACCAGAGATCTCGCCCAATTACCTGAGCGCGGATTCCGACCGCATGACCGCAGCAAACGCAATCCGCCTGACAAGAAAGATCATGTCCGCCGACCCAATGGCCCGCTACAATCCAGAGGAGTATCGACCGGGAAACGACAGTCAGACCGACGCAGAGCTTGCACATGCTGCCGGAATGATCGGTTCGACCATCTTCCACCCTGTCGGCACCGCGCGTATGGGAAGCGACCCGGAAGCCGTTGTAGATCCTGACTTGAAAGTGAACGGGGTCGAGGGCCTTCGTGTGGTCGACGCATCTGTCATGCCGCGCATCCCCTCGGGCAACACGAATTCCCCGACCATCATGATCGCGGAAAAGGCGGCCGACCTGATCAGGGAGAGATTATCCGGCATTTGATCTGTTAACTTGGTTTCAGCGCCCGGCTGCGCGACCCTTCATCGAACGTTGAATGAACGGGAAATGTGATGGCCGACCGGGGCGCGAATACACCAGTGATCATAAAACGGATCACGCTGTCTGAAAAATCCGGCCACCACGGCGGCGCGTGGAAGGTCGCCTATGCTGATTTCGTGACCGCGATGATGGCCTTTTTCCTGCTGATGTGGCTGCTGAACGCTACGACAGAAAAGCAGCGTGAGGGTCTGGCAGATTACTTCAATCCGACAATCGTCCGAACGCTTTCCGGGACAGGTGGCGCAGGCGCAACGATTGGCGATGCCAGCGGCTCGACGCACGAAGACATCGCTGATCCTGAAGCTGATGCGGTTGATGATCTGCATACGCAGATTCAGGATGAACTGGCCGGAATCGGCGCCGAATCTATGCAGAGACGGAATATTCTGCGCCATGTGGTAACGCGTGTCACCGATGAAGGGCTCGTGATCGACCTCGGCGATCTGGCGGATGCGCCTTTATTCGTTGAAGAAACTGACAAGCCGACCATGACGGCCCGCGAACTGGCGACAATTGTCGCGCGTGTCCTTTCCAGAACCGAAAATCAGCTTGCGATAGCAGGGCATGTCCGATCCTACCCCGCGGTCCTGGCAGATTCGCCGATCTGGACGCTGTCCACCCGCAGGGCCGATGCAATGCGCACCTTGCTTGAGGGTCATGGGCTTTCGACGAAAAGGGTTCAGCGAGTAACTGGAAAAGCGGATCGCCACAGCTTGCCAGCCGATCCGACAGGCGCATCCAACAACCGGATAGAGGTCATTTTACTGAACTAGTCAGGCTGCCGTCGCTGCAATTAGCGCGATCTTAACGACTATCGATCAGCTTGCGGTGCAAGACTCAGATAAAAGGGTACATGAATGTCCATTTCTTCTTCTTTGAACGCCGGTGTTGCGGGACTTGCAGCGAATGCGACCCGACTTGCCACGATCTCGGATAACATCTCGAATTCCGGCACTTTCGGTTACAAGCGCGTCATCGCTGATTTCGAAGGGATGGTCATCAATCAGGCCCGCGGTGCGGGCGTATACTCTGCGGGGGGCGTGCGCGCCTCAACGGCGCGACTGATCGATCAGCGCGGCACCTTGGTGCCCACGTCGAACCCAACAGACCTCGCCATTTCTGGCCGCGGTATGTTGCCGGTCGTCCCATCGGTTTCCATCGACAATAAGTTCGGCGATCAGCCGATGATGATGACGACCACCGGCTCGTTCAGAACGGACGCCGATGGGGTACTTCGCACGGAATCCGGTCTCGTCCTTCTTGGCTGGCCGGCAAATGCAGATGGCACGATCCCGTTGATGCCCCGTGATACAATGGGCGGTCTTCAGCCGGTCGTCATCAATGCCAACCAGACGGCTGGCGATCCCACCCGCAAAATGTCGCTTGGGATCAACTTACCAGCCACCAGAACGGAAGCTGGCGGTACAACGGACGCCCTCACTTCAAAAATTGAATATTTCGGCAACCTCGGCACGTCAGAGGCCCTGAATGTCAGCTTCACACCCCACACCTCCCATACGAATGGAATGTCCAACACCTGGACGCTGGAGCTTCGCGATTCTGCGACCGCAAACGATCCGACGACTGCTGCCGATGAGAGTATTATCGCGACTCTGACGCTGACATTTGCCAATGACCAGACACGCGGCGGAACGCTCGCCCAGGTTCAGAACACCGGCGGTTCAGCCCATCCAGACTACGATCCCGCGACTGGCACATTGTCGCTGACGGTCGGAAAGACGGACACATATGCAGGGGATCCGATGACCGTAACCATCGGCAAGTTGGGTGATCCGAATGGCCTCACACAACTTGGCGACAATTTCGCGCCAACCAATATCTCAAAGGATGGCTCTCCCGTCGGCAACCTGACGGCCATCAAGGTTGATGAAAACGGCTATATACGCGCGACATATGATACCGGCTTTATCCGCACCATCTACCAAATCCCGCTCGTCGACGTACCCAATCCCAACGGGCTAATTTCCCTCAATAACCAGACCTATCAGGTCTCACCTGATTCCGGATCCTTCTTTCTATGGGACGCTGGTGACGGACCGACCGGGGCAATCGTCGGTTATGCGCGTGAGGGGTCCACCACAGATGTCGCAGCCGAATTGACCGATCTGATCCAGACACAGCGCGCCTATTCATCAAATGCAAAGGTCATCCAGACTGTCGATGAGATGTTGCAGGAAACCACAAACATCAAACGCTGAGTGAATGTGATATGAGCATCGCCAACGCGCTCAATAACGCTATCAGCGGCCTGACCGCCGCATCACGTGGAACCGAGGTGGTTTCAACGAACCTCGCAAATGCCCTGACCCCGGGCTATGCGCGGCGCGAATTGGAACTCTCGCCTCGGTTGTTGTCGGCAAACGGGGGGGGCGTACAAGTCACACGAGTAACCCGGATCATCTCTGAATCGCTATTGGCCGATCTGCGGCTAGCTAATGCATCTCTGGCCCAATCATCGACATCGTTTGGCTTCTTCAAACAAATCGAAGCTGCTATCGGCCAACCTCTGAAGGGTAACTCGCTTTCGTCCTATCTGGCGGGGCTGGAAACAACGTTGATTTCGGCCGGAAGTCGGCCCGATAGCGATTTGCGCTTGGAGGCGGTGCTTGATGCAGCACATCAGGTCTCTGGCAAAATCAACGACATAAGCGCGTCGATCCAAAATGCCCGGATTAGTGCAGATCGCGAGATATATCTTCAAGTTCAGGAAATAAACTCTGACCCATCGCAGATCGCAAAGCTCAATCGGCAGATTATAGTGGCAGAAGCGAATGGTCGTGACTCCGCCTCTTTGGCCGATACCAGGCGCGCTGTGATCGACAGAGTATCTGGCAAACTGCCCATTCAGACCATCCAAAGGGACAACCGGCAGGTCGCCATCTATTCTAAGGGTGGAATGGTTCTTTTGGACGGCAAAGAACCTACCAAGCTGGAGTTCAAGGCAAAGGAAGCAACTGCGCCAAAGCCTGAACATCCTGTCCCGCTGGCTCGAACTGTCTGGCTCAATGGCACCCCCGCATCGCCAAGCGACTTTTCGCACCTTTCAGGTGGCTCGCTTTCCGAACTCTTCATGATCCGCGACCATCACACAGTTGCCGCTCAGAACACGCTGGATAACTTTGCGACTGGTCTTCACGACGTTTTTGCCGCGCAATCCGCCGATCCGACCATTCGGCCCGGCGGGTCGGGTTTATTCAGTGACCGAAGGGGCAATTACAGCCCGAACGATCATAGTGGTCTGGCCGGCAATCTGCGAGTGAACCCCCTTATTGATCCTGGTCAAGGCGGTGACTTGTGGCGAATAAGGAATGGTGTAGGGGCCGTTAGTCCGGGAGATGTCGGTGATGGCACTATACTTCAGTCGCTTGGTCGCATGTTGTCGGGTTCACAGACGGAAACACAAAATCAGCATGTTCAAGCGCCAAACCTCATGGAATTTGCGGCCAGCCTTTTCTCAGAAATATCGACTGCGCGGGTAACACTAGAGGAAAAACAGGCACATGATCAGTCAGTGAACTCTTCGCTTCAGGCTGCACTTCTCACCGATGGTGTCGACAGTGACCGTGAAATGGAAATGCTACTTCAACTGGAGAAATCCTATGCTGCAAACGCGAAAGTGATTCAGATCATCGACAAAATGCTAGACCAAATTCTGAGGGTTTGATCATGAACTTTTCATCAATCGGTGACCTTTCGCAGTTTATCGTGATGCGCAGCTCAAATTTAGCGCTGCGCACAGACATCCAGCGTTTGTCCAGCGAAACGACAACCGGGGTTCGAGAGGATATTCCAAAGCACCTTCGTGGAGATTTGCTCGATCTTTCCAGACTAAGTCACGCCATACAGTCGGCGGAGGCATACCAAAGAAACGTCAAGGAAGCGGAAACGGCCGCAAAGGCGATGCAGCTTGCTTTCTCAAATATTCAGAAGATTGCGGATTCCCAAGGTATCGCAATGCAAAGTGATGTGTCCTTGGCGTCGGATAAACTAAGACGCTCTGTCGCTTCGATTGCTGAAAGCCAACTGGATGACGTGATTGCTTCACTGAATACCCGTCTTGGTGGGCGGTATCTTCTGTCAGGAACCAAGGCAAACATTGCCCCAATCAAACCGGCCGAGAAAATCATTGAAGCAGCGGCGGCGTCGGCCTCTGGTGCGAAGACCGCCGAGCAGACATTGATGCAGCTGCGCGAATGGTTTGCTGATGACACCGTGAGCGGAAATGTCGGCGAAAACTTCTATCAAGGTTCTGTCCGCGATTATTCAATGCATGGTGTCGGCCCATCCCAGACAATTAGCTTTACACAGACAGCAAATGAAGAGGGAGTTAGAGAAGTACTTCTAGGTCTCACAATAGGTGCATTGGTTTCGCGAGGCGCGTTTTACAAACGCCCGGATCAACAAGCGGAATTGATGCGTGCTGGAGGCTCATCTTTGCTTGAAGGTAGTGCGGCACTTTCGCTCTCAATGGCGAGCCTGGGTTCGGTCGAGCACGCAATCGAACAAGCGAGCATAAGGCTAGAGCGTGAAATCAACACATTGCAGATCGAGAGAACAGAGCTGATATCGGTCGACAGTTACGAGGTCGGCAGCCAACTCGTTCAGGCAGAGGCGCAACTGAGGGCGCTTTATGCTGTAACAGCGCGATTATCTAATCTCAGTTTGGCGACCTATCTTTGATGCGTCGTTCAATCATATTTGTGTTGGCATGCATGATGGCCTTGTCGGCACAGAGCGCCACTGTCCGGCTGAAGGATATTGTCACGTTTGATGGTGTTCGTGGGAATGATCTGCTCGGCTATGGTTTGGTTGTGGGGTTGAATGGCAGCGGCGATAGCCTGCGCAACACACCATACACTGAGGATATCATGGCGACCCTTCTTGAACGTATGGGCGTCAGTGTAAGCGCCGATCAATTCCGTCCAAAAAACGTAGCGGGGGTGATGGTAACAGCTGTCCTTCCCCCCTTTGCTAGGTCTGGCTCGCAAATAGATGTGACCGTTTCTGCCATCGGTGACGCGAAAAGCTTGATGGGCGGCACGCTAATAATGACATCATTAATTGCAGCTGACGGTGACATATACGCGGTCGCACAGGGGTCTGTCATTTCCAGCGGTGTGTCAGCGAATGCCGAGGACGAATCCTTGGCTCACGGCGTGCCAACTTCCGGATCAGTTCCGCAGGGAGCAAGAGTCGAGCGCGAGGTCAATTTTGATTTTTCTAACCTTCGCAATATTCGACTCGCACTCAATCAGCCAGATTTTACAACAGCATCTCGCATCGAGGCAGCGATCAACCATAGCGGGATCGGCTCTGTCGCGATGCTGACAGATGCCGGCACAGTATCGCTGGATCTGACAAAGCTTAGCGATGTAAATCCCGCACGTATACTCAGCCGCATTGAGAATATTCTAATCGAAACTGATGCCAAGGCCAGGGTCGTCATCGATCACAGGTCCGGCACCATTGTGATGGGAGAAGATGTCCGGGTATCAAAAGTTGCAGTCTCCAAGGGGAACTTGACCTTGCGGGTCAGCAATATACCAATAGTATCACAACCAAGTCCGTTTTCTAACGGTGAAGCAGTAATTGTCAGGCAAGGTGCTGTAGATATCGATCAGGACAAAGGCGCCGGTTTCTCAGAGCTTCAAGGCATTTCTTCTCTTTCAGACGTCGTTTCCGGATTGAACGCTTTGGGTGTTTCGCCAAGGGATCTTGTAGATATTCTAAACTCGATCCATCGGGCCGGAGCATTGCATGCGGAAATCGTGGTGAAATGACAGAGGGATAAGGAGCTGGTTTTCTGTTAAAAACTGGATCGTTTGCAGTTACAATTTCCCTAGCTGTGAATGGAGCTGAAAAAGTGAAGTCATGGAAATTTACGGAAACGCATAAGGCTCTTACAATATCGGAGATGGCGAGCCTCACGGCACCGTCACGAACATGTTAACGTAGTCGCTCGGCAGAACCCCGCGTCAGATGTCGGCCCTCCGCTCAAGTTAGACTTGGTAGCAAATGTCGCGCACCCGCAGCCGCAGCGCTCCAATTAAAGCGATTCGACTTTAACTTGAGGCATATCCGGCAGTTTTGGAGTAATTCCAGCACTCTGTTGTGTCGTAGAGATCGCTGGTTGCGCCGATTGCCTCGAAGACTTTGGTAAATGTTCTCGCTCCGATCCGTCGCAGGTGGGCTTTCAGTTTCGAGGACGCTTGCTCTATAGAGTTCAGGTCCGACGAGTATGGCGGCAGGTAGAGAAATCAGCAGTCGTGTTCGCGGAGGGCCTTTGCCGCCTCCTTGTTCCGATGTGCTGCGAGTTTGTCGAGGATGACAACGGTCCCGGAGGTGATCTTCGGGACAAGCACTTCTCTGATGCAGGCAGCAAAGACTGGGCCATCTATGGCACCTTTGATGATACATGGTGCCATCAAAAGCATCCGGGGTCTGCCCCGCGATCAGCGTCTGCGTAACCCAGCTTCCAAACGGCGCGTCCATCGTCAGCCGCTCACCTCGCCTGGCCCTGCCACGCCAAGCTGTCGGGTCAGGTTCGTCTTCACGGCGGGTCCGCCAATGAAGGCCAGGTTCTTCGGCAGGAATGCGATGGCGGGCAAGCGGTGCCGGAGCCAATCAGCGCGTTGCGGCCTTACCCTGGCGCGACGGCGCTCGGTGGTGGCCAGCGACATTTCTCGTATGTGAACACAAGCTGGGACAGCAAGTTGGCAATCGAGGAGTGGTGGACCTGCCCGCCCTCTGCCTCAGACTTCAAGATTGATCCCACCGAGCTGAGTTGGCCCGTCGCTGCGTAGTCTTCACTTAGCGCAGTGCCGCCGGGCCAGCGGGGTTCTGCTTGTCCTAAGCCCGGTTGTTGAAGCGCCAGCTCAGAACGCCATCAAAATGTGTTCTGCTCGCGCCAACATCGATCTAATCCCATTTTGGCGGAGGCTGCAGACTCGAAATATTGGTTTGTGGCCTGCTGCCGGTTTCGTGGCCGCTTACAATTTTGCGCGCCGCCTCAAGACACTCAGCGGCCTCACGCCCTACGAATACATCTGCAAGATATGGACGTCAGAGCCAGATAGATCCATCCTAAATCCGATCCACCAGATGCCGGGACTGAACAGCTATCTGAAAGCGCACCGGACCGCGACCAGCATGGCAGGGAGTTCGGAGGATTTGGAAACAGTCCAGTGGACTGTTTTCCCGACGAACGCGGGCGTGGACGCCTGATCGGCCGAACCAAGGGCGGCATGAACACCGAACTGCATGCCATCTGAGACAGCCGGGGGCGGCCGCTCAACCTGTTTGTCACCGCCGGTCAGGTCAGCGACTACATCGGGGCACGGGCATTGCTCGGCAGCCTACCGGATGTCGATCGGCCACTCGGGGACCGCGGCTATGACGCCGACTGGTTCCGGGAAGCACTGAAAGACAAAGGGATACGCCCATGCATCCCCCGGCGAAAACAGCGCAAGAAAACTGTGAAGAACGACAAGCGCCGATACAAACGACGCAACCGCATCGAGATCATGTTCGGCAGGCTGAAGGACTGGCGACGCGTCGCAACCCGATACGACAGATGTCCAAAGGTCTTCCTCTCGACAATCGAACTCGCCGCAACCGTCATCTGTTGGTTATGAGCCATGGCCCTAGACGTGGCCGTTAAGAATTTATCCCGCAGTGATCCTTCCATTTAATGAAAGGATCACGCCATCAAAACACGGGATCAGTCAACTAGAGTCAGAGCAGAATGTCGTTCTCGTGAAGATCCGCAACTGAACGACCGATAAGCGTGATCGATGATTCGTCCCCAGTTTTGATAATCACATGTCCGGCGCTATTTGAAATCGTGCCATCTGAAATGAGGTCCGACAGTTGGCCTTCCAACCCAAGCGCCGAGATATCGATGACATCGCCATTGCCAGCACCAGGATCAAAGCCGTAAACCCGGTCTTTTCCGTGTCCCATGACGAACGCGAAGGTATCCTGGCTGTTGTTCGTGCTGTACATCCTGTCGTTTCCTTCGCCACCCCAAAGGGTGTCTCTGCCGAGACCAGCAGTAAGGACATCATTTCCTTCGCCACCATAGAGCTCGTCATCACCATTGCCGCCATTTAGGTAGTCATGACCGATGTAGCCGAACATCGTATCATTTCCGGAATAGCCATACATCTCATCATTTCCGGTACCGCCGCCCATCAGATCGTGACCTTCATGACCATCGTTTTGATCGCCAAAAAGCTTGTCTGACCCGGTGCCACCCCAGAGGGTATCATTACCCTCGCCTCCTTGCAGGGTGTCTTTGTCAGCACCTCCGCCCAGCAGGTCGTTGCCTTCATCACCCTCAAGTTCGTCAAACCCATTGCCGCCCCAAAGGGTATCGCTACCTTCATCGCCTTCAAGGTCGTCATCGCCGTCACCGCCAGCCAAGGCGTCGTTTCCGGTGCCGCCCGCAATGCTGTCGTTTCCAGTATCACCGGGACCTGCCCAGATTCTGTCATCGCCGGAGTTGCCATAAAGCTGGTCTGCACCATTGAAACCAAAGATGGTGTCATTTCCGCCAAGACCATTTATAATATCAAAAAATTCCGTGCCGAGTATTTCATCCGAACCAGGGGTCCCATTGAGAATAGCCATTTCGTGATCCTCGTGTTGATTTTTTGAGTAGTGGTCACGAGGGTAACACAGAACTTTTCACAGTAAAGTTTTCTGCGGAAACCAAGTCGCAAAGCTTCTAACTAGTCACATCGCCGTGATCAGATGAATAAATAACCGTTATCGCACGACTCGCCTTATCTAGCGATGGACGGGTTCCCGCGCCAATCTCATCCGGACCGCTCTTCCAAGGTCGCAAGTGATTTGCATAAGGGACGAATTTTTGCAGTCTGGACGGCAGGGTCGCGAGACATTCTTGATCACAGCCAAGAGAATGACCTTTGCGGCAAGCAAGATTGCTGAGAAGAATATCTCGGGACATCGGTCGTACAGGGTGGTAAAGCGGCGTCATTCCTTGAGGCGATCGAAAATGATCTTGATACGGTTGCGCCGTTTCTCGCGGCATCTGTTATCTTTCGCGGCCTTCTTGCGAGACTTTCTGGCAGGGCAAAATACCTCTATCTCCTCCTTTCAACACGTCTTTTAATTCCTTCTCCTGTCCGCGAACGGCCAGCAGCGCCGCCGCGCCGGCTTATCGCTGACCTGACCGGCCCGCATGTAGGGCCCGATTGGCCAGAACGTGATTAGCCGCCCCTTGGCATTGGGAACCGCGTGAAAACTAGTGTTCAGGTCACCCTTGTTTCGGCCGATCTGGCTTCCGCGCCGCTATCCTTTTACGCAGAGGCGCGGCCATGACCCGGGCGAAACCGCCATTGTCGTGCCGACGTTTCAAACGATTACAGAAAGTCCTCGGCAGGACGTATTCTTTCGGCGCATCGTACCAGCGCAAGTTATTCTTGTTAAAGAAGACGGTGCCATTAGGGACACGGCAATCAATGACACGAGGCGTGCCATAGGACTTTGGGGGGAAAAAACGGCTTCAGCCGCTCCATCTCGGCGTTGGTCACACTGAGGTGTTCTTCGTCGACCATGCTTACTTGCAAAGATTGAACTACGCAAAAACCTGAAATCAATGGATATGAAACCTAAGAGTTTCCTTTTCTTGTCAGCGGGCTGAACATATCAATAATGTATCAATTTTCAGGGAGAAGCAGCGCTATATGCCGACCCATTCCTCACTGCCCATTTACCTTCAGCTCAGCGAAACGCTGGCGCGCGATATAGCCGCCGGACATCTGCTGGACGGAGAGCGTCTGCCGCCAGAGCGTGAATTGGCCACGAGCCTTGGCACCTCTGTCGGGACGCTGCGCAAGGCACTTGCCGATCTGACCCGGCAGGGCCTGCTGGAACGCCGCCAAGGCTCGGGGAACTACGTCAGGGCGCAACAGAATGCGCAGAGCGTCTATGCGTTTTTCCGGATCGAGCTGTTGAAGGGCGGCGGGCTTCCCACCGCTTGGCTGCTGTCTTTGGACCGTGTGAAGAAGGCAGATGATATGCCCGCTTTCGGAAGCTCCGACGAAGCTTATCGCATCCGCCGGCTGCGCTATCTCAACGACGTGCCATGTGTGCTTGAAGAAATCTGGCTGGACGCTGGCTATGCAAATTCTCTCAAGGCGCAGGACCTGTCGGAATCGCTGTATCTCTTCTATCGAAAGCGCCTGAACCTCGCGATTTCGAGAGTCGTGGATCAGATCGGGATCGGCAAGGTCCCCGACTGGTCGCCTGCCGAATTCGCACCACGCGCCGGCAATCAGACCGGGCTGTTCCAGCGGATCAGCTTCGATCAGCACAATCACCGCGCCGAATTTTCGCGCAATTGGTTTGACACCGCGCGCGCCGCCTATATCTCAAGGATGCGATAGGACGATCATGACAGACACCATAAATTACGGCATCATCGGATGCGGGATGATGGGGCAGGAGCATCTGCGCAATATCCAGCTTCTTGCTGACACCCGGATTGCAGCGATCTTCGACCCTGATCCGGCGATGAAGGCCGCAGCGTCAGCTATCGCACCCGGTGCCGAGATGTACGATTCGCTGGATGCGCTGCTAACACGCCCCGGTCTGGATTGTCTTGTCATCGCCTCGCCTAACCGCGACCACTTGGGGCAACTTGAACATATCGCGCAGGGGCGACCGCTTCCTGTGCTGGTGGAAAAGCCTGTTTTCACATCGCCGTCCGATCGTGCCCGGCTGGAGGCGATCCGCGACGGGTATGGCGCACCGATCTGGGTCGCTATGGAATATAGATATATGCCCCCGATCGCGGCCTTCCTTGGTCAGGCAGAGGCCGCAACGGGCGGGCTGAAGATGCTGGCAATCCGCGAACATCGCTTTCCGTTCCTTGACAAAATCGGGGCATGGAACCGCTTCAACCGTAATTCAGGCGGCACAATGGTTGAAAAATGCTGCCATTTCTTCGACCTGATGCGTCTGGCCACGGGGTCAGAGCCGGTTCGCGTCATGGCAAGCGCCGGTCAGGCGGTGAACCATCTGGAAGAGCGTTATGGTGATGAAACGCCGGATGTCTGGGACAATGGTTTCGTCATCGTCGACTTTCACAACGGGGCGAGGGCGATGCTGGATCTGTGCATGTTTGCCGAAGGTTCTCGCTGGCAAGAAGAAATCTCTGCCACCGGGCCGCGCGGCAAGATAGAGGCACTTGTCCCCGGTCCGGGACGCTTCTGGCCCGCAAATCTGGGTGTGCCGCCGGTGCCGCAACTGATCCTCAGCCCGCGCAACCCCAAAGGTCCGCATGTCCGCGAAATTCCTGTCGACCCCGCGCTGCTTGCGGCAGGCGACCACAATGGCGCGACCTTCTTCCAGCACCAGAAATTCGCCGAGGTGGTTCGCGGCGATGCCTTGCCAGAGGTGACGCTGAACGACGGGATGCAAGCCGTCCTGATGGGACTGGCTGCGCAGGAATCCGCACTGACGGGTCGCGCGATTAACCTGAACCTGACTGCGCAAAGCGAACCGGCAAGGGCGGCAGGATGACGCGACGGAACTGGCCGGACTACGCCCGGCAGCTTGCCCCTGGCCTGATGATTGCGATCCTTGTCGCCATTTCGGCGCAATTCGTTGCCGAGCATTATGGCGCGCCTGCAATGTTGATGGCGCTGCTTTTCGGCATCGCGCTGAACTTTCTGGGCGATGAGGAAAGCGCTGCTCCGGGCATCGCATTTGGCTCTCGCGGCTTGCTGCGTATCGGGGTGGCGTTGCTTGGCGCAAGGATCAGTGCCGCGCTTCTGGCCGACCTTGGGCTTGCAACCTTGCTGATGCTTACGGTGTCTACCGCGCTGACGATTTTCTTTGGCATCGCGCTTGGCCGCCTGCTGAAGTTGGGGCCGCGCTTTTCGGTGCTGACCGCCGGGGCGGTGGCAATCTGCGGGGTTTCCGCGGCTATGGCGATTGCCGCCGTGCAACCCGTTTCCGAACGGTCCGAGCGTAACCTGATGTTTACCGTCATGGGGGTCACTTTGCTTTCGACCATTGCGATGATCCTGTACCCGGCCATCGCGACCGGACTGGGCCTGAGCGAGCATCAGGCCGGGATCTTCCTTGGCGGCACGATCCACGACGTCGCACAGGTCGTCGGGGCCGGCTTCTCCATCTCGCCCGAAACGGGTGAGACCGCTACTCTGGTAAAGCTTATCAGGGTCGGGATGCTTGCGCCGGTCGTGCTGATCCTCTCGATCGCCTATCGCAATAAAAGAGACCAGGGCGACAGCGCATCCATCCCGATCCTGCCCGGTTTCGTCGTCGGATTTGCGGCGCTTGCCGCCCTTTCATCGCTGGGTCTGATAACAGAATGGTTGCGCGACGTGCTTGGGCATCTGTCCCGTTGGGCGTTGCTGATCGCCATTGCAGGTGTCGGCCTGCGCACCCGGCTGGACGAAGTGCTGCAAGTCGGCGCCCGCCCGATTGCACTGCTGGTTGGTGAGACGCTGTTTCTTGGTGTCTTTATCATCGCCGCCTGCAAGCTGCTTGGGCTGTAAGCAGTCGGGCAGTGCTTGTCTGAAAGCACCGCCCTTCGGACCAGTCACAATATATCGACTGCGAAAAGCGGCCCGAGCGGGTCTAATCAAAAGCAATTGTTGCGCTGACGGCTTTCTTCCAGGCGGCATATTTGCGTTCACGGTCTGCCTCGGCCATTTTTGGAAGGAACTGTGCGTCCTTCTTCCAGCTTGCGGCAAATTCTTCCATTCCCGGCAACACGTCCGCATTCTGCCCGGCCAACCATGCCGCGCCCATTGCCGTCGTTTCCAGCACTTCGGGGCGCTCTACCGGGGCGTCGAGCACATCAGACAGAAACTGCATCGCCCATTCCGACGCGCTCATCCCGCCATCGACCCGCAGCGCCTGCATATTGGCCGCGCCATGAACTGCGGCCCAGTCAGCGCGCATCGCCTCTATCAGGTCGCGGGTCTGGAAGCCGACGCTTTCCAATGCGGCGCGCGCAAATTCAGCCGGACCTGAACTGCGGGTCAGACCGAAGATCGCACCACGGCAATCGGCGTTCCAATAGGGCGCACCAAGCCCGGTGAAGGCAGGCACCAGAACCAGCTCCTGTCCTGCATCGGCCTTTTCCGCCAGGGGTTGGGTTTCGGCGGCGTCGCGTATGATCTTCAGCCCGTCGCGCAGCCATTGGACCACGGCACCGGCAATGAAGATCGACCCTTCAAGCGCATATGTCGTCTTGCCGCCGATCCGATAGGCAATAGTCGTCAACAGCCGGTTTTCCGACATGACCGGCGTCTCACCCGTATTCAGTAGCGCGAAGCACCCGGTGCCATAGGTCGATTTCACCATGCCGGGGGAAAAGCACGCCTGCCCGATGGTCGCTGCCTGCTGATCGCCCGCAATGCCCAGTATCGGTATCTCACGCCCGAACAGATCGGCACGCGTTTGCCCGAAATTCGCATCGCAATCGCGCACCTCTGGCAGCATCTCCATCGGGATGTTCAGCTTGTTGCAGATCGTCGTTGACCAGCGGTTCTTGCGAATATCGTAAAGCATCGTCCGCGCGGCATTGGTCGCGTCCGTCGCGTGAACCGAACCACCGGTCAGCTTCCAGACGAGCCAGCAATCAACAGTCCCGAACAGCAGATCGCCAACCCTGGCCTTTTCCCGCGCGCCGTCCACATTATCGAGGATCCAAGCCAGCTTGGTGGCCGAGAAATAGGGGTCCAGCAGCAGCCCGGTCTTTTCCGTCACGACCGGCTCGAACCCCTCATCCCGCAGGCGTTTGCACAGGTCAGAGGTGCGCCTGTCCTGCCAGACAATTGCGTTATGCACCGGCTGGCCGGTCTTGCGGTCCCAGACAAGCGTCGTTTCGCGCTGATTGGTGATACCGATCGCGGCAATTGCTTCTGCATCGCCCCCGGCCTTTTCGATCACCGCACGACAGGTCGCCGCGGTCGTTGACCAAAGATCGGAAGGGTCATGTTCGACCCAGCCACTTTGCGGGTAATGCTGCTCAAATTCTTCCTGCGCGGATGCGACAACCGACAGCTTGTCGTCAAACAGGATTGCGCGGCTGGACGTCGTGCCCTGATCTATCGCGAGAATATGGGTCAAGTCTCTCCTCCCGAGTGTTTGAGCCGTTTACACTCTTATCAGCGATATGCCCGCGCGGGCACATGGCGGATAAGAGAATGGGGGCAAGTCAGCCCTGCCCCCAAAAACATTTTACTGCCAAGAGCTGACGAGTTCGTCGTAAGACACCGTTTGCGGTTCCTCACGCGTATCCTCGATGGCGGGCTTCGGCGCGCCTTCGGCGTCCAACCATTCCTGAGGATCTTTTTCCTCATTCATGACCGGACCCAGATCGCCCTGAATGCCGGCCCGCTCCAGCCGCTCCATCACGCTTTCCATATCTGCGCAAAGCGTATCGAGCGCGTCCTGTGCCGATTTCGCACCTGACATGGCATCACCGATATTCTGCCACCACAGCTGCGCCAGCTTCGGATAATCCGGCACGTTGGTACCCGTTGGCGACCAGCGAACACGGTCGGGCGAGCGATAGAATTCGACCAGACCGCCAAGGTTCGGCGCGCGCTCACTGAAGCTGTCATGCTGGATGGTGGACTCGCGGATGAAGGTCAGGCCGGTATGGGCTTTCTTCACATCCACCGTTTTCGAGGTCACGAACTGCGCGTAAAGCCATGCGGCCTTGGCGCGATCCTCGGGCGTCGATTGCATGAGTGTCCAGGAACCAACGTCCTGATAGCCGACCTTCATGCCATCTTCCCAGTAAACGCCGTGCGGCGAGGGGGCGAGGCGCCATTTCGGCGTGCCGTCCTCGTTCATCACGGCCTCGCTGTCGACCAGAGGTGCGACGAAGGTGGTGTACATGAACATCTGCTGGGCAATGTTACCCTGCCCCGGTACCGGGCCGGCTTCCGAGAAGGTCATGCCCATGGCCGAAGGCGGCGAATATTTGTTCAGCCATTCAACCGCTTTTTCGACGGCATAGACCGCCGCCGGGCTGTTGGCCGCACCGCCGCGCGCCATACATGCGCCGACCGGCTGAGAGTTCTCATTCACCCGGATGCCCCATTCATCAACCGGAAGACCGTTGGGTTCGCCCTTGTCGCCCATGCCGGCCATAGACATCCATGCATCGGTATAGCGCCAGCCAAGAGAGGGGTCTTTCTTGCCGTAATCCATCGAGCCATAGACCTCGACCCCGTCGATCTCGCGGCCGGTGAAGAATTCGGCAATGTCTTCATAGGCCGACCAGTTGACCGGCACGCCTAGCTCATATCCGTATTGTTCTTGGAATTCGGCCATGATTTCAGGATCAGTGAACCAGTCATAGCGGAACCAGTACAGGTTGGCGAATTGCTGGTCGGGAAGCTGATACAGCTTGCCATCCGGCGCGGTGGTGAACTGGGTGCCGATGAAATCGTCCAGATCAAGGCCGGGGTTGGTGACATCCGCACCCTCATTGGCCATGAAGTCGGTCAGGTTGCGCACCTGCTGATAGCGCCAATGGGTGCCGATCAGATCCGAGTCGTTGACGTAAGCGTCATAGATGTTTTCGCCCGACTGCATTTGCGTTTGCAGCTTTTCGACAACATCGCCTTCGCCGATCAGGTCATGGGTGACCTTGATGCCGGTGATCGCGCTGAAGGCCGGTGCAAGCACCTGGCTTTCATATTCGTGCGTGGTGATGGTTTCCGAAACGACCTTGATTTCCATACCGGCAAAGGGCTCGGCGGCGTCAATGAACCATTGCATTTCGGCTTCCTGCTCTTCGCGGGAAAGCGCGGACTGATCGCCGATCTCGGCGTCAAGGAATGCGGTCGCGGCCTCCATATCGGCCAGTGCTGGACTTCCCAGCAGGCCAAGCGCAAGCGCGAGCGCGGTTGAGGTTGTCAGGTTCGATTTCATGATGTCCTCCTTGTTGAACCTTATAGCTGTCGTCTCATCGCGCCACCGCAGCCCTCCGCTGCAACGGCGCGGAACTCAGACCCAGCGGAACACCGCTGCGGCGAAGATCAGGCAGACCAGAAGTGCTGCGGGCTGTGCCACGCCGACCAATCCCAGCCATGCCAGATTGATGAAGGCAGAGCCCAGCAGCGTGATAAACAACCGGTCGCCACGGGTCGTCTCTATCCCCAGCACGCCAACGCGCGGCGTTTCGGGATAGCGGATTGCCAATATCGTGAACGTCACCAGCAAAAGCGCGATGATCACGAAGAAAGCGGCGGTCGGCCATGTCCAAGCCATCCAAGCCATAGTGGTATCCTCCCCTTAAACCCGACCGAGGGCGAAGCCCTTGGCGATGTAGTTGCGGACAAACCAGATCACGAGCGCGCCCGGAATGATCGTCAGCACACCGGCGGCGGCCAGCACACCCCAATCGACACCCGCCGCACCGACGGTACGGGTCATGGTCGCGGCGATAGGCTTTGCGTTCACCGTGGTCAGCGTCCGGCTCAGCAGAAGTTCCACCCATGAGAACATGAAACAGAAGAAAGCCGCGACACCGATGCCGGATGCGATCAGCGGCATGAAGATCCGCACGAAGAAGCGCGGGAAGCTGTAGCCGTCGATATAGGCGGTCTCGTCGATCTCTTTCGGGACGCCGCGCATGAAGCCTTCCAGGATCCAGACGGCAAGCGGCACGTTGAACAGGCAATGCGCCAGAGCCACCGCGATATGCGTATCAAACAGCCCGATAGACGAATAAAGCTGGAAGAAGGGCAGCGCAAAGACGGCGGGCGGGGCCATGCGGTTGGTCAGCAACCAGAAGAACAGATGCTTGTCGCCCAGGAAGCTGTAGCGCGAAAATGCATAGGCGGCAGGCAGCGCGACAAGCAGCGAGATCACCGTGTTCATCACCACATAGATCAGCGAGTTGACATAGCCCATATACCACGCCGGGTCGGTCAGGATCGTGATGTAATTCTGAAGCGTCGGGTTTTCGGGAAACAGGCTGAAGCTGCCAAGGATCTCGACATTCGTCTTGAAGCTCATATTCACAAGCCAGTAGATCGGCAGCATCAGGAACAGCAGGTAGATCGTCATAACGATCACGCTTCCCTTTACCTTCGGCAGGCTGCGTGCGCGCGGCGCGGCGTTTGTGACGGTCGCGTCGGTCATCTCACACCCCCTTTTTGTCGAGATTGGTCATCACGGTGTAGAACACCCATGAGATCAGCAGGATGACCAGAAAATACATGATCGAGAAGGCTGCGGCGGGTCCAAGATCGAACTGACCAAGTGCCATTTTCACAAGGTCGATCGACAGAAGCGTGGTCGCATTGCCCGGTCCACCGCCGGTGACGACGAAAGGTTCCGTATAGATCATGAAACTGTCCATGAAGCGCAGCAGGATCGCAATCATCAAGACGCCCGCCATCTTTGGCAGCTCAATATAGCGGAATACTTTCCAGCGGCTCGCCTGGTCGATCTTGGCGGCCTGATAATAGGCGTCGGGGATGGATTTCAGCCCGGCAAATGCCAGCAGAGCAACCAGCGACGTCCAGTGCCACACATCCATCACGATAATCGTGGCCCATGCCGCGACAGAGTTCTGGGTGTAGTTGTAGTTGACGCCAATCGCCTCCAGGAACCGGCCCAGCAGCCCGATGTCCACGCGCCCGAAGATCTGCCAGATGGTGCCGACCACGTTCCACGGGATCAGCAGTGGCAACGACATGACCACCAGGCAAAAGGACGACCAGAAGCCGGATTTCGGCATGTTCAGTGCAACGAAGATGCCAAGCGGGATCTCGATTGCCAGGATCGTGGCGGAGAAGAAAAGCTGCCTTTGCAGCGCATCCCACATGCGTTCATCGCTGAGCATCTCACGGAACCAATCCAGCCCGGCCCAGAAGAACTGATTGTTGCCGAAGGTGTCCTGAACGGAATAGTTGACCACCGTCATCAGCGGGATCACGGCGGAAAACGCGACAAGGATCAGCACCGGCAGGACCAGAAACCATGCCTTTTGGTTAACGGTTTTCTGTTGCATCACGCAGCCTCCCCCTGCGGCGCGACGCGCCAGTCATTCGCATAGACATTAACCCGACCTGCATCGAAGCTGACCCGGTTCATATCGGCGCTGATATTGTCATCCTCACCCGCGATTATGTTGATGTCATGGCCAAAGAATTCGGCACGGATGATCTTGTGACGGCCCGCATCTTCCACCCGGCGCAGCTTGACGGGCAAGCCATCGGTCGCGCTGAGGCGGGCGAATTCCGGGCGGATGCCGATCTCGACATTCCCGTCCAACGCACCATAGCCGCCTCCAAGCGGGATTTCTGAGCCGTTGATATAGGCCCGGTCGCCCTCAACCTTGGCAGGCAGCACGTTCATGCCGGGCGAGCCGATGAAATAGCCGACGAAAGTATGCTCCGGCCTCTCAAACAACTCATCCGGGGTGCCGATCTGGACCACGCGGCCATCATGCATGACGACCACCTTATCGGCGAAAGTCCGTGCCTCCGTCTGGTCATGGGTCACATAGATCATCGTATGACCGAAATCGTGGTGCAGTTTCTTCAGCTGCGTGCGCAACTCCCACTTCATATGCGGGTCGATCACCGTCAGCGGTTCGTCGAACAGCAGTGCATTCACGTCCTTGCGCACCATCCCGCGCCCAAGGCTGATCTTCTGCTTGGCATCCGCGCCAAGCCCCTGCGCCTTCTTGCGCAGCATATCCTCCATCCCAATCATGCGGGCGATTTCCTGCACGCGCTCGGCGACATAGGATTCCTCGCGCCCGCGATTGCGAAGCGGGAAGGCGAGGTTGTCGTAGACCGTCATGGTGTCATAGACGACCGGAAACTGGAAAACCTGCGCGATATTGCGTTCTGCCGTCGGCGCCTGCGTCACATCCTTGCCGTCGAACAGAATCCGCCCCTGCGAAGGCATCAACAGGCCCGAGATGATGTTCAGCAGCGTTGACTTGCCGCAGCCGGACGCGCCGAGCAGGGCATAAGCCTCGCCATCCTCCCAGTCATAGTTGAGCTCTTTCAGCGCATAATCCGCCTCGGACAGGGGCCGTGGATTGTAGGAATGCGCGAGATTATCGAGTGTGATCCTTGCCATAACCGTTCCCCCCTCAGGCAGCCATCGCATAGGCGGCAGGCGCGACCAGATTGCCATCTTCAGCAAAAACATAGACGTGGCGCGGGTCCAGAAAGACGTCCAGCGGCCCGCCGATTTCCAGATCATGCACGCCGTGGATCAGCCCGACCCAACGGTCGCCGCCATGATCCAGGTGGATGAAGGTTTCGGACCCGGTCAGTTCAGTCACATGCAGCCGCGTGGTAAAGCGCATCGCATCCGGGCCCTGCTGGCTGATATGCAGATGGTTGGGCCGGAAACCCGCAAGGTAACGCCCATCGGGCAGTTCCGCCAGGCGGCCAAGCGCGGGCGTGCTTTGTCCGTTGCCGAACATCAGCCTGTCGCCGGCCTTGGCGATTTGCAGAAAATTCATCGGCGGATCGCTGAAAACCCGCGCCGTGGTTGCATCGACCGGCTGGCGATAGACCTGCGGCGTCAGCCCGAATTGCGTCACCCTGCCCTGCCACAGCGTCGCGGTGTTGCCACCCAGCAAAAGCGCCTCTTCCGGTTCGGTCGTCGCGTAGACGAAAATAGACCCGGAGGCCTCGAAGATCTTCGGAATCTCGATCCGCAATTCCTCGCGCAGCTTATAGTCCAGGTTGGCCAGCGGCTCATCCAGCAGCACCAGTCCGGCATTCTTCACCAAAGCCCGCGCGAGCGCACAGCGCTGTTGCTGCCCGCCCGAAAGCTCCAGCGGCTTGCGCTCAAGCATTGGGGTCAGCTTCATCATTTCAGCCGTTTCGCGTACACGTCGGTCGATCTCGTCGCGGCCAACGCCCATCAGTTTCATGGGCGAGGCGATATTGTCGTACACCGTCATCGAGGGATAGTTGATGAACTGCTGGTAAACCATCGCGACCTTGCGGTCCTGCACCCGCATCCCGGTCACGTCCTCACCTTCCCAGAAAACCTTGCCTTCTGTCGGCTGATCCAGACCGGCCATCAGCCTCATCAGCGAAGTTTTGCCCGACAGCGTCGGCCCCAGCAGCACGTTCATCGTGCCCTTTTCCAGCGTCAGATCGGTGGGTGCGATGTGCATCTGCCCCTCGACCGATTTCGTGACGCCCTTCAGTTCCAGTGTCATCCCTGTCCTCCCTGACCGCGTCTCTATTCCGCTGCCTGAGCGTGGTCGCGCCGTGACTTCATCCATTCGTCCAGCGAAGCTATCGCCGCCTCATCCATCCGCAGCCCCAGCTTTGATCGCCGCCAAACGACATCATCTGCGGTTCGGGCGAATTCGTGATCCATCAGCCAGCGGACCTCTGCCTCGGTCAGTCCGGCGCCGAAATCCCGCCCCAGATCCTCAACGGTTGTGGCATCACCGAGCAAAACACCCGCTTCGGTGCCATAGGCACGGACAAGCCGCCGCGCCCGTGCCGCGCCAAGAAACGGGTATTGCTGGCTCAGCTCGCTGACCAAATGGTTAAACTGATCGACCGCGAAATCCCCGCCAGCAAGCGGAACGCCGGCTGTCCAGGGCTTCCCCGGAACCGGCAGGTGCTGCCCGATCTTTTCCAACGCGCTTTCTGCCAACCGGCGATAGGTGGTGATCTTGCCGCCGAATATGTTCAGCACGGGCGCACCGCCATCCGCATTCACCTTCAGAGTATAGTCGCGCGTCGCGGCCGTCGCACTTTCTGCGCCATCGTCGTAAAGCGGACGCACGCCGGAATAGCTCCACACCACATCATCGGCAGTGACCGGCTGCTCAAAATACCTGTTCGCGAAGTCGATCAGGTAGTCGCGTTCCTGATCCGTGCAGACCGGACGCGTATCCGGATCATCATGCTCGGCATCCGTCGTCCCGATCAGCGTAAAGTCGGTTTCATAAGGAATGGCGAAAATGATGCGGCCATCGGTTCCCTGAAAGAAATAGCACTTGTCGTGATCGTAGAGCTTGCGCGTGACGATATGGCTGCCGCGAACCAGCCGAACGCCTTCCTTCGAAGGCAGGTCGATTGTTTCATGAATGATATCGCCAACCCAAGGCCCACCCGCATTCACCAGAAAGCGCGCGTAATAGCTGCGCGTCTCACCACTATCGTTATTTTTCGTTTCGACGCGCCAGACATCGCCTTCGCGAGCCGCATGAGTAACCTGCAAACGGGTCATCACCTGCGCCCCACGCGCCGCGGCATCCCGCGCATTCAGTGCAACAAGACGCGAATCCTCGACCCAGCAATCCGAATATTCGTAAGCCCGCTGGAACCGGCCCTGCAGCGGCGCACCTTCTTTTGTGCCACTCAGCCGAAGTGTCGAAGCCGGTGGCAGCAGCTTGCGACCGCCCAGATTGTCGTAAAGGAAAAGCCCCAACCGGATCAGCCACGCGGGGCGCCGCCCCTTCATCCAGGGCATCACAAACCCCAGCAGTTTCGAAGTCGGCGTATCGGATTCGAACCGCATATCCTGATGATAGGGAAGCACGAAACGCATCGGCCAGCTGATATGCGGCATTGCGCGTAGCAAAACCTCTCGCTCGATAAGCGCCTCTCGCACCAGCCGCAGTTCGAAATATTCCAGATAGCGCAAACCGCCGTGAAACAGCTTTGTCGATGCGGATGACGTTGCCGAGGCAAGGTCGTTCATTTCAGCGAGGACCACCGACAGCCCCCGCCCCGCAGCGTCACGCGCGATACCACAACCGTTGATGCCACCACCGATCACGAACAGGTCGACCGGGTCGTTGATTTGATGTCCCTGCACAGCAGCGCCTCCCCACAATCGGATCGTAACCGAATGGCTAACAAAAACGCAATAGATATATTTTCGTTTATGTTCGTTTGCATGAGTGCGCGGGGTCGAGAATAGAAAATTCGTGGATTCCTGCACTTCTGATCAGGACGGGTCGGATAAAAGGCTGGATTCCGCGCGCAAACTGTCGTTTTCTGGCCCCAGCGTTCGAAAACGAAAGAAAAGCGAACACCGATGTCTCAAAATTTCCGCTATCCTGAGATCCTGGAAATGGCCCGCCGTGAAGGCAAAGTCACCGTTGAAGGGCTGGCCGAACATTTCGGCGTAACGCTGCAAACGATACGCCGTGACCTGTCCGACCTTGCCGAAGCCGGACGGTTGGAGCGCGTGCATGGGGGTGCCGTACTTCCATCAGGAACCATAAATATTGGCTATGAAGAGCGTCGGCACCTGAACAGTCAGGCAAAGCAGTCAATGGCGCTTGCCTGCGCAAGGCACATCCCGAACGGCATATCACTGTTTCTCAATATCGGCACCAGCACCGAGGCCGTCGCGCAAGAACTTATGGGCCACAAAGATCTGATGGTGGCGACCAACAATATGAACGTGGCGAACATCCTCGTTGCCAACCCGGATTGCGAGATACTGGTGACCGGGGGCAGTCTGCGCCGCTCTGACGGCGGCCTGATCGGGACGCTTGCCACCGATTCCATTCGCCAGTTCAAGTTCGATCTGGCGGTAATTGGCTGTTCTGCCCTGGATCAGGAAGGGGATATTCTGGATTTCGATATTCAGGAAGTCGGCGTCAGCCGGGCAATCCTGCGACAATCCCGCCAGACAATCCTTGTCGCCGACCACTCAAAATTCAAGCGCAGCGCACCCGCTCGCATCGGCTCCTTGGCCGAAGTCGATATGTTTGTTACCGACTCGCACTTGTCCAAGGAGCTGACCGAATCGTGTCGGCAATGGGGCACAGCGATAATCGTTGCGTGACTGGACTTATCTCGGAAAAATACCGGTGTCCTCTCATGCTCGCATGTTTCATGCGGCCTTTTTTCTGGAAGTCTAAAGGGCTTTTCCCGGCGCGGGCTGTTGCAGCCGTTGATGTATTCGAACAAAGTCAATTCGACCTTCCGTTGGTTTCCCAAGCGTGACGCCAGATCAACTCGGCCTTGATCGTCCTGAAGAAGGTTTTCACTTTCGGCCCGGTTGCCGCGAAATCCTGATCAAGCACGGTGGGCGCGATATTGAAGACATGATCGCTGTCGATCCCCCTCACTCTGTCGCTGCACCTCTACCACAACCGCACTGACTGTAGCCTTCATCTTTAACTTGTCACGACGGCAGCAAAGGCGGCACATCACCGCAGCGCTAGAACATCGAAGGAAAGGCCTCCTTATGCGGATATTATCTTAGGGATTTTTGAGCGAGAAATGGTCTGATGAAGCGTGGCTTCATCTATGTTTAATATCGCGCCAAACACTTTCGCCCTGCATGAATATTCGAAATCACGGCAAAACAGGCGGCCGACGGCCGCCTGAGAATCTCTGTCTGGAACACCTGGATTATCGCTCGTTCAGATCGCGCTCATCGGTATCGCGACCTTCGATCTCAACCTCTGTCTTGCGGACCGTGTCTTCCACATGCTCGGTGCGGGTTTCCCGCTTCTTGGCCAGTTCGATTTCCTCAACGACACGCGCCTCCTTGTCAACGATAGCTTCCTCAGAGTGCTCGCGTGCCTCGATCACGCGCTCTTCAAACGCACCCGCACCAGCTTCCCGGTCAACCGGATTGCGCTGAATTTCAACGCGCTCCGACGTCAGTTGGACATCTTCCGACACCGGAACCTCTCGGACATAGGACCGGACCCGCACAGTGCCAAGGTCTACATCGCGCTTGCCGATATTTAGCTGCTCTTCGACGACATCGATCTTTTCACCGGTTGCGTCGACGTCGCGGGCGAGTGCCGGATCGGCGGATGTGTCATGACGTTCGGTCACGGCAAGCGCGGGATCGCCCGCGGCATAGGCGCCGGGAGTGCTCATGTAAGCTGTCTGATCCCAGCCATCACCGCGCCATTCGTCTTCACGCGCATCCAGATCGACAGAACCTTCGCTTTCCAGGACTTCCAGCGACGGTGCGACCAGATTTTCCGGCACATTCGTAGCGGTCACAAGATAACCACCGCGGCTGAGACCCTCGGCATAGGCAGCCCGGTCCTCATCGGGGAAAAAGAAATCCCCAAGGGCTTCGAAAAAACCACGGCTTTCCGTTTCTTCATGGCGTACTTCGCCGTAGCCTGGGTTCGATTCGCCATGTAACACAACATCCGTAGCGCCGATTTCCCGCAGCGCCGCAGCCGCCCTGTCGGCCTCGGCCTTGGTGTCGAACATTGCAGATAGAGTGCGGCCTGTTGATTCATAGGTCATTGTCTTCCTCCTTCAGGTTGGTCGCGCTGTTGGGCGCTTCCTCATTGACAGCTTCGTCTGCTTCCAGACGGGTTTCGATGACGCGCTGACTGCGCAAGCTGACCGGAACTTCAACCGTTTCACGAGTTTCGGAACGGATGAGATGCACCTCCTCGACCAGCACCAGTTCGGTGCGAAGCACCACGCGCTCTTCGAGGACGGGAATGATGGTAATGTTGCCTTCCTCGCGAATTGGTGGAGCAACTTTAACCACCTCGTCCCGCGGAACGCGTTTAACTTCGACATTTGAGCTGTTCAGGGTCGCAGAGACAATTTCATCGTGCGTTTCTGTGACCGTTTCCAAACTGACGCCACCTTGATCGACGACGCGCTTGCGGATCGTAGCAACTTCTTCCGCAAGTGAAATTTTGCGGTGGGTGTCCCCCTCGCTTTGATTCAGGTCGTCACGAGATTTGGCGTCTTCGTCAGCCACCGGGGCCCCCGTTCGCGGTTGCATCTCATGAGAAACACTCATCGGCAGCGTCGGTTCTGCTAATCTAAATCAAAGGAACGGATTGCGCGGAAGCCGCGCGAGAAAATTAATCCTGAATTCGGGGTCTTAATGACGTTTTCTTGCGTTCGGTGGCCGAAGAATCAAAAAAGTTGGTGACTAAAGTTGAGTTTGCCCCGGTTTTGGCCGAACGGTTTTGATAAGTAACAACGCCAGAGATCAGGGCTCGTCGTCATAGTCGCCATAAACAACGGCCGCCGCACAGACCATCATTGAGAAGAATTCCTTTGGACAGCTATCCTGTCTTGTCGCACCGCGCCGCCGATTCATCAGCCTACCGAGCGCGGTCTCGGCCCGATTTCGCACTTTGTGCGGGTGCTTGTCTTAACGGATGGTTCTATTGCGCTGCTCTTGGCCGGGATGGTCCGCAGGGCTTAGTAAAGAAAGGCTCAAAACGCGCCGTCTGCAGAACTATGCGACGGAGAAGATCAGACATGTTCAACGCTTGGCTTTCGAAGCGTGAATCATGCCGCCATGCAGGAATTACTTGTCTCCGACACCAAAGATTCGGCGACAGAGACGAGGCCCTCGATTTTTTATGCGCTTCCTTCGGATTTCGCGTGTCCCGGCCGCAACGGAATATGCCCACATCGCATAACCGACGCCTGGCCGACGATTGGGACAGACAGAACGTCACATTGTAACGTTCAGTGCGCCGCCATCGAGAAGCAGGTTTTGGCCGACGATAAACTTTGCCTGCTCGCTACACAGAAAGGCGCAGGCTGCGCCGAAATCTCCTGCCTCGCCATAGCGGCCGGCCGGAATACTTGCTTGTCGGCGCGCCCTGGCCTCTTCAATCGAAATACCCTCTGCCTTGGCAGTCCCGCCATCAAGGCTATCGGCACGGGCCGTCGCATGAAGTCCGGGCAGCAGGTTGTTCACATTCACGCCATGCTTGATGACATCGCGGGACATGCCTGCGACGAAACCGGTCAGACCGGTCCTTGCCGTGTTGGATAGCCCCAGTACCGCAATGGGGGCACGAACCGCTGCGGATGTTATGTTGACGACCCGGCCCCAGCGGCGCTCCATCATACCGGGCACCGTCGCTTGCATAAGGGCAATAGCGGTCAGCATGTTTGAATCAACGGCTTTGATAAAGTCGTCCCGCGACCAGTCCAGCCAATGCCCCGGCGGTGGACCGCCCGCGTTGTTAACGAGAATATCGAGATCGCCCGCAGCTTCCAACACCTTCGCCCGACCCTCGTCCGTCGTAATGTCGGCGGCGACGTGGTCAACCGTTACGCCGTAGCGGTCGGCCAGCTCGGCGGCGGTATTCGCCAGGGCTTCCTCTCCACGCGCATTTATAACCAGATCAACGCCTTCCGCTGCCAACGCCTCGGCGCACCCCCGGCCCAGCCCCTTGGACGCGGCGCAGACCAATGCGCGCTTTCCCCTGATGCCCAAATCCATCGAACCCTCCTGTATGTTAAGGGCAAAGGAAACGCGCCCGGCACGGTTTGTCCAGAGGAACCTGCCAAAGCGTCGGAGAGTTGATTTGCGGAAGCGCCACGGCCGCTTGCAACAGAATGGCGGCGATCACAGTGGGGATAATCTGGAAAGGGTATAAAATGTCCGATCTTCTGGTTGTTGCATTCGACGACGAAGCCACCGGCTTTGAACTGCGTGCGGAGTTGGTCAAGCTGCAAAGCGAATATCTCATCAAGCTGGAGGACGCCGTGGTCGTGACGCGCCCCTCTGCTGACGATATCCAGCTGCATCAGGCGATGAACCTGACGGCGGCAGGTGCGCTTGGCGGGACGTTCTGGGGGACCTTGGTGGGGCTGTTGTTTCTGAACCCACTTGTCGGCGCCGCAGTCGGTGCGGGCTCGGGTGCTTTGGCGGGGTATCTGACGGACTATGGCGTTAATGATGATTTCATGCGCGAAGTTGGCCAGAAGGTTACGCCGGGTGGTTCAGCGGTATTCCTGCTTATCCGGGAAATGACTGCGGATAAGGTGCTGGACCGGATTTCAGACTTCCACAAACGTGGGCGAGTTATTCAGACCTCGCTTTCGAACGAGGACGAAGGGCGGCTGCGTGAAGCTTTGGCGGGTGAGGGTGCGCCGACTGTCCCGCCAGCAACGTCTGCGCCGGAAGCCAACAGCTGAGCGAAGGTGAGGCTTGACGGCATATGTAAGGCCATGACACGACGCAAAAATGCGTCATCATGCCCAAGAGGATGAGTTAATTGATGACGCCGTCGCGCCCCAATCGCGACGGCGTTTTTCTTTGCTACGCTGGCTGTTGGGTTGGTTTGTCTGGCTTGGTTGGCGGTTTGCGATAGCGATCTTTGTGCTGGTTTTGCTTTTCGCGGTGATCAATCCCCCCACGACCTGGACGATAATCCGCAACGCTCGCGACTATCCGATTGCCGACCGGCAGTGGGCGGAAATCGAGGAGATTTCGCCTGTCATGCTGCGCTCTGTCGTTGCCGCAGAGGACGCCAATTTCTGCAACCACTGGGGTTTCGACATGCAGGAGATCCGGCGTGTTATCGCGCAGGGGCGCGGTGGTGGCGCGTCAACCATCAGCCAGCAGGTCGTGAAGAATGTGTATCTTTGGCAGGACCGAAGCTGGCCGCGCAAATCGCTGGAAGCCCTGGTCACGCCAGTGGTTGAGGCTGTCTGGTCCAAAAAGAGAATACTGGAAGTGTATCTGAACGTGGCAGAGTTCGGACCCGGTATATTCGGTATCAGCGCTGCCGCGCGTCACCATTTCGGAACGACACCGGATCAGTTGGATCGCGTTCAGGCTGCGCGGCTTGCGGCCGTTCTGCCAGCACCCAAGCAGCGCGGCACTGCACAGCCCAGCCAACGATCACGATCCATAGCCGACGGCGCGGCAACCATTGCAAAGGACGGTCGCGATTCCTGTTTCAGATAGGATCCCAGCCGCATGCCGTGACGGCAAAAGCAAAGGGCCGGACAGATGATCTGTCCGGCCCTTACTATAGCGAGGTTCTTTACTTCAGATCATCTACTGAATTGATGACCTTGCCCAAAAGACCGTAATCCAGTGCTTCTTGCGTATTCAGCCAGAAGTCGCGGCGTGTGTCTTTCTCGATCTTATCGACACTTTGACCCGTGGCTTCTGCAAAGATCTGATTCAGCCGTTCGCGCATCAGACGGACCTGTTCAGCCTGGATCATCATATCGCTGGACGTACCACGAATGCCGCCAGAGGGCTGGTGAAGCAGAAAGCGCGTGTTGGGCAGGCAATAGCGATTCTCCTTCGCCGCACCGACAAAGATCAGCGCACCGGCCGAAGCCACCCAGCCAGAGCCGATGCAGCGCACGGTCGGACGGATGAACTTGATCATATCGTGAATCATATCGCCGGATTCGACGTGGCCGCCGGGCGAAGAGATCAGCATCGTGATCGGATCGTCGCTTTCTTCAGACAGCGCAAGAAGATGCGCCACGGTGCGCTGTGCCAGCTTGTCGTTGATCTCACCGGCGACAATCACATTGCGGGATTTGAAGTAGAGTTTGCCGATATTGCCGGCATCCGGCAGGCCCAGACCCTCTTGCTTCGGCTGTTCTTCTTCGCGCTCGTCTTCTTCTTCGTCGTCCAGCCAAATCTTGGGCATGTTAACCTCTTGTTTCAGTGATTGCACCAGCGTCACGCGCCGGGGTTGGAGCTTACGCCGACCTTCGCGGGACGCAACAGCCGGTCATGCAGCATGAAGCCCGGCTCCATCAGTTGGATGATATCGCCGGCTTTCGTGTTCGGAAGCGGTGCCTCAAACATCGCCTCATGATGCTCTGGATCGAATTTGGTGCCCACTTCGGGGCGCAGAACGGTAATGCCATGCTTCCCAAATACATTGCCCAGCTCGCGAAGGGTCAGTTCGACGCCCTCCAGCAGCGCTGTATTCGCACCGCGCTGTTCCTCGGGTACCGCATCAAGGGCCCGGTGAAGGTGGTCATAGACAGGCAGCAGGTCGCGGGCCAGGCGTGTTCCGCCATATCGTTCGGCATCGCGGCGCTCTTTATCCGCGCGTTTGCGGGCGTTTTCCGCATCGGCAAGCGCGCGCATGAAACGGTCGCGCATCTCATCACGTTCTGCGGTCAGACGTTCAACAATATCGTCCTCGTCACTCAACGGGTCCATGAAATCCTCGGGCAGAGGGGACTCCTCGGGTGGCAGCTCATCGGAATTTTGATCGCTCATCCTCTTTATCCTTTCACACCGGACAGCACGCGCCCGACCAGTTGCGCCGTATAGTCAACGATCGGCACGATGCGACCGTAATTCAGCCGCGTCGGACCAATCACGCCCACAGCGCCAATGATCTTTCGGTCGGTGTTCATATAGGGAGAAACCACCAGAGAGGAACCGGAAAGTGAAAAAAGCTTGTTCTCAGAGCCGATAAAAATGCGAACACCGTCGCCGCCCTCGGTCAGTTCCAGAAAGCTTGCGATATCACGCTTGCGTTCCAGATCGTCGAACAGGACGCGGATGCGGTCCAGATCGGCAAACTGCGCGCCCAGCAGATTGGCACGACCACGCACGATCAGCCGTGCATCGCTGTCCTCTCCGTCCCATGCGGCAAAGCCCTGCTCGATCAGATCTGCGGCAAGGTTGTCCAGCTCTTTCCGGCGGCGGATGATATCCCGCGCGATCTCATCGCGAAGCTCGCTGAGCGTGCGGCCTTCGGCCAGGGCGTTAAGGTAATTCCCGGCCTCACGCATGGAGGATGGTGTTTGGCCCGGCGGCGGGCTGAACAGGCGGTTTTCGACATGGCCGTCAGAAAATACCAGAACGACAAGCGCCCTGTCCGTACCAAGGCTGACAAATTCGATATGCCGGATCGGGGCTTCATGCTTTGGCGTCAGAACAAGGCTGGCCCCATGCGTCAGCGCCGACAACGCACCGCCCACGCGATCAAGCAGAGCAGACACATCGGAGGATTCGGTATCCAGCGTCTGTTCGATCCTTTCTCGGTCGGTCGGGGCGACGGGATCAACCTCCATCAGCCCATCAACAAACAGCCGCAGGCCCTGCTGTGTCGGACGCCTGCCGGCAGAGACATGCGGCGCGTCCAGAAGCCCCAGATACTCCAGGTCCTGCATGACGTTGCGGATTGTCGCTGCGCTGACCTTTTCGGTCATGTCACGCATCAACGTGCGCGAGCCGACCGGCTCTCCTGTCATCAGGTAGCTTTCCACAACGCGGCGGAACACTTCGCGCGAGCGTTCGTTGAGTTCGTCAAGCATGGGTTGACTTGTCATGTGGGCTTGCGTCCGTCCTTGGCTGACCTGTATCTGGACGCCGAAACAGGAAAGGAAATCCCATGCGTCCTTCGGGCCGAAATTTAAGCGAAATGCGGCCGATTTCAATCGAGACCGGTGTTATGGCACATGCAGAAGGCTCTTGCCTGATAAAAGTTGGTGCGACGCATGTGTTGTGTTCCGCCTCGATAGAGGAGAAGGCCCCGCCCTTTCTGCGTGGCAGCGGACAAGGCTGGGTGACGGCAGAATACGGGATGCTGCCGCGTGCAACCAACACCCGCAATCGGCGGGAAGCGGCATCGGGCAAGCAGGGCGGAAGAACAGTGGAAATTCAGCGACTTATCGGAAGGTCGCTGCGTGCGGGCGTAGATCGCCGCGCCCTGGGTGAACGCCAGATCGTCGTCGATTGCGATGTCATACAGGCTGATGGCGGAACCCGCTGTGCGTCGATCACCGGCGGCTGGGTTGCGCTGCGTCTGGCGGCCAACAAGCTGCTGGAGGCCGGTCTGGTAACCTCTGACCCGCTGCTTGACCACGTTGCCGCGGTTTCGTGCGGGATCTACGCGGGTCAACCCGTGGTCGATCTGGACTATCCCGAAGACAGCGAAGCGGGAACAGACGGCAATTTCGTCATGACCGGCGCAGGCAATCTGATCGAGGTGCAGATGTCGGCTGAAGGCGCGACCTTCACCCGCGATCAGATGGGCCAGCTTCTGGATCTGGCAGAGGCCGGTATTGCCGAGCTTGTCGCCGCGCAAAAGGCCGCAATCTGATGCGGCGCTTCGACGGCAAACGCCTGCTGGTCGCAACCCACAATGCCGGCAAACTGGACGAAATGCGTGCCCTGCTTGCGCCATACGAGGTTGAAGTGGTGGGCGCTGCAGAGATGGGCCTGTCGGAGCCTGTGGAGACCGAGGATAATTTTGCCGGCAACGCACGGATAAAGGCCAAAGCGGCGGTAGAGGCCACCGGCCTGCCCGCCCTGGCTGATGACAGCGGCATCAGCGTGGACGGGCTGGACGGTGCGCCGGGCGTCTACACCGCCGATTGGGCCGAAACCGGTAACGGTCGCGATTTCGGCATGGCGATGGAGCGGACATGGCGAGAGCTGGAGGAGCGGAACGCCCCCTTCCCCCGGACAGCCCAGTTCCGCTGCACATTGGTGCTTGCCTGGCCGGATGGCCATGAAGAGATCTTCGAAGGCATTCTGCCCGGTCAGATCATCTGGCCGCCTCAGGGCGCGCAGGGTCACGGCTATGATCCGATTTTTCAACCGGATGGTCACGAGATGACGCTGGGCGTGATGAGCCCTGATCAAAAGAACGCTGTCAGTCACCGTTCCATCGCTGTGGCCAAGATGCTGGATGGCTGCTTTGCATAGGATCTCGACCGGCTCGCCATTTGAAAAAACGATGGGTTACAGCCGCGCGGTCGTGAAAGGCCCGTGGTGTTTCGTATCAGGCGTCACAGGCTATGACTATGCAACGATGATCATGCCGGATGACGTGGCAGAGCAGGCGCGGAACTGCTTCAGAACAATCGCCTCTGTTCTGGAGCAGGCCGGTTTCGCGATGTCTGACATTGTCCGCGTGCAATATACTGTCGCCGATGCCGCACTCGTCAACGCGGCCATTCCTGTGCTCGGCGAGTTTCTGGGGGACATTCGTCCCGCGGCGACAATGGTGGTCGCCGGGATGATCAAGCCCGAAATGAAGATCGAAATCGAAGTAACTGCGCTGAAGGAATGATTGCTGACTGGCAATATGGCGGCTTCGGCCTTTATGTGCATTGGCCCTTTTGCACATCGAAATGCCCCTATTGTGACTTCAACAGTCATGTTGCCACGTCGATCGACCAGACACGCTGGCTGAACGCCTATCGCAGCGAAATCGCCCGCGTTGGCGCCCTTACCCCCAACCGCGTCCTAAGCAGCATTTTCTTCGGCGGTGGCACGCCTTCACTGATGGCGCCCAAAACGGTCGCTGGTGTGATCGAAGCCGCGCGTGAGAACTGGACCTTCGCCAACGATATCGAGATCACGATGGAGGCCAATCCCGGCTCTGTCGAGGCTGGCCGGTTCAGGGGCTATGCCGACGCAGGCGTCAACCGTCTATCCTTGGGTGTTCAGGCGCTGAACGACGACGATCTGCGACGGCTTGGCCGTATGCACAGCACAGCAGAGGCCCGCGCCGCATTTGATCTGGCAAAGTCGGTATTCTCTCGCGTCAGCTTCGACCTTATCTATGCACGGCAACGCCAGTCTGCGGATGCGTGGCGCGCAGAACTGGATGAGGCGCTGTCGATGGCCGTGGATCATCTTTCGCTCTACCAGCTGACGATTGAGGACGGGACGGTCTTCGGGGCCCGTCACGCGGCGGGAAAGCTACCGGGTTTGCCGACTGACGATCTGGCCGCAGATATGTATCTGGAGACGCAAGGCTTCCTTAATGAGCGTGGAATGCCTGCCTATGAGGTGTCAAACCACGCCGTTACGAACGCTGAATCCAAGCACAACCTGATCTATTGGCGGCAGGGCGATTGGGCGGGTATCGGACCGGGCGCACACGGGCGGTTAGGGTTGAATGGCAGCAGGTTTGCCATGGTTGCAGAGATGACGCCCGGTGGCTGGCTGGATCGGGTCGAGACGCTTGGCAGTGGGGACATCGAATCCGAACGACAAGCGAATGATGAGGTCGCGACGGAGTATCTTCTGATGGCCATGCGCCTGTCAGAAGGTATGGATCTTCGCCGGTTCAAAGCAAAGGGCGGATTGCTGGATCACCCCCGCCTGTCGCGGCTCGTCGAAGATGGTTTGGTAGAGGTTGACGCAGATCGCATTCGTGCAACGACGCTTGGTCGCCCCGTTCTGAACTATATCTTGCGTGAGATGGCCGCATGAAACGCATTATATTGTTATCCGTCGGCTGGGTGGCTGTCGGTTGTGCGCTGATCGGTTTGTTCCTGCCGATCATTCCGACCGTGCCCTTTCTGCTCGTGGCGCTATGGGCCTTCGGCCAATCGTCCGAACGACTTCGCCAGAGGATATTATCCGACCCCGTCTTCGGCCCGGATATACGAAAGTGGCAAGAGCGTGGCGCGATCCGCCGCTCTGCCAAAATCTTCGCGACACTGGCTATGGCTGGTAGCGTGGTTCTCGCGTTCTGGTTCGGCGTGCCAATACTGATTGTATCAGTTCAATCACTCATACTGTTCTGCGTCGCGATTTTCATCGTGTCGCGACCGGAAGCTTAAACGCCGGCCGACAGCACCTGGCACAGCTTATCCAGCTGTTCCAAGTCGCGATAGCTGATCACCAGCTGACCGCCCTCTCCTGCCTGCTTGATCTGCACCTTCATTTTCAGAGTCGCAGAAAGGTCGCCTTCCAATGCGCGCGTATCTGCATCTTTCTCGGCCCGCTTGGATGGTTTGGCCGTCGCACCGTCCTTTTCACGCATCAGCGCCTCGACCGCGCGAACAGACAAGTCTTTGTCGATGATCTTCCTGGCCAGCGGAACCGGGTTTTCGGCAGTCACAAGCGCACGGGCATGACCGGCCGATAGCTTCTCATCACGAACCCACTCCTGCACCTGATCCGGCAGGTTCAGGAGACGAAGAAGGTTAGCAATGTGGCTGCGGCTTTTGCCAAGGGCTTCGGCGAGCTTATCTTGCGTGTGTCCGAAACGTGTCATCAGCTGCTTGTAAGAGGCAGCCTCATCAATCGCATTCAAATCGGCCCGCTGGATGTTCTCGATGATCGCAACTTCCAGCATCTCTTCGTCGCTGAAACCGCGTACCAGAACAGGCAACTCGTGCAGCTGCGCCATCTGGGCGGCGCGCCAACGCCGTTCGCCAGCGACGATCTGATAGATTTGGTCATCGTCAGGATGCTTCCGGACAATCAGCGGCTGAATAACGCCCCGATGCCGGATCGAATCGGCAAGCTCCGCCAGAGCGGATTGATCGAATACTCGGCGCGGCTGATCCGGGTTTGGCGTAACTTGTTCGATGGGAACCGTAAGCGTTCCCTCTTTAGCGGCCGGCGCATTATCCTCGGTCTGCAAGTCGGCCATCAGTGCCGACAATCCCCGCCCTAAACTGCTGCGCTTGCCTTGGCTCATTGACGCATTTCCTTTTGTCTGTTCAGAAATTCAGTAGCGAAAGCCCTGTAGGCCCTACTGCCCGTCGACCCTGGATCATACATGGTAACTGGCAAGCCATGCGAGGGAGCCTCTGAAATACGCACATTCCGGGGAATGATGGTTTTGTAAACCAGCTCACCCAACGTTGCCCTCGCATCCGCCTCCACCTGCTGAGACAGGTTGTTCCTGCCATCATACATGGTCATCACCACGCCATCGAGGCGGAGCGCCGGGTTGGCGCCCTGCCGAACCTCTCGCACCGTCATAAGAAGCTGGGACAGTCCTTCAAGCGCATAAAATTCTGCCTGCAATGGCACGAGCACCGAGTCTGCGGCCACGAGGGCATTTACCGTTAGCAATCCCAAGGCCGGCGGACAATCGATGAGGATAAACTGTTCGTCGTCAACCTCATTTATGGCTGCCTTCAGCAGCTCAATCCGCTTCGGCCGGTCAGAAAAGTCAATATCGCCAGAGCTGAGATCCGGCGTAGACGGGACGAGCCTCAGGTTTTTCACACTAGTATCGATCCTGACCCGCTGCAAACTTTGGCTGCCTGCAAGCACGTCATAAGACGTAGCTTCCCTTCCCTTGATTGAACAACCCACACCGGTGGACGCGTTGCCCTGTGGGTCAAGGTCGATGATCAAGGTCGAACTGCCCCGCGCCGCCAGTTCCGCGCCCAGATTAACAGCAGTCGTCGTTTTGCCCACGCCACCTTTTTGGTTGGCAACGGCGATTACCATGGGCTTAGTCATTTGGTTCAATATTCCTCAATTTCAGCACCGCCGCTTCCGGATCGGTCGCACTTTGAAAGCTGTCGAGTTCGAACGACCACCCCTTCCGCGCGGCCTCAACTTCGGCCTTCCAAGATCGCCCCTTCATTAGCCAAGCCTCGCCGTCCAGTGCAAGCTGCCGATGGAGTGTCGGCATCAATTTATCGAGGGCGGCGAGCGCTCTCGCGCTTACGAAGTCGTATTTTCCGGGATCAAGTGTCTCTATCCTTGTGTTTTTTACGCTAAGCTTGTTCAGACCGAGTTCACGCTTCACGGTGCTGAGAAAGGCAGCTTTTCGTTTATCGCTCTCCGCCAGAATAATCGCCAATGGGATATTCCTTGCCAGAATCGCTAAAACGATCCCGGGAAGGCCCCCGCCGCTACCCAGATCAAGCCAAGTTCCCATTTTGGGGCGAGACAGCTGAAAAATCTGCGCTGAATCAGCTATATGCCGATTGTATAGGTCCGATATTGTCGCTGGCGCTACAAGGTTAATTGTCGGATTCCACTTTCGGATTAGGTCTGCGTAAACTTGGAAAAGCTCAGTTGTTTCACGTGAAACATTCATCTTGCACGACCGACCTTCTGAGTTGTCGCGATAAGAAGCGCGAGAGCCGCTGGCGTCATCCCTTCAATGCGCGCTGCTGAGGCAATAGATTGAGGTCTGATCGACGACAATTTGCCCTGAAGTTCATTAGACAGACCGGATAGTTGCGAATAGTCCAAATTTGCGGGTATGCCCAGTGCTTCCTCTCGCCGAAGAGATTCTGCCTCGCGGCGTTGCCGCGCTTCATATTGGCTGTACAGCGCATCCGTCTTTATTTGGCGTTCCGTAGCCTCGTCCAGAATCGGCATACCCGGCCAAAGCCGCCTGATGTCGGAAAAAGAAACATCCGTCATCGCAAGTAGCTCAAAAGGCGTACGTCGCCGACCGTCTTTGCCTGCGTTGACACCGGATTCGGAAAGCTGCTTCGCTGTGAAATCAACTGAGGTAAGTGCGTGCTTCGCTCCGCTTATGCGGCTCATTTTCTCTTCAAATACCCTTTCCCGTTCTTCCCCCACGCATCCAAGCGCGATGCCCCTAGCCGTAAGTCGCTGATCAGCGTTGTCTGCCCGCAACGTCAGACGGAACTCCGCCCGAGAGGTAAACATTCGATACGGCTCGGTCGCGCCCCTAGTCGTCAGATCGTCTACCATTACGCCAATGTATGATTCGGTACGGCTGAGGTTCACCGGCTCCTCCGAAGCGGCGTTCAGCCCAGCCAGAAGCCCTTGGGCGGCGGCCTCCTCGTACCCTGTCGTCCCATTGATCTGGCCGGCAAGGAACAAACCCTTAAAATCTCTTAATTCCAGGCAGTCATTCAGAGCGCGAGGATCGACGTAGTCATATTCAACAGCATAGCCTGGTTGCAGTATTTTTGCCGATTGGAGACCGACGATTGAATGAACATATTCCTCCTGAACCACGACCGGCAACGACGTTGAGATGCCATTCGGGTAAATAACATCAGTTTCCAGTCCTTCGGGCTCCAGGAAGATTTGATGTGAGTCCTTGTCGGAGAAGCGATGAATCTTGTCTTCTATTGATGGACAATAGCGCGGTCCGACACCTTCGATGCGCCCACCATACATCGCCGAACGGTGTAAATTATCCCGAATAATATCGTGGGTGCGGCTGTTGGTGTGTGTTACGCCGCACTCAACCTGCCTTAATACAGGACCCTTACTCATAAAAGATAGCATTTCAGGGTCGCTGTCGCCTGGCTGGGTTCCGACTTCTTGCCAGTCAATAGTTTTGCCATCAATACGTGGTGGCGTACCAGTTTTCAATCGGCCAAAAGAAACACCAAGATCCCGAATTTGATCGGCGAGCATATTCGACGATGTGTCACCCCAGCGGCCAGCATGCCGTTTCTCTTCCCCTATATGGATAAGGCCGTTCAAGAACGTACCCGTCGTCAAAACAACCTTGGGTGCAGCCAAATGACCATCTGAAAGCCGAACACCCCGGATAACCCCGCCATCCACATTCAGCCCCAATACCTCGCCGAATATGATAGAAACGCCAGGCAGAGCCTTTATCGCTGCATTGGCAGCCCTTCGATAGGCGTACCGGTCGGCCTGCGTGCGCGGTCCTTGCACTGCCGGACCCTTCCGCCGGTTAAGAAGCCTATATTGAATGCCAGCGGCGTCAGCCAGCTTACCCATCAGGCCATCTAGCGCATCTATTTCCCGAACAAGATGTCCTTTGCCAAGCCCACCAATCGCCGGATTGCATGACATAGTGCCAATATCGCGCTCGGTCATCGTCACCAACGCGACCTTTTTGCCCATCCGCGACACCGCGGCGGCCGCCTCGACACCCGCATGGCCACCACCAACAACTATTACATCGAAATGTTTCACGTGAAACACTCCCTACTTACCAACGCAAAATTTGCTGAACACTGCCCCAAGATAGTCTTCCACGTCGATTCTGCCAACCAATCTTTCAAGCTCCCGTGTCGCTATCCTGATCGAATCCATCGCTATCTCTGGGGGTAGGCCAAATGTATCTTGCAAAGCGTCAACTGCGACAGCCATAGCATCAGCTTGTCGCGCATGACTCGCAAGCCCGGTCTCTGAAAGTCGTGTGCGAAGCGATTCGTAGACCGCATCGAGAAGCTCTTCAATACCGGTACCAGTAACACTTGACACCGCGCCGGGCAGGCCTGTTATATCCCCCTTCGTCTCGACCAGAATATCATCAGCGCAGCGAAGGTCAGCTACCTCAATCGGCACGGGACCAACAAAAATGCGCAAATCTGCTCCCTGCGCGCGCAATCTTGTGCGTTCAATTCCAATCGTTTCGACCATATCATCGGTATCGTGCAGGCCCGCTGTATCCAGAAAAGTGACCGGCAAACCATTCAAGTCGGCGCGAAACTCGACCACGTCACGAGTGGTGCCCGGTTGATCGGTCACGATCGCGATATCGCGCCGCGCAATAGCGTTTAAAAGAGATGACTTGCCGGCATTCGGCGCCCCTACAAGAGCAACCTCAAAACCGTTTCGCAATCGCTCATTCGCAGGAAATGCCGAAACCTGATCGGCAATAGAGTCACGTACACCGGCGATAAGCACATCAAGGCCCGAAATCACATCATCCGGAATTTCTTCATCCGCAAAGTCAATCGAAGCGGTGATCTGCGCCCCTGCCTCGATCAAAGTCTCACGCCACCCATCGACGAGCCTACCGAACGCACCGCTGTTTACTTCGACAGCCAACTTACGCTGAGCTTCGGTTTCCGCTGACAGAAGGTCCGAAAGTCCTTCTACTTCAACAAGATCCATTCTCCCGGAAATAAAACTACGTAGCGTAAATTCACCCGGTTTCGCCTTCCGCAAACCGCGACTTTCCAAGGCGGACTCCAGCCGCTTTACGACAACCGGCGCCCCATGAAGCTGGATCTCGCAGCTTTCCTCGCCTGTGAAACTGGCACCCTCATCGAACCTCACCACCAAGGCGCTGTCGATCAACTCATCCCCGTCACGAACCGAGCGGAGGTAACAATAGCGCGATTCAGGCAGTCGGCCGCAGATATCTTCGGTCACGCGTCGCGCGTCCGGGCCGCTCAACCGGATAATCGACACACCGCCACGCCCTGGTGGTGTCGCTTCTGCAAAAATCGTGTCCAAGGTTCATCACGCGTTCATAGACTCGAAGAAATCAGCGTTATTCTTGGTCTGCTTCAGTTTTGAGATCAGGAACTCGACAGCATCGGTCGTGCCCATCGGGTTAAGGATGCGACGCAACAGATATGTCTTCTGCAGATCTTTCGCATCGACCAGGAGTTCTTCTTTCCGCGTACCGGATTTCAAAATATCCATAGCGGGGAAGACACGCTTGTCGGCAACCTTACGGTCAAGGACGATCTCGCTGTTACCGGTGCCTTTAAATTCTTCAAAGATGACCTCATCCATCCGCGAACCAGTATCAATCAGCGCGGTCGCAATGATAGTCAGCGAACCGCCCTCTTCGATATTACGTGCAGCACCAAAGAAGCGCTTCGGTCGCTGCAACGCATTGGCATCAACACCACCGGTAAGCACCTTACCTGAGGACGGCACCACAGTATTGAACGCTCTACCAAGTCTGGTGATAGAATCCAAAAGGATCACAACATCTCGTTTATGCTCAACCAGACGCTTGGCTTTCTCGATCACCATTTCCGAAACAGCGACGTGGCGTGTCGCTGGTTCGTCAAAGGTCGAGCTCACAACTTCGCCCCGAACAGAGCGCTGCATATCCGTAACTTCTTCCGGACGCTCGTCGATCAGCAACACGATCAAATAGCATTCCGGGTGATTGCGTTCGATCGAATGCGCGATATTCTGCAGCAGAACCGTTTTACCCGTGCGCGGCGGCGCCACAATCAGTGAACGCTGACCCTTACCGATCGGCGCAACCAGATCGATAATACGCGCCGAGCGGTCCTTGATCGTCGGATCGTCGATTTCCATCTGAAGCCGCTCATTCGGGTATAGCGGCGTCAGGTTGTCAAATGCCACCTTGTGGCGGGCGGTCTCGGGCTCTTCGAAATTGATCTTTTCAACTTTGGTAAGCGCAAAGTAGCGCTCATTATCGCCGGGCGCGCGGATCACACCTTCGACCGTGTCGCCGGTCCGCAGGGCGTGCTGGCGGATCATATCGGGGCTGACATAGATATCGTCTGGACCCGGCAGATAGTTCGCCTCGGTCGAGCGCAGGAAACCGAACCCATCCTGAACGACTTCAAGGACGCCATCACCGCCGATATCGTAACCATCCTCGGCATGCTCTTTCAGGATCGAGAACATCATCTCGCCCTTGCGCATAGTCGAAGCGTTCTCGATCTCCCATTCTTCGGCCATCGACAGAAGGTCCTTGGGGCTTTTCGCTTTCAGATCGGACAGATTCAGACGTTCATCGCTCATTGCATCACCGCATAGCGCCCCGAATTTTCGAGGCATATTTCATTTCATTTGGAAAATATCCGCACCGGACGGCCGGATCGTTGCGCGCCGCTTAGCCGAGGACACGATTCGAGTCAATCTTTGCCAGCAATTGGCGACCGCGTTTCAGAACTTCAAGACCACGGACAGCACAATGATGACCATCAAGAGCGTCGGCAATTCGTTCATCATACGATAGGTTCGCCCGGAAAGCGCGTGACCAAGCTTCAATTGTCGCCTCTGACGCGCAAGCCACATATGAAACCCAGTCATCGCAAGGACAGATGCACTCTTGGTCCAGGGCCAGATCATGGACCAGTCCACGATACCCGGTGTCAGAACGAGCAAGACACCAAACAGCCAACTGGCAATCATTGCAGGGTTCATGATCAGCCGCAGTAGCTTGTCTTCCATGATTACGAATGAAGCAGCAGGTTCACCGCCCGCTAGGCCTCTCTCGGCATGATAGACGAACAGCCTGGGCAGATAAAAAAGACCGGCCATCCACGAGACGACGGCCATGATATGTATGGCCTTGATCCAGGGGTAGATAGAACTGAGAAGACTGCCCATGCTCTCTTCCTTTAATCATAAAGAAAGAAAGAAGAAAGATGATGTATTTGTAGGACCTGTGGGCGACAGGATTACCCGAATTTCCTTGCAATATCCACAAGCGAAACAGTTTAGAATTTTGAAAAATATAATAAAAACAATTTATTAAAATGAACCATATCGACAATCCACAAGCTGGGGATACACGCGGCTGCGTCATACCATTGTGGATAATTCAGCGTCGTTCTTGAAAGGTTCGCGAGGGATTTACACTGGCAGTCGCGGGCGCTTGCGGACTCACAGAATTGTCCACAGACTGATCCCGAAGGTTAGCAACACCGGGCGCTATGGTTTTCCCTTTCAACAGTTCCTAACAGGGGGTATCCAAGAGTTTATGACAGCCAGCATATCGAGCCATAGTGAACAAAACGTTCAGCATGCCCCACTGGCCGGGGTCATTGGCTGGCCGATTGCGCATTCACGCTCTCCCCGTTTGCACCGGCACTGGTTGGACCGCTATGATCTGCCCGGCGACTATATTCCGATACCCGTACGGCCAGAGCATCTGAGCGATGTGCTTCGAATGCTGCCAAAGATGGGCTTTGTCGGTGCCAACCTTACGATTCCGCATAAAGAGACAGCTCTTCAGATCGCTGACATCATTACGGATCGCGCGGCGCTGATCGGCGCGGCCAATACGCTGATTTTCCATGAGGACGGCAAGATACACGCCGACAATACCGATGGCTTCGGCTTCATCGCCAATTTGAAGCAACACGCCCCGGACTGGTCTGCGGCGCGGGGTGCGGCGGCGGTTATCGGTGCGGGCGGTGCGGCCCGCGCGGTTGTGGCCTCGCTTCTTGAAAGCGGCGCGCCAGAGCTGCGGATTACCAACCGCACGAAGATCCGGGCGGAGCAGATAAAGGCAGAGTTCGGCGCCAAAGTCGTTGTCTATGACTGGGCTCAAATCGGTAATATGCTGGACGGCGCGCATACCGTCGTCAATGCGACCTCGATGGGCATGACAGGAAAGCCACCCCTGCGCGTTCCATTTGACGCGCTTCAAAGCAGTGCTCTGGTAACGGACCTCGTTTACACCCCGCTGATGACAGATTTTCTGACAGAGGCGCAGACACGAGGCTGCACGGTTGTGGACGGTTTGGGTATGCTACTGCATCAGGCCGCGCCGGGGTTTGAGCGGTGGTTCGGTCAACGGCCAGAGGTTGACGACGCATTGCGCCAGGCGGTCTTGTGATATTTCGTCTGGGCCTGACCGGATCCATCGGTATGGGAAAATCCACGACCGGCAAGATGTTTGTGGAAAGAGGTCACCCGCTTTGGGATGCAGATGAAGCCGTCCATCGACTTTATTCAAAAGGTGGCGCGGCTGTGCAACGGGTGTCCGAAGCATTTCCCGCTGCCCTGAATGACGGCGCAATAGATCGTGCAGCGCTGAAAGCCGCATTGGCGGCTGATCCAGATGGATTCAGCCGGTTGGAAACGATCGTGCATCCCCTTGTTGCCGCGGATCGCAAGGCGTTCATCGCCCGTGCTGAGAATGACGGAGCAAGGATAGCTGTGCTTGATATTCCGCTGCTGTTTGAGACAGGGGCAGAGAAGCAGCTTGACGGCGTCGCGGTTGTCTCAACCGATGCCAAGACGCAGAAGGCGCGCGTGTTGGCACGGCCCGGCATGACGGCAGAGACGTTTGAGATGATCCTGTCACGACAAATGCCGGACGCCGAAAAAAGGGTGCGTGCAGATTGGGTCATCCCCAGCGATACATTGGAGTCCGCCCGGCGCGCGGTCGACGCAATTTGCAGCGAGATACTTGAGGGTCAGAATGCGTGAAATCGTGATGGATACCGAAACGACGGGCCTTGATCCTTCATCGGGTGATCGCCTGCTGGAGATCGGCGCAGTTGAATTGTTCAACCACCTTCCCACGGGCCGGACCTACCACAAATACATCAACCCGGAGCGCGACGTCCCCGATGAAGCGGTCGCCATTCACGGGCTGACAACCGCATTCCTGCAAGACAAACCCCTTTTTTCACAAGTTATCGACGAATTTCTGGACTTTATCGGCCCGGACGCGAAACTGGTGATTCATAATGCCAGTTTCGACATGAAGTTCATGAATGCGGAACTCAAGCGATGCGGGCGCGCCACACTGCCATGGTCGCGAGCGTTGGATACGCTGGCACTGGCCAAGGAAAAGTTTCCCGGCGCTCAGAACTCGCTGGACGCGTTGTGCCGCAGATATGGCATCGACAACTCTGCCCGAACCCTGCATGGCGCGCTTCTCGACAGTGAAATTCTGGCTGAGGTTTATCTGGAACTGATCGGCGGCAGGCAGCCCGATCTGGTGCTGGCGGCCCCCCAGCCGATCAAACAGGCCGGGGCGGCAGAAGGTGAAAACCAGGAAAAGGCCACGGCCCGGCAACGACCTTCGCCCTTGCCGGGCAGATTAAGCGACGCTGAAAAGGCTGCGCATAAAGAATTCGTCGCGAAAATGGGCGATAGTGCCGTATGGTCACGCTACATGAGCATCACGGACGGTTGAACTTCGCCCTGCAAAGGCTGACACTGCGGAAAAACAGCGGGCAGTCATCATGGGCGACTTGATTGCGCCACTTCGCGATATCTGGCAATTCATTCTCGCACTTGGCGAACGGATGGATAAGATTCATATGGGTCTTATCGCAGCCGGCGTTGCATTTTACGCGATGTTCGCTGTGTTTCCGGGACTTGCCGCGATCATCGCCTTCTGGGGCGTCTGGTACGATCCGACTGTCATTCAGGACTATGTTCATGTTGCCGAGGAATTTGTCCCGCCGGAAGCGATGGCGATCCTGCAGGTTCAGGTGGATTCGCTGGTATCTGGCGGGCGAACGAAGCTTGGATGGACGACTTTCTTATCGTTTATGATTGCGACCGTGGCGGCCCGCGCAGGCGTGAATGCCTTGGTTCGCGGATTAAACGCCGCTTACGGCGTTCGGGCGCATTCGACGGTTTTCGGCTTTGTGCTCGCCTACATCCTGACGCTGGCGATTGTCGGTGTGGTTTTCATGGGGCTTGTGACGATCGTTGTCGTGCCGATCGTGCTGAACATGTTTGCGCTTGGGCCGTTCCGGGCGTGGCTGATAACCGCGCTGCCTTGGGCCGGAATGCTGCTGATCGTGATGATAGGCATCGGGATTCTGTATCGTTACGGCCCAAATGTCCGCACGCCGCGAACAGCGATTTTTACATGGGGCTCGGTTGTCGCGACGATTGCCTGGGGTCTCGCCTCACTGGCCTTTTCGGCCTATCTCGGCAGTTTTAACAGCTACAACCGGATCTACGGCTCTATCGGTGCTGTGGTCGCTTTGCTGATGTGGTTCTATCTGGCTGCATTCTCCGTCATGCTCGGCGCGGTATTCAATGTAGAGCTTCGCCGCCGCCGCCGCGTTGCAGCAGCGAGAGAAGCGCGGCGGTCACTGCGGGAAGAGGCGGCAGCGCAGGATTAAAGTGGGCCGGTCTGGTACAGCCTGACCTTCAGCCCGCCATGCGCCACGAATGGCCCCGGTTCTTTGAACGGCAGCCCGGTCGCGCGGGCCAAAGCGGGTTCTGACGTCACGATCCCCACTCGCCAACCCCTGAACCGGCTGCGCAAAACCTCGCCCATCGCGGCATGAAGACCGAATAGTGGACCTTTATTGCCGATGCGAGCGCCGTATGGCGGGTTGATGATAACCAGCCCGGCCGGCCCGTCAGGAGGGGCGGCATCTGCGATCTGCCCTTGTGCAAAGCTGCACCAGTCGCCGACCCCCGCGCGATCGGCGTTTGCCACGCTCATTCTGACGGCACCTGCATCGCGGTCGGCACCGTAGAAACGTTGTGAGGGTGTTTTAAACTTGGAAGCGGATTCCATCGTGCGGAATGCTGCGGGATCATAGCTTGCAAACTGCTCGAACGCGAAGTTTCTGCTTCTGCCGGGCATCAGTCCTGCCGCGATCTCTGCGGCTTCGATAACGAATGTGCCAGAGCCACACATTGGATCGAACACAGATTCCGTGCCGACGTAACCGCATTCGCGAAGGAAGGCCGCCGCCATCGTCTCGCGCATGGGTGCTTTGGCGACGGCTTCCTTGTGACCGCGCTTGTGCAGGCTTTCACCCGATGAATCGAGGCTGATTGTGGCCAGATCATCCTCTATCCGCAGTTTGACGACGACCAAGGCATCCTTGCTGATCGGCGCGCCCAATTCCTCCCGGATCGCGCGTTCGATACGCTGCGCGGCCGCGCCGGCATGGTAGATGCGGGATTTTCGCGTCGTGGCCTCTACCCTGACCGGAATGTCCTTTTGCAGAAAATCGGCCCAGGGAAACTTTCGCGCCCGCTTATCAAGCTGCGCCAGGTGCATGGCGCGAAACTCGCCAATACGGACAAGCACACGGGTCGCACAGCGAAGGGCAAGATTGGCCCGCCAGACTTCGGGCCAGCCGCCACGCGTTTCCACGCCGCCTGCTATGACCTGCGGGTCGCTAAAGCCTGCCTGACGCGCTTCATCGGCCAGCGGCTGCTCCAGCCCCGGCGTCGCCACCAGAAAGATGCCCAGTTCGCTCAGCTGGCCTCCAGCCCTTCGGTCGAGGCAAAGAACATGGCCTGACTGACGGCAGAACTTACCTGATCTTCGGTATATGGTTTCGAGATCAGGAAGGCAGGTTCGGGCCGGTCGCCGGTCAGCAGACGTTCGGGGAACGCCGTGATAAAGATCACAGGCATATCGCCAAGCGTCGACAGCAGTTCATTCACGGCGTCGACACCGGAAGAACCATCGGCAAGCTGAATATCGGCAAGAATCAGATCAGGACGCTTTTCCTTGGCAAGCTGAACAGCCGCAGTATGCGTGCGCGCGATGCCTGTCACCTCATGGCCCATCGCCTGTACGATGCCCTTCAGATCCATCGCGATGATCGTTTCATCTTCGATCACCATGACTTTGCCGCGCAGGGCATTGCCCATTTCATTCATCGCGGTCTGCACCAGCTCTTCCGCCTCTTCGGGCGAGATCTGCATGACCTTTGCGATTTCATCAGGGCGCAGCCCCTCGATCGTGTTCAGCAGCAGCGCCTCACGCGAGTTTGGCGTCAGACCGGACAGGTGAACCTGTGCGCGTTGACCACGGGCACCGCCGTCTGCGTCTGCAACGGGCTGGCCGCTGGATTCCCAGATTGCGTGGAAGGCACGAAACAGGCCGACACGCACATCAACGCCCTCAAGCGGGCTGCGGTCAGCCAGAATGGCCTCCAGCGTGGCGGCAGCATAATTGTCGCCAGCGGATTGGCTGCCCGTCAGCGCACGTGCATAGCGGCGCAGAAACGGCAGCTCTTGCCCGATGGACTTGGCAAGGTCGGCAGAAGACATATAAACCTCTATCATCGCGGCCCCTGGTGGAACCAGTCTATGATCTATCGGTTGAGCGGGATGCGCACAAGTCAGTCGGGATTAAACATAATATGGTCACCAAGCGGGACGAGCGAAAAAAAGCCGCTCTGGAAAAGCAGATCGACGAAAACCTTAAGCGGGTCTACCAGGAGGACGCCAAGGAAGAGGTGCCGGATCGCTTCCTTGACCTGCTGAAACAGCTGCGCGAGCAGGAGTAACCCATGTCAGACAAAGCGAAACGCACCCAGACCGGTTCGTCTGGCGCATCTCCGCGCGACGAGTTGGTTGACCATCTGCCCGCGCTGCGCGCCTTTGCCCTCTCGCTGACCCGTGACGGCGCATCCGCCGACGACCTTGTGCAGGACACCATCGTCAAAGCATGGACCAATATGGACAAGTTCCAGCCCGGCACGAATCTTCGTGCATGGCTTTTCACGATTCTGCGGAACACCTTTTATTCTGCCCGCCGTAAAACGAAACGCGAGGTTTCGGATGCTGATGGCGTCCACGCAGCTCGTCTTGCGACGCGGCCTGAACATGACGGGCGGCTGGCGATGACTGACTTCCGCGCGGCATTCGCCCAGCTTCCGGACGAACAGCGCGAGGCGCTGATTCTGGTTGGCGCATCCGGCTTTTCTTATGAGGAAGCCGCGAACATGACCGGCGTGGCAGTCGGCACGGTAAAGTCGCGTGCCAATCGGGGGCGCCGCCGCCTTGCCGAACTGCTTCAGCTTGAAGATGGCGAGGAGCTTGAGATGACCGATCGCGCGACGCTTGCCGCGATGGCTGCGAACTCGCCCGTTATGCGTTGAGGCAGGCTGGCGCATGTGGCTGACCGAGACTTACCAATTTGCCAAGGGTCTCGGCTTTCGGCTTGCTGCGCTTCTTTCGGTGGCGATTCTGCCCATCGGTCTGATGTCGCTTATTCAGACGCTATATCTGTCCGGTGAGGCGGAACGATCAGCCGAAACTGCCATTGTCGGGCGGACGGGCGCTGCCGCTGCGGGTGAGCGTGCCTTGTTCCAAAGTGCGCTTGGCACGGCCGACGCCCTTGGACCGGCTGTTTTGCGGGATATCGAAAATCCCGAAGCGTGTTCTCGGATGCTCAAAAGCTTTGCCGAGCGGGGCGCGACCTATGTCTATGCGGGATTTGTTCAGCTTGACGGCATCACGTTCTGTAATTCGGGCGAAGAAACGCGCGATCTGACGGGCTTTGCAGCATATGAACACTTTGTGGCAAATCCCACCACGATGGTCGTGCCGATGCGTCGCGGTGCCGTAAGCGGGCAAGAGGTTGTTGTTGTGGGCCAGCCGCTCTACCGCGACCGCGAGTTGCTGGGATATGTCGCCGTGTCCCTGTCGCAGGAACTGCTGCAATCCACGCACAGCTCCATCTATGGCAGCGCAGGGGCACGGACGATCACGTTCAACTCTGACGGCGATATTCTGTCGGCGGATGATGGCGTGATGGAAGATATCAGCGGTGCCTTGCCGCGTGGTCAGACGTTGGAAGACCTTATCGTCCGGGCTGAAACGACCTTCACCGACATCACCGAAACCGGAGAGCAGCGGGTTTTCGCTGTCGTATCGGTCGTGCCGGGGCTGGTCTATGCACTGGGTAGCTACAGCCCGACGGAAGCGGGCGTTCAGGGTTATCGTGTGACCAAGCTGACAGCGGTTCTGTTTGCGATTGCCCTGTGGGCCGTGTCGCTTGGCGTTGCGTATTACGCGGTCTACCGGCTTGTTCTGCGCCATGTTCGGGAATTGCGCGGCCAGATGCGCCGCTTTGCAGTCGGTGACAGGGCCGCGCCCCCGCGTATTATGGAAGATGCCCCGACCGAGATCGCCGATGTTTCGCGGACGTTCCATAATATGGTCCGGATCCTGAACAGGGATGAGGCCGCACTTGAAGCCGCGATTGACGATAAGACGGTGCTGCTGAAAGAGGTTCATCACCGCGTCAAGAACAACCTTCAGCTTATCGCCTCGATCATCTCGATGCAGGGCCGTGTGATTGAGGACGCCGATGCCAAGCGCACCTTGCGTTCGGTTCAGGACCGGGTGGCCGCGCTCGCCTCTATTTACAAAAATCTGTATCAGGCAGAGCATCTGGAATCCGTTCAGGCTGACAGGCTGATGTCTGAAATCATCAACCAGATGACGCGCGCCACAATCGGCCCGGACCGTCGGCTGGATATAGAAACGGAACTTGCGCCGCTTATTTTGCCGCCGGATCAGGCCGTTCCGCTGACCTTGCTGACGACGGAGGCATTTACCAATGCTCTGAAGTATGCGGGGACGCCAAAAGGGCATGATCGTCCCTGGGTACGCGTGCATCTGACCCATGAGGGCGAGGAAATGGCCCGGCTGGAAGTCGCAAACTCTATGGGCGAAGACCAGCCCCACCACGAAGGCACAGGTCTGGGCAGCCAGTTGATCGAGGCTTTTGCGATGCAGCTTGAATCAGAGGCCGACATCAAGACAAGCGAAACGGAGTTTGTCTTTTCAATGCTGTTCCGGATAGAGCCGATCAGGCCATTGCCCGTTGATGATCGCACCGTCGTCCTGACGTCGGCTGCCCGCGGCGGGGCGCAGCACTAGCTCCGGGCTTTCCATCGGTCCCGGCAGCAGGTAGCTTCCCGCCAAAATGACAGGAGACGGCATGGAACGCGAAAAGCTTGGCCAAAGCGATGTCGAAGTAAGCTCTTTTTGCCTGGGAACGATGACCTTCGGCAATCAGACCGACGAAGTGGATGCGCATCAGCAAATTGATCTGGCGCTTGATGCTGGCATCACTTTCCTTGACTGCGCAGAGATGTATCCGGTCAACCCGGTCCGCAAGGAAACGGCGGGCCGGTCAGAGGAGATCATCGGCAGTTGGATCGCCAGAACCGGCCGCCGCGACGACATCGAAATCGCAACCAAGGTCACGGGCAATGGCAGCGTCGTCCGCGATGGAGAGGGCTATGATGGCAAGATCATCGCCCGCACGATTGATGCCTCGCTGAAGCGACTGCAGACCGATATGATCGACCTGTACCAGATCCACTGGCCGATGCGCGGCAGTTACGCCTTTCGCCAAAGCTGGCACTACGATCCATCGGATCAGCGTCGGCAGGAAAATATCGACCATATGGGCGAGGTGCTGCGTGCACTTGCCGATGCTGTGCAGGCTGGAAAGATCCGTTCCTTCGGCTTGTCGAATGAAACCGCTTGGGGCACGACCCGCTGGATCGATACCGCCGAAAGACTGCACGCGCCGCGCGTGGCCGCTATCCAGAACGAATATTCGCTGCTCAACCGCCTGTATGACACCGATCTGGCCGAGGTTGCAGTGAATGAGGGCGTGACCTTGCTGGCCTATTCGCCGTTGGCTGCTGGCTTGCTGACAGGAAAGTATCAGGGCGGCGCCGTGCCAGAGGGAAGCCGCGCGGCGGTCGATATCGCTGCGGGCGGCGCGGGCAATCTGGGCGGCCGTATGACCGAGCGGGCGCATAAGGCCGTGGACAGCTATCACCAATTGGCGCAGATGTCGGGCATTGACCCGATTCACATGGCACTTGCGTGGCTGCGGACACGTCCGTTCCCGGTCATTCCGATCCTTGGCGCGACTTCTGCGGCGCAGCTTGAACACCAGCTTCCTGGGCTGGAGGCGACAATCACGGACGATCTTAAATCCGCCATTGATGATCTGAACCGCGCATGGCCGCAGCCCTATTGACTCTGACGGGCGATGCGGAACTGACGACCGCGTTTGCCCGTGCGCTTGCGCCCGATTTGCGCGCAGGCGATACGATTTTACTGGACGGCCCGGTGGGCGCAGGCAAGTCGCATTTCGCCCGCGCCCTGATCCGCGCACGGCTTGAAAGCCCGGCAGAGGAAGTTCCAAGCCCGACATTCACGCTGGTGCAAACATATGATGGCGAACCGCCGATATGGCACGCCGATCTTTACCGGCTGAGTGATGTTGCGGAAGTTGAAGAACTTGGCCTGCTGGATGCGATGCCGGACGCTATAGCTTTGATCGAATGGCCCGACCGGATGGCGCCAGTGGAAAACGCCCTGAAGCTGCGATTTCGGTCGCATGAAAACCCTGATTTTCGGCGTATCGAGGCAGAGGGTGACGCCATCACCTGGGCGCGGATGCGGCGTGCAGGGGAACGGGCGGTTTTTGCGCAATCTGCGGGTTGGGCCGATGCAGAGGTATCATTTCTGGCGGGTGACGCGTCCGCCCGGCGCTATTTCCGGCTGAAGCGCGGAAACGACACCGCTGTATTGATGGATTCGGACGCAGACACGCTGCTGCGCTATCTGGCGATGACCGACTGGCTTTCGCAGCGCGGCTTTGACGTGCCGAAGGTGATTGCAACTGATAAGGCCGTCGGTCTTGCCCTGCTGGAAGACTTTGGCGACGCACAGATCGCCCGCGTGATAGAGACATCGCCTGATAGGGCGGGTGACCTCTATCACCGTATCGCGGCCCTGCTGGCGCGGCTCGCCAGTTTTCCACCTGCACCCGGCGTCAGGGTTCTGGACGGGCCTGAGATGGCGCGTCAGGTGGGCATGTTTGCCGAGTGGTATCCGAAGGCGGCGGGGGCTGGGGTAGAGGTGCAGGCGGCAGCAGATGAAATCGCGCCGGCCATCGCCCGACTTCACGCCGACCTGTGCGCCGATCTGCCGCCCGTAACGGGTCTGCGGGATTTTCACGCGGAAAACATCATCCTGACCCCGGATGACCGTCTTGGCCTGCTGGATTTTCAGGACGCCGTCGAGACGCATCCGGCTTATGATCTGGTTTCCGTTCTGCATGATGCGCGACGTGAAATTCCGCCCGAAGTCGAACAGGCTGCGATCACGCGCTTTATGCAGGACACGGGACTGAATGCAGACAGGTTCCGCGCGGCCTTTGCGCTGTTGGGGGTGCAACGCAATCTGCGCATCATGGGCATCTTCACGCGCCTTTGTCTGGTCGAGGGAAAATCGCGCTACCTTCAGTTCATGCCCCATGTCTGGTCCCTGATACAGCGAGAGTTGCAGGCGCCGGAACTGACAGAACTCTCCGCGCTGATCGAACAGATGCCGCCGCCCGACGCCGCTACGATTGAAAGGATTGGTTCGCAATGCCGCCGCTGATGATCTTTGCCGCAGGCAAGGGAACGCGCATGGCGCCCCTGACCGATACAGTGCCGAAGCCGCTTATCGAGGTTGAGGGGAAAAGCTTGCTGGATCGGGCGATTGACATGGGCCGCGATGCAGGTGTTTCGAAGATGGTGGTGAATACGCATTATCTGGGCCAGCAAATCCACGATCACCTTTCCGGTAGCGGCATCGGCATTTCGGATGAGGCGGATCTGCTTCTGGAAACGGGCGGCGGCTTGCGCAAGGCCTTGCCGTTGTTGGGCGATGGTCCTGTGATGACGCTGAACCCGGATGTCATCTGGACCGGCCCGAATCCGTTGTCGGCGCTGCAGATGGCCTGGGACCCGCAGCGGATGGATGCGCTGTTGATGCTGGTGCCGCATGACCGTGCCCGCGGTCGGATCGGGCCGGGTGATTTCAGCCTTGATCACACTGGCCGCATCAGTCGCAAGGGTGATTTCGTCTATGCCGGTTGCCATATGCTCAAGACTGAACGGCTGGCCGAAATAAGTGACGAGACATTCTCTCTAAACAAGCTTTGGGACCTTCTGATCGGGGATAACCGCGCTTACGGTGTCACCCATCCCGGCGGTTGGTGCGACCTTGGCCGCCCGGAAACGATCCCATTGGCAGAGGCGATGTTGGCCGAACATGTGGTCTGACTGGGACAATGGAACATTCGCGCTGCCACCGGGCGCCGATTTCTGCCGCGGTGTCGTCGAGGGGCTGATGGCGCGGACGGCTGGCAAGCCCCCCGAAGCACTGGCTGCGATCACTGTCTATGTGAATGCCGGTCGCACAATGGTCAGTCTGCGCGCGGCATTTGATGAATATGCGGCGGCGCATGGGCCCGTTTTGTTGCCACGGCTCAGGATGGTGACCGATCTGGGTGCCGATCTTCCGGGTCAGCCCGCTTCTTCGTTGGCTCGAACGCTGCAACTGGGTCGGCTGGTTGCCCACCTGCTGGAACGTGAGCCATCGCTGGGTGCAGGCCAGTCCATTCCTGCGCTGTCGGAATCGCTGGCGATGCTGATGGGCGAGATGCAGACCGAGGGCTGCGATATCGAAAGCCTTTCAAAGATCGACATCAGGGAACATGCGGCGCATTGGCAGCGCTCGCTTGCCTTTTTGCGGATTGCGGCTGGATTCTACCTGACCGATCCGCCGGTCGACGGACCCGCGCGGCAACGCCGGATGGCAGAGATACTGTCAGAGGCATGGCAGCAGGGGAAAGATGTTCCGTCAGCACCTGTTGTGGCAGTGGGATCAACCGGTTCGCACGGGGCGACGCGGATGTTCCTGAAAGCTTTGGCGATGCAGCCTTTGGGTGCGGTGGTTCTGCCCGGATATGACTTTGCGCAGCCGGAGGAGGTCTGGTCGTCAATTATAAGCGATGCTGACGATCATCCGCAGGCAAGGCTGGCGGCGCTTCGCGGTAAAGGCGTTCGTCCCTGGGCCAAAACCCCGGAAAACCGTCGCAACGAACTGGTGTCGCTGGCTTTGCGTCCCGCGCCGGTGACGGATCAGTGGATTGCAGAGGGGCCGGAACTGCCTGACCTGATGGAACCCACTGCCGGTCTTAGCCTGATCGAGGCCGATCAACCGCAAGAGGAAGCAGATGCCATCGCTGTTCTTATTCGCGATGCGATGACCCGTGGTCAGCCGGTCCGTCTGTTCGCAGCGGACCGGGGCATCGTTCGCCGTGTAGACGCCGCACTTGACCGTTGGAACCTGGCGATAGATGACAGCGCGGGCCAACCGGTGCAGCTTTCGCCTCAGGGGCTGTTCCTGCGCCATGTCGCATCGGTCTTTGGGCAAAAGCTCGGCATCGACATGCTTCTGGTGTTGCTGAAACAACCGATCACGGCAACCGGAAACGAGAACGGCCACGGAGAGTCGCTGCGGCAAACGCGTGAGCTGGAGCTGGAACTGCGCCGGAACGGGCCAGCTTTTCCCGACGCGACCAGTTTGCAGAAATGGGCTGAAAAGGGTGATGATAACCGCAAGGTTTGGGTCGGTTGGCTTTCCAGCATCCTCAGACTGACCGAAGAATGGGAAGATGATTGCGGTGAACGGCCGGTGCCGGATCGTATGGCGGACCATTTGCGGCTGGCCGGCCTGCTGGCGGCGGGGCCGGGCGGCAAGGTTGAAAATTCGGCTCTGTGGAATGGTCCGGCAGGATATGCTGCGGAATCCGCGATGCGGCACCTTTCCGATCATTCCGAACTCGCCCAGCCGATGGATCCGCGCGATTACGCCAGCTTGATCGACAGCCGACTGGCTGCTCAGGCGGTGCGCGTGCGTGGCCGCGAAAATCTGCTGATCCGTGCCTGTGGCCCACGAGAGGCCCGGACAGAGGCAAACCTTTCTGATGGTGCAATCATCATCCTCGCTGGGCTGAACGAAGGCAGCTGGCCGCAGGCCCTTCCGCCCGACCCGTGGTTGTCCCGCGCCATGCGGGCCGAGGCCGGGCTTACGCTGCCAGAGCGTCAGATCGGTCTGTCGGCGCATGATTTTCAGCAGGCCATCGCCGCGCCACAGGTTGTTCTGAGCCGGGCGAGGCGCGATGCCGACGCGGAAACCATTCCGTCACGCTGGCTGAACAGGCTGACGAATCTGATGAGCGGTTTGCCAGAACGCTCCGGTCCACAGGCCCTGACGGCAATGCGCGAAAGGGGCGATCGGTGGATTTCGCTTGCCCGCCAGCTTGCGCAGCCCCGCTTTGCGATCGAACCGGCACCACGCCCTGCGCCCGTTCCCCCTGCACCCGCCTTTGACACAATATCGGTGACACAGGTCAAAACCCTGATACGCGACCCCTATGCGGTTTACGCCGCGAAGGTGCTGAACCTGCGCCCGCTGGACCCGCTGCGGCCAGAACCGGGCGCGCAGCTTCGCGGTCAGGTTCTGCACGAGGTTGCCGAGGCATTGCTGACACCGCCCCCTGCCGCTGACATATCGCTTGAAGAACTGCGCGAGCGCTTTGTGCAGACCACGCGGACAGTGCTGGAAGATCAGGTGCCGTGGCCTGCGGCGCGGGCTTTTTGGCAGGCGCGGATGGAAAAGATCGCCGACCAGGTCACCCGTGATGAATACAGGCGTCTGCAACGTGGCGCCCCATTGGTGGTCGAGGCGACACATCGCATTCCCGTGCCGGGCCTGAACCTGCACCTGACGGCCAAACCTGATCGGATTGACCGTCTGGATGGCGGGGCCTCGGCGCATGTTTATGACTATAAATCGGGTCCGCCACCCACCGAGAAGCAGATGGCGCATTTCGACAAGCAATTGATGCTGGAAGCCGCGATGGTGCAGATGGGGGCGTTTCCCGCGCTTGGGCCGGTGGGTGTGGAAGGCGTCAGCTATATCCAGCTTGGCGGTGAGGGTGCCACGCATCCGCGGAAGTTTTCGCCAGAAGACGCGCAGGAGACATGGGCGAGATTTGTGATCCTCGCCAAGCACTATTTGCAGGGCGGGCAGGGCTTCACGGCACGGCGTGCGATGCAAAAGGCTGCAGACAGCAGCGATTATGACCACCTGTCCCGCTATGGCGAATGGGGTGTCGGTGATGCACCGGTCAAAATCAAGGTCGGTGATCATGACTAAGCGGCCCGCAGATGACGCGACCCTTCGCCAGATCACGGCGGCAGATCCTGCGAAATCAACCTGGCTGACGGCCAATGCGGGTTCCGGCAAGACGCGGGTTCTGACCGATCGCGTTGCGCGGCTTCTGCTGGAAGGCACCCGGCCAGAGCGGGTTTTGTGCCTGACCTACACCAAAGCCGCAGCGACAGAGATGCAGAACCGCCTGCTGAAACGCCTGGGCGAATGGGCGATGCTTCCTGACGAGGCATTGGCGAAAGCCTTGGCGGAACTGGGCGTATCGGGGGTACCGGACCTTGCATCGGCGCGACGCCTGTTTGCACTTGCGATCGAGACTCCGGGCGGGCTGAAGGTTCAGACGATCCACAGCTTCTGCGCCGCGTTGCTGCGCCGTTTCCCGTTAGAGGCAGGCGTTCCGCATGGTTTCGCCGAACTGGATGACAGATCGGCCAGCCTGTTGCGCGATGAAATCCTGCAGGAAATGGCAGCAGAAAACGTGCCGGAAATCCGGGACATTACGGCGATACACTCGGGCGAGCGGCTGGATACGCTGCTTGCGCAATTGTCGCGCGGTGTGTTGCCCGACGACGCAGAGGCGAAGCTTCGCGAGGCAAGCGGCTTGCGCGCGGGCCTGACAGAGCGTGCCTTGCTGGCCGAGGTTTTTGAGGGCGATGAAGGGGCTTGGATCGGCTCTTTCATCGGTGCTTTGGCGACGGGCGGCAAGACGGATATCGACCTTGCCCGAAAGCTGCAAAGCGTCAATTGGAATGCGCCGGACATGGCTGGCCTGGCGACGCTGGAAGGCGCGCTTCTGTTCGGGTCGGGTGCCGGGAACCCGTTCGGCCCAAAGATCGGCAAAATCCCCACAAGGGCGCTGCGAGAGGGCACCTGTGCCCCATTTATGGATCAGTTTGATGAGTTGATTTCCCGAGTGACAGAGACCCGCCCGCAGCGTATCGCACTTGATTTCGTCAACCGTTCCGCTGCCCTGTTTCGTTTCGGGCGAGCGTTTTCGCGCCGCTATCAGCAGCGAAAGGCTGCGGCGGGTTGGTTGGATTTCGACGATCTGATCACGCGGGCAGGGGCGCTGTTGTCAGATGCGGCGATGGCGCAGTGGGTCCTGTTCAGGCTGGATGGCGGTATCGACCATATCCTTGTGGATGAGGCGCAGGATACCTCGCCCGAACAGTGGCGGGTGATCGAGCACCTGACGGCGGAATTTACGGCGGGGCAGTCGGACAGGCTGCGCACGCTTTTTGTGGTCGGCGATCCGAAACAGTCGATCTATTCCTTCCAGGGTGCGGATATTGCCGTTTTCGAGTCGCGTCGCGACGAGTTTTCAAGCGCGTTTGCCGCCGTCGAGCGGCCGATGCAGCGGCTTGATCTTAAGTTTTCGTTCCGCTCTTCGCCCGCCATTTTGTCGGCGGTCGATGCCACCTTTGCAGATGATGCAGGCAAGGGCCTTGGTCAGGCCAGCCATCACCGGGCCTTTCTTGGCGAGCGTCCGGGACGGGTGGATATCTGGCCCGAAATCGCACCGGCTGACGATCCCGATGAAACAGCGTGGGAGGATCCGGTCGACCAGCTTGCCCCCGATGCCGCGCCGACACTGCTGGCAGAGGAGATCGCGCGTCAGCTTAAGGGGATGCTCGATCCCGTCTCTGGCACGTCGATCATGACGCGCGACGGCGTGCGTCCGCTGGATGCAGGCGACATTCTGATCCTTGTGCAAGGGCGGCAGACAGCCTTGTTCGGAGAGATCATCCGGGCATCGAAGGCCGCGGACCTTCCGGTTGCGGGCGCTGACAGGCTGAAGCTGGCGGCAGAACTTGCCGTTCAGGACATTCGGGCGATGCTGAACTTTCTTGCCACGCCGGAAGATGATCTTTCACTGGCCGCCCTGTTGCGATCACCGCTGATCGGGCTGGATGAAGACGCGCTGTTCCGCCTGGCACATGGCCGGAAGCCGCGCGAATACCTGTGGGCTCGTCTGCGGGCGTCGGATCATCAGGAGGCCCGCGAGTTGCTGGGCGATATGATCGACAATTCGCAGCTGCGGCCATTCGAGCTGATTTCTCGCTTGCTTGGGCGGCATGGCGGGCGGGAACGTTTGCTGGCCCGTCTGGGCCCTGAGGCGGAAGATGGCATTGACGAACTGCTGACGCAGGCGCTTGCCTATGAACGGACAGAGGTTCCGTCCCTGACCGGCTTTCTGGTGTGGCTGTCGGCCGACGATGTCGAGGTCAGGCGCCAGCCGGGTTCCGGTGCCGGTCTGATACGGGTGATGACCGTTCATGGTTCCAAAGGTCTGGAAAGTCCGGTCGTTATTCTGCCCGACACACACAAGCGCCGGTCATACCGGCCGCCCGAACTGCTGCGGCCCAAGGATGGCATACCGATGCTGTCCGGACGCAGTGGGGAACGCCCGGACTTCGCACAAGCCGAAGTCGAAGAAGCCGCGCGGCTGGACGCGGAAGAACGCAAGCGGCTGCTTTATGTCGCGATGACCCGCGCGGAAAGCTGGCTGATCGTCGCTTCGGCCGGCGACGTGGGGGCGGGTGACGAAAGCTGGTATTCGATGATCCGCGAAGGCGTGGCGCGCGCGGATCTGGACAAGTCGACCTTCGAAGGCGGGCTTGGCCCCGTCACGCGCTATAGCTTTGGCGATTGGCCGCAGGCCGCCGAACGCAAGCCGGTTCAGGATACGGTAAAGCAGGATGCGCCGTGGCTGTGGACCTATCCGCCCGAACAACCAAGGCGAAGCCCGCAAAAGACGGCATCTGCACTTGGTGGGGCGAAGGCACTGCCGGGGCCTGACGGTGACGACCCCCACGCTGCCATGCTGTTTGGCACGCGCCTCCATCTGCTGCTGGAAAACTTGCCGGATTTATCCCGCGATGAGTGGACAGACCGTAGCCGCGATCTGCTGGCCGGGGGTGAGGGCGGCTTGCCCGACTCCGTTATGCTGGACAGGTTGATTTACGAGGCGACGGCGGTGCTGGACGCGCCCGATCTGGCAGAGGTTTTTGCGGTCCCTGATGGTGCGACGGTGCTTAGCGAAGTCGAAACCGTGGTAAACGTAGGGACGTTCGGGCCGGTCAGGGGAATTATCGACAGGCTGATTGTCGCGCCGGATCGCGTTGTCATCATCGACTACAAATCGAATGCGACTGTTCCAGACATAGCTGACAAAACACCCGAAGGAATTTTGCGCCAAATGGCTGTCTACCGCGCGGCCATCGCCCCGCTTTATCCCGACAGATCAGTAGAGGTCGGCGTTCTGTGGACCTCGTTGCGACAGTTAATGTGGCTGCCGCATGCTTTGCTTGACCGCGCGCTTGCTGCCCTTGACCCCGTGCCGCAGGCTACTTAGCTCTAGTTTAACCTTTTCCCGCCGGTGCGTCCGGCAAGCCATTCAGGAGAGTCCGTCATGGCCACTCAACCCGTTACCGACGCCCAGTTCGACGCCGAGGTGATCAAGTCCGACAAACCAGTTATCGTCGACTTCTGGGCAGAATGGTGCGGCCCGTGCAAACAGATCGGCCCTTCGCTGGAAGAGCTTTCGAGCGAATATGAAGGCAAGGTGAAGATCGTTAAGGTCAACGTGGATGAAAACCCTGAAAGCCCCGCATCGATGGGCGTTCGCGGCATTCCTGCACTGTTCATGTTCAAGGATGGCAAAGTCATCTCTAACAAGATCGGCGCAGCACCCAAGGCCGCGCTGAAAGCGTGGATCGACGAAAACGTCTGATCCTGACAGTGCATGAGATCTGGGGCGGCGGTCAGATTGGCCAGCCGCCCTTTTTCAATGCGTTGAGAATTCGCAGTTCGGCAGTGGGTGCCATCGCGTCAATGGCCTGTTCGCGCAGCAGCCAGAACAGGTACTTTGCGTAATGCGCCTTGTGTTTGGGCGCGTTTTGCAAGGCTTTCTCAACGCCGATCTCCGCGACGTTCAGGGCGATGTGGTGAAAGTCGATCTGTGCAAACAGCACGACCGGACGCGCCAGCAGATAGGCGTCCATTGCGACAGAGCTGTTCTGGGTCGCCACATATTCCGCCCCGGCAAGCAATTGCCTGCTGTCGCCACCTATCATCAGGTTCGGATAGCGCCGCGCCAATTGCTCCAGCTCTGCCAGCTCCAGCGACGAATAATCACCATTTGGATGCAGGGTGGCTATGCACCGTTTGCCCGTATTCGCGACCGATTCCACCATCTGAAGCGGGCTCATTGTCTGGAATGACCGGGTTTCGTTCAACCGCGTCTGAAGCGGTATCAGCACATGGGTGGGCTCGGTGGGAGATATTCCCGGAAGGTTCTTGGCGCGCAGATGGTGGATGAATGCACGCGCTTCCTCTGCGTCGATCTGGTTGGGGCGGAACGCGGCCTTCACCACATCCCAACGCCATCGTTGCTGGTCAATCTCAATATGCCAGAAGGGGTAGTAATAGGTTCGGCGAAATATTTTGACCCGCTTATGCTGCGGCCCGCTCATATGATGCAGGGCGTAGACATAGCGTTCGGGCGGCAGGTCCGTTTCTGGCGCAATTTCGAACAGCCAGCCGCGGCGTGAGACGGCGGAACAGATCTTGTCCAGAAAATTGAAATGGCCTGCCTTAGCACGCTTTGCCATTTCCGTATCAAGATGAATTCGCAGGATTCTTTCGACCATGCGTAACGTTATGCTTTGGAATTGCTTCCGGCAATGGCTTGCGGGCAAGATTTCAGACACCTATCTGACCAGCAACAAAGGAGAATATGATGGCGGATGACAAATTCCCCGGCTGGCATGGCACCACAATTCTGGCCGTAAAGCGCGGCGGTAAGGTCGTCGTGGCGGGTGACGGTCAGGTCAGCGTCGGGCAGACCGTGATGAAAGGGACCGCGCGGAAGGTGCGCAGGCTTTCGCCCGGTGGTCGCGACGTCGTGGTGGGTTTTGCCGGATCGACCGCCGATGCCTTTACCCTGCTGGAGCGGTTGGAAAAGAAGCTGGAATCCGCTCCGGGTCAGTTGCAGCGCGCCTGTGTGGAGCTTGCGAAGGACTGGCGGACCGACAAGTATCTGCGCAACCTTGAAGCCATGCTGATCGTGACGGACGGCTCGCAGCTTTACGTCGTGACGGGCGCTGGCGACGTGCTGGAGCCAGAGCATGACATTGCCGCCATCGGATCGGGCGGGAACTTTGCCTTGGCCGCCGCGCGCGGACTTCTGGAAACAGAGCTCGGGGCTGAAGAGGTCGCCCGCAAGGCGATGGCCATCGCCGCTGACATTTGCGTTTACACCAATGGCAAGCTGACGGTCGAAATACTCGAAGCGTAAGCGCCTAAGACCGGCCAGGACCATTCAGCGAAATTGAAAAGAGATATCATGACTGAACTGACCCCGCGCGAGATCGTATCCGAGCTTGATCGTTTCATCATCGGCCAGAAAGACGCCAAGCGTGCCGTTGCCGTGGCGCTGCGCAACCGCTGGCGTCGTCGTCAGCTTTCGGATGACCTGCGCGATGAGGTTTATCCGAAGAATATCCTGATGATAGGCCCGACGGGGGTGGGTAAAACGGAAATCAGCAGGCGCCTTGCAAAGCTGGCCCATGCCCCCTTCGTGAAGGTTGAGGCGACGAAGTTCACCGAAGTCGGCTATGTCGGGCGCGATGTCGAACAGATCATCCGCGACCTGACCGATGCTGCAATGATCGAAACGCGCGAGACGATGCGCGAGGATGTTAAAGCCCGCGCCCATCAGGCGGCAGAGGATCGTGTGATCGCCGTTCTTGCCGGCGAGGGCGCGCGCGACCAGACCCGCAACATGTTCCGCGACAAGCTGAAGCGGGGAGAGCTGGACGATACGATGATCGAAATCGAGGTTCAGGATAACTCCAACCCGCTTGGCATGATGGATCTGCCGGGCCAGCAGGGCGGCATGGGGATGATGGACCTGTCAGGGCTGATGAAGGCTTTCGGCGGGCGTCGCGTGAAACGTAAGGTAACCGTCGCCGAAAGCTATGAATTGCTGATCGCGGAAGAGGCCGACAAGCTGCTGGATGATGAGGCGGTAAAGGCTGCCGCACTGGAATCGGTTCAGGAAAACGGCATCGTCTTTATAGATGAGATCGACAAGGTTTCCGCCCGCGCCGATGCGCGGGGTGCGGATGTCAGCCGCGAAGGCGTGCAGCGCGATCTGCTGCCGCTGATCGAAGGCACGACCGTCAGCACGAAATATGGTCCGGTCAAGACCGATCATATCCTGTTCATCGCGTCGGGTGCTTTCCATGTCGCGAAGCCTTCGGACCTTTTGCCCGAATTGCAGGGGCGACTTCCGATCCGTGTCGAATTGCGTGCGCTTACCGAAGAGGACTTTGTGCGCATCCTGACAGAGACGGACAATGCGCTGACCCGGCAGTATACGGCACTTCTGGGCACCGAAGGCGTGACTGTCACCTTTGCCGAGGATGGTATCGCCTCGCTCGCCCGAATCGCGGCAGAGGTAAATACCAATGTCGAAAACATAGGCGCCCGCCGTCTTTACACAGTTATCGAGCGCGTGTTCGAGGAGCTTTCCTTCACCGCGCCCGATCAGAACGGACAGAGCGTCACGGTCGATGCCGCTTTCGTTGAAAAGCATTTGGGTGATCTGTCCCGGTCCGCCGATTTGTCGCGCTACGTTCTTTAAGTCGAAGTCGGTAGCCTGATCGCCAGTTGAATAAATCGCTGACGATCAGGCCTTTTGCGAAATAGCGGCGCAGGTGCGGAACCTGTCGCGGGCCCGGCTCGTTGACGTGATGAAGCAAAGTAATGTCTGCGGAGAGCGCAATGCAGCTCAATATGTTCAACGGCCTGATCGGGATTGTAATTTTTGCACTTGATGTCTGGGCAATCGCACAGATCATTAACTCTGGTGCGGAAAGAACCAATAAGATCATCTGGGTTCTGGTCGTGGCGTTCCTGCCCGTTATCGGCCTGATCGCATGGTATTTTATGGGGCCGAAGGCGAACGTATCACCGCCGCGCTAGGCCCACCGATCGTCCTGCCACTGAACTGAATCGCTTTCTTTTGCTGCCAGTTCCCTAGGGGGCTGATCGACCCGTTGTGTGCTTTCCTGCTTTGTAAAGCGCACCATCCGCTTGCCGCCGCGCAGCGCAGTGACTGACCAGGCCACAGCGCCTTGTCCGTCGGGGCCAAACATCACACCACGAGCCTTCTGTTGAAGATCTTCGCTCGTCAACGACAGGCGCAATTCGTCCAGACCGGGCGCTTCCTGCCAGTCGCCTTGCCACACTTGCAATGCGTCGGGCATGCGTTCGGGCGGCTCTCCCCACAGCGATGTATAGGCAGCGTTGGTCATTACGACCTGCCCGACGGCATTAAACACAATCAGCCCCTGCTCGATCCCGTCGAGAACCTGAGCGCCAAGCGTCAGTTCCGCCCTGAACTTGCGGGTGAGCGTCACTTCAGAGGTCATGTCCTCCATCAGAAATGCGACAGCGCCGTTCGGATGCGGCCTTCCGGTGACGCGGTAGGTTCGCCCGCCGGGCAATGTCCAGGTCTCGACATGCAAACCGGCCGAAGCGGCTGATTCGAGCGTTGTCATCTGCTTTCGCCACGACCTGTAATCCCTTGGTTCGGGAACCATGCGCAGTTCTCGCATCTGGTCGAGCATGCTGTAAAGCGATGGGCGCGCCGTCAGGAATGCTGCCGGCAGCCCGGTCAGGTCGATCAAAGCGGGGTTGAATAGTTGCAATCGCCGCTCTTCGTCGAATATCGCCAGGCCGATGGGGATATCCGCGAATGTCTTGGTCAGTGTTTGCAGGAAGTCGCGAAGGTTCCTCTCAGCCTGAACCTCGCTGTCGATGGGTAAAGCATAGGTGATTTCGCCATTTGGTGCGCTTCGCTTGTGACATCTGAACCAATGGACAGCCTCGCCGGATTGAATCGTTGAACGGTGGTGTTCATCGGCGTCCGCTGCGTCGCTGTGGCCCGCCAGAATATCCGGTAATGGCCATGGCACAGCCGACGGGTCCGCCTGAAGCGCGGCTTCGAGATAGGTCGAGTTTGCCCAGACAATCTCGCCATCCCGACCGCGTCGTGTGATTGGGATCGGTGCGGATTCTACGATGCCGCGCAGCTGCGACAGCTCCTCCTCCATGGCCTGCTGCGACAATGCATCGACCACCATGCCCGCCGAACCGCTTTGCGGCAGAATGAGCGTCAGGCGAAGCGCACCGTCCAGAGTTTCCTCGGCCTGCAACCGGATCTCTATCGCGTCGCTGGCGGTCTTGCCTGTCAGGGTTGCGTCCCCGCCGAATTGGGCAACCTCTTCCAGCTTTTGCAGATCAGAAAAACGCTCCGCCAACCATATTTTCAGCGCGGGAAGATCATCGCCCGAACAACCGTCAAGGATGCGTCGTGCTGGCGCGGTAGCGTCGATCAACCGGTCTTCGCGGTAAAGGAAGACGCAAGGCTCCACCAGGCCGCCTTCCAAAAGCTCTGATCTTTTCGACCTTTCGACATAGCGAATGCAAAGGGCAATGAGCAGCGCGAACAACGCGCCGCCAGCCAGAACCAGCCAAATGGAAACGTGCGGGATCATGAATAGCCATTCAAATGTTCCGACTCACGCTCAGCTAACCCCACGACAGGTTAAAAACTGGTTAACGGGCTCAGGAAATATACGGATTTGCGCTGAGCGGCTGCCGGTCGTCGGCAATTATTCTTGCCAACGGCCAGACGATATCCGCTTTCGCTCCCTCAGCACCGTTGGTTAAGATCAGACGTGCACCGCTTCCTTCCAGCAATGCGCGAGCGATGAAAAGACCAAGGCCCATTCCGTCATAGCTTGGCCGCCTGTCACTGCGTCGGGTGATCGGAAAAGGATCTGACAATTGGCTGAGCATCGCCTGTGGATATCCCGGCCCGTTATCGGTGATGGCGATGCGCAGTTCCGTTTCGGTCCATGACGCGCTTACGATGACCTTGCTATGCGCAAAATCAACACCGTTCTGTATTATGTTCCGCAGTCCGTGAATTACTCCGGGATCGCGGCGGATCGTTGGTTGGGCGATCTCGTCCAGAAGCAAGATCTCAACACCGATACCACGATTTGTATGGGGCTCTGCCGCCTCCTCAAGAACGGTTCGCAGCGGCGCCGCATGAAGTTTCAGGTCGTCCTTTCCCGCCCGTCCCATCGAACGCATGATGTCCCGGCACCGATCTGCCGATTGGGTGAGCGTCGCCGCATCCTCTGCCAGGTCTGTTCGATACGGCAGGGCCTCTTGAAGCTCATCACGCAGCTCTGACGCGATCAACTTTATCGTCGCAAGCGGTGTGCCCATCTCGTGCGCGGCTGCCGCAACCACACCTCCCAGATGCTGAAGCTTTTGCTCCCGCGCCAACGCTATCTGTGTCGCAGAAAGCGCATCCGAGGTGGTCGCGAGCTCAGTTGACACCCTTCGTGCGTATACCGCAAAAAAGACCACGCCGATCAAAATAGCGACAAGATGGGCACCCTGCAAAATGGGCGGCATCGCAAGGTCAAGCGTGGGATGTTGCAAAGGTGCCGCAAACCATGCTGCGGCGGAAATCATGATGATGGTTGCAAGCCCGACAAGAATGGTCTGACGGTCACCCAATGCGGTTGCCGCGATTGTGACCGGAGCAAGCACCAGAAGTGCGAAAGGGTTCGATAGCCCGCCGGTTAACGCGACGAGCACAGAAATCTGCAGCAGATCAAAAACAAGCTGCCACGCTGCGCTAGTTTGGGTCACGCGCGATGGCATTGCCGTCATCCACAGGTTCAGCGCGGCGGCTATTGCGACGACAAGCAACGCGGGCACAGTTGCAAACTCGACCTCCATCATCCGCGCAATGATGATTGCGAAAAGCTGGCCGCCAAGCGCGATCCATCGAAGCAGAACCAGCGTGCGGCGGCGGATCGGCTCTGCCCGGCGGCCCGGATCGGTCGAGAGGGTGGCGGCAAGTTGCAAACCCTGCGGCATTCTGATCCTTGCGATGCGGCATCTGGTCCTGTTGATATAGGGTGCGCTTTGCGCGATCAATGCAGCGAACCCGAAACCGGAATGGCCATGAACGACAAAAAATTGCTGATTATTGGAACGGTGGCGGCGCTGGCTTTGTTGACCGGCGGTGCAACCTGGATGTCGTCGCGCAGCGGAAATGACGCTGACGCAGCAAATTCGGATCAGTTTGCGTCCTGCCGGACAAGCGTTGTTGCGGGCGGAACTGCGGCGCTTGGCGGATCGTTTGAGCTAACAAACGAGAATGGCGAAAGAGTTACCGAAGCCGACGTATTTACCAAACCCTCGCTGCTCTACTTTGGCTATTCATATTGCCCGGATATTTGTCCTTTTGATAATTCCCGAAATGCCGAAGCGCTTGATCTTCTGGACGAACAGGGAATCGACGCTCAGGCCGTTTTTGTGACCGTCGATCCAAACCGGGATACGCCGGAGGTAATGGATCACTATACCTTCAATATTCACGAGAAAATGATCGGCCTTACAGGTACCGAAGATGACATCGCGGCAGCCGCGAAGGCCTGGCGGGTCGCTTATCAGGTCCAGGACGATGGCAGCGACGATTATCCTGTCAGCCATACGACAATGACCTATCTGGTGCTACCGGAGTATGGCACGATGGAATTCTTCAACCGTGACGTTACACCAGAAGCCATGGCCGAACAGACGGCCTGTTTCGTCAACGCTGGCTAACCGGATTTGCGTCTGACTTGCCATGCGCATAAAACACGCGCATCGCAGTTGGAGAGACCGATGGCAGACGCAGACCGTGGCAAGATCGAAATCGGCGCCGACCGTACATTGCTTTTGGTCGACGATGATGAGATATTTGTTAATCGGCTCTCCCGAGCTATGGAACGACGTGGTTTTGTCCCTCGCGTTGCATATTCGGTTTCAGATGCCATTTCCGCGACGAAAGAGGCACCTGCTGCCTATGCAGTAGTCGATCTACGGCTGGAAGACGGCAGCGGGCTTGATTTGGTCGAGGCGCTGCGCGAAGCGCGTCCTGATGCAAGAATAGTTGTGCTTACGGGCTATGGCGCAATCGCAACCGCGGTTGCAGCGGTGAAACTGGGCGCAACGGATTACCTTTCGAAACCGGCTGATGCCAACGATGTGGTATCTGCGCTTCTGCAAACCGGCGAATTCTTGCCACCGCCGCCCGAAAACCCGATGTCGGCAGATCGCGTAAAATGGGAACATATTCAACGTGTTTATGAACAATGCGACCGTAATGTCAGCGAAACAGCGCGGCGTTTACATATGCATCGTCGGACATTACAGCGTATTTTGGCAAAAAGAAGCCCACGCTGATTAGACTAACATTTAATTAAATTGACACTTACCGGGCGGTTATCATATTTCTTTCTTCTTCGAGCGAAATGTGGAGACGTCTATGCTTGATTTGAATAATATGTCGCTAAAAGAGCTTTTGGAGCTGCGTAATCGGGTTGACCGTTCCATCGCCGGTTTCGAGGAGCGGCGGCGGCGCGAAGCAATGGCTGCAATCGAAGAAGCTGCACGTGAACATGGGTTCTCGTTAAACGAGCTTACCGGCGCGAAACAAAGCCGTCGCGGTGGAAAAATTGCGCCTAAGTATATGAATCCAGATGATGGAACGCAGACCTGGACCGGTCGTGGCCGTCGTCCGCATTGGATTCAGGCTGCACTGAATTCGGGAAAGACGCTGAGCGACTTGGAAATTTAAAGCTTTCACAGCAGCCAAGACGGGCCCGCTTTCAGGCGGCGAATAATTTAAACTAAACGTATCAGATCATTGAATCTATTCAGATAGGCTTTGCGTGCCTCCATCGGTGGTCGAAGGCAAATCTTTAATCCCGCGCAATGCTCTGGCTTGGGGTTTTTAAAAATTCCCCGTGCCTCTTTCTCGGCGAAACCCGCTATCTCAATTGCTTCAAGCCAGGCAGAAACATGATCTGCCTGTTTGATTAACCTTTTAACGGAAAGCGGGATTTTCGCGGGCAGTCCGAACCGCCTATGGACTGCCTCCGCAATACGGGCGTCCATTTCGACATATTCCCGCCCCAACGCGCCTTTCACCGGCGAAATCATATCACCCAGCACATATTCGGGCGCGTCGTGCAACAGCGCGGCAAGGCGCCACTTTGCGGGCTGGTCAGGCGATATGCGACCGAAAGCCTCTTCGACCAGAAGGCTGTGCTCGGCAACGGAATATGGCCAGTCGCCGTGCGTCTGACCGTTCCACCTGGCGACAAAGGCCAGGCCGTGGGCGATATCTTCGATTTCAACATCGACCGGCGTCGGATCAAGAAGATCAAGCCGCCGGCCTGACAGCATACGCTGCCAGGCTCTTTTCGTGCGGGGGGGCAAGGTGGGTTCTTACGAAACCGGCGCGTCGGCAGGCTTTTCGGCCTGCGCGCGGCGGGCGAGTTCCTGACGGTACAGCGCCACGAAATCGACGGGGTCCAGGTTAACCGGCGGGAAGCCACCATCGCGGGTGATGTCGCTGATCACGCGGCGGATGAAGGGGAACAGCATCCGGGGACATTCGATCATCAGGAACGGGTGAAGCTGATCCTCCGGCACGCCTTCGACCTGAAAAACCCCGCCATATTCCAGCTCACACAGGAACAGGTTGGATTCGTTTACAGTGTTTTTCGAGGCAACCTTGAACTTCGTGATCACCTCATACTGATTGTCGGCACTGCGCTTGCGCGCGTCGATGCTGACCTGAACGCCAATTTCAGGCTTCACTTCTGCCGTGTTCAGACCCTTTTGCGCAACAATATTTTCGAAGGAAAGGTCACGGATGAACTGGGCCAGAATCTGCATGCGCGGCGGCTGCGGCGTGGGCTGGGCTTCTGCACTGCTGTTCGGGTTTGTATTTTCATCGGTCATTTGTGATCCTTTCGCAAAACTGTTGAAGCGCTTCTATCACCGGGGCCCAAATGCCTCAACGCCTGCAAGCCATGATTAATCCGGGCGAGTCCAGCCAGAGGGCTTGCGCGCCTTGCTGTCCTTTCCGCGGGCAGGCGGAGGAGCGATGTCATCACGCGCGACATAGGGATCTTCCTGAACGGAATATTCACCATCAATCACGTCATTCTCTGCACGGCCGGGCCAGCCGTGGCGCGGCTGACGCGCGCTGTCGAAGCCAAAGCCTGACCGCGTTACCTTCACATGCCGGCCCGCGCGGCGCATCAGCCAGACGCGCACGCCGGGTACCAACAGCAGCAGGCCAATCGTGTCCGTGAAAAAACCGGGTGTCAGCAGCAACGCGCCTGAAAACAGGATCATCGCGCCATGTGCCAGTGGCCGCGTCGGATCGCTGAATGTCTGAAAGGATTGCTGCAGATCTGCAAGGGCGCGGCGGCCCTGACTGCGGATCATAACCATGCCGACAAAGGCCGACAGCAGCACCAGACCGATTGTTGGCCACAGCCCGATCAGGCCGCCGACCTGAATAAACAGGGCAATTTCGACAATCGGGACCAGAATAAACAGAATGAATAGCGGCATGTGACTCCTCTGCGTGCCGACAACTGGACTTGCGTCCGCTGCACCCCTACATAAGAGACAAGGGCGAAAATACAAACTGAGGCGCCCCGCGAAGGGTAGAATATGTCGAACTCGCTGATTCAGCTGATTGTGCTTGCCGCGATTGCGGTGTTCCTGATTTTGCGCTTGCGCAACGTGCTGGGAACACGCGACGGATTCGAGCCCACACAGGTTGACGAACGTCCGGCTCAACGCAGCATGGATGTGATCGAGGACGATCCGCGCGCGTCCGACACGGACCTGACCGATCATGTTGATCCGGACAGCCCGGCATATGCGGCTTTGGTCGAGATGAAGCGGGCAGAACCGTCATTCTCATTGTCGGAGTTCCTCGGCGGTGCGAAGCAGGCCTATGAGATGATCCTTGTTGCGTTCGAAAAAGGGGATCTGTCGGATGTCCGGGCATTTCTTGCGCCGGAAGTCGCGACGGCGTTCGATTCTGCGATCGAAGGGCGCAAATCCTCTGGTCAGTCGGCCGATGTGCAGTTTCTTGGCACGCGCGAAACCGCGCTTGCGGCAGCAGAGTTCAATCCGGCAAGTGCCGTCGCGGAACTTTCCGTTCGCTTCGTCGGCGAGATGATCGTTGCCATTCGCGACGCAGACGGAAATGTGGTCGAGGGCGATGCCAAGACGCCACGCAAGCAACGCGACACCTGGACGTTTGAGCGTGAAATGGGCGCGGCTGATCCGAACTGGCGTCTCGTCGCAACCGGCGCCTGATGAGCCGTCGGCGCGGCCTGACACCCGAGGATCGGGAGCTTTGGTCGCGCGTGGCAAGAACGGCCACCCCGCTTGAGCCGAAATCGCGATCGGTGATGCCGGACGCGTCGCCAGAGCCAAAGCTGAAATCTCCGGTTCGTTCCGCCCGCGCATCTGTGGCGCTTGCGCCGGATTTTGGTGTCGGATCAAAGGCGGGTACGCGACGCGGCAATGACCTTGCGCCTAGCCCCGCGGATGCGTTGTCCAGCCAACCGATCCGTATGGACCACCGGACACATCGACAGATGAGCCGCGGCAAGATGCGCCCGGAAGCGAAGCTGGACCTTCACGGTATGACCCTGGCGGAGGCCGGGCCAGAGCTGGCCCGGTTCATTCTGTCCTGCCATTCGCGTGGGTTCCGGTTGGTTCTGGTCATTACCGGCAAGGGAAGCAGTGGCAATGACGGGCCGCTGCCGGTCCGTCGGGGCGCATTGCGGCATCAGGTTCCGTATTGGCTGCACGCCCCGCCCATTTCTCATGTCGTACAGCAGGTCGCGCCCGCGCATCTGCGGCATGGCGGAGCGGGTGCGTATTACGTTTATCTGCGCCGCTAGCGTTTTTTTGCAGGCAGGCTGTCGGCGAAGCTGACGCCTCGCGAAATCCACATTTCCAGTGCCGCATCATCGGCCGTCCCGGCTGGTGACACTGTGACGAAGGCTTTCGGGCTGCGGCCCCCACCGATGTTCAGGGGGCCGACATCGGGATCGTTCATCGCGGCGGCTGCGCCTTCGGCGCCAAGGCGAACCATCAGCCGATCACCATTGACGCCGCAGGCCATGTTGCCACCCCGCAGAAAGCAAAGCCCGCCCATCATGGAAATTTCTTCGGCACCGCCCAAAGCCGCCAGAACATTACGAGCTCGCTCCGCCAAAGCCTTGTCATATGCCATGAAGCATTCCCCTTCTGATGTCTCGCTCGGTTCGGGTTCGGTCTTACCTATGCCGCCGCATCTTCGGCGTCGCGCAAGTGGTTGATCCTGCGCGAATGGCTGGCCTCATGCGTGACGTCGATCAGCCAGTTAGCGATCAGGTCGGGGTCTGTGACGCCGATATGCAGACCCGGCTGAATACGGCCCGTCGCAAGGGCCTCTGCCGCAAGCGCCATCATCAGAGAGTTCAGCCGATACCGTGCCGAGCCGTTGCGGCCCCCGGTTGCATCCATGACCCACTCTTTGTGCCAGCGTGTTTCGCCACCCGCCTCGGCCCGCAGTGAAACGGATAGCACCGCACGATCAGCCTCGCCCTCAACATAAGGATGTTCTTCCCACAGCTCATCGGAAAGAGAGGAAAGCGCATCCGCGTCCTTGCCCGTTTCCCGAATGCTGGCAAAAACATCGGCCCAGCCTTCATCCCAGCCTTTCAGGCGGATCGCGCCGCGCTCTGCATTGGCGATTGTCCAGTTTGGGTCGAAGCCATAGGCGTCCAGATAGGGGGCAACATCGTAATGTGGATAGACCTGATGACGCTCTGGCGTCGGCAGGTTCAGGTCGTGGTTGCGGATGACTTCGAACGGGAAGTCGGCACTCTGCCTCTCACCATCGCCGATCCAGCTTGTCGGTGTCGCAAGCGCATTCAGCAATGACAGCGGAGAGGTGTTGAATTTATGGCGGAAATTGTCGGGGTATTTCGGCATCCCCCCGCCATAGCAGGAGAAATGCAACACATCATCCGGCTGGGCATCCTGCTTGTAATCATTCACAAGGTCACGCGCCATCAGGTGTTCGATTCCCGGCACCATCCCCACTTCGGCCAGAACCGACAGACCTTTTTCTGCGGCCACGCCCACTGCCTCGCGCAACCTGTTGGAGACATGCCATCCGACAGCGAGATGTGCGCCCCTTTCCATGGCCAGCCTTGCAATGGCCAGTTCCGTCGGGCGGGGTGCGACGATGATATCACCGGGCTTAACGGCCGCCCACAGAGCCTCTGGGTCGTATGCCCGCTGGATCTCTGGCGCGACCTTGTCCAGCGTCTGGCCGTCCCGCGTCCAGACACGAATGTCGGCTGCGTCGTCACGGATAAGTCGGTTCAATCCAAACAAGGCATCTGTGCCTGCTTGCACCCAGTGGATTGTGGTCATCGGAACTCCTTCAAGTCACAAAAATACGGACCCTAGCCTAGTCGTCTTTCGTTTGCGGCAAGCCGTCTTTGATCTCGTAATAATCGCCCTTGAATGCCGTATAAATGTGACCGCCCAATGTCAGCCCTGTCGGCGCATCAATGCAGCCGGCAGAGACGTCCAGATAATCGCGATGGTCGCGCCGCCAGAACAGCGACGATCCGCATTGCGAGCAAAACCCGCGCTGCGCAAAGTCAGACGACCGATACCACCGCAGATGCGTTTCGTCCTGAATGGTCAGGTCGTGGGCGTCCATGCCAACCCAATAGTGTCCCGACCAACGCCGGCATTGCTCGCAGTGGCAGGCCATTGGCGCCTCATCACCCGCCCTTGCGCTGAAGCGCACTGCGCCACACAGACAGCCTCCGGTCATCTCTGCATTGCTTGCCGCCATGATAAGATCTCCTGTTGGAACGTTGCGCCTATGTAAACGCCTTCGGACAGCACCTGTCCAGCAAGCGGTCGGCGCTGTTTTCAGACCGGCAGGAAGGTGGTCGACTTCAGCTCTTCCATCGACAGAAGTGCGGTGACGTTGAAGATCTTCACCTCTGCAATCAGCGCCTGATAGAAGGCATCATAGGCGCGTGCGTCCGAAACACGCAGCTTGACGATATAGTCGATTTCACCCGCAAGACGGTGCGCCTCCAGCACTTCGGGTCGCGATTGCAGGGCATTCAGAAACTTCTGCTGCCAGCCTGCTTCGTGCTCGCTCGTCCGGATCAGGACGAAGAAACAGGTGCCCAAACCCACAGCATCCGGGTCGAGTATAACCGTCTGGCGCGTAATGACGCCTGCGTCCTTCAGCTTGCGGATACGGTTCCATACTGGCGTCTTGGACGAACCGATCTTGCGTGCAATATCGTCAAGCGACTGGCTTGCGTCCTGCTGCAATTCGGTCAGGATTTTCCGGTCCAGCGTATCAAGGCGGAGTTTCTTTTCGCTGACATCGTCCATAGCGGTGTTTTGTCCTGTCTGGCTGCGTTTGCAGAACACTATTCCTTATTTTGTCCGGATACTAGCAAAATTGTGGAAAAATATCCCATATTAAACCGAACAGAACCGGAGATTCGCAATGGCCCGTGCATTTGAGCCTGTCGTCATTTCAGCAAACGACCTTTTCGATGGCCGTGTCATTTACCTGACCGGGCAGGACGAATGGGTGTCTAATCTGCGTCAGGCAGAGCTGATTACCGATGAAGAACAGGCACGCCACCGCATGGCCCATGCGCTTGCGCTGTCGGACCGTGCCGTCGGCGTTTTCCTTGCACCGGCAAAAGCAGGGCCCTCAGGCCCCGAACCCGGCCACCCGCGCGAGGCGTTTCGGGCAAACGGCCCGTCCAACTATTTCCACGGCAAGCAGGCAGAGGAAGTCTGATGTATCATCATTCCGAATTCGACCGAGCTTTCGTTGTCGACCGCGCTGCGCGGTTCCGCGACCAGGTTAACCGCCGCATCTCTGGTGCGTTGACCGAAGATGAGTTTCGTCCGTTGCGCCTGATGAATGGCGTCTATCTTCAGCTTCACGCTTATATGCTGCGGATTGCCATTCCTTACGGCACGATCAGCCCCGATCAGATGCGGCAACTGGCAATGATCGCGGATCGCTGGGACAAGGGATATGGCCATTTTACGACCCGCCAGAACATCCAGTTCAACTGGCCCAAGCTGGTCGATATCCCTGATATGCTCGATGCGCTTGCCGATGTCGGGATGCACGCCATCCAGACATCGGGCAACACGATCCGCAACGTGACCGCCGACCATTTTTCTGGCGCTGCGGCGGATGAGATCGAAGACCCCCGCCCCTATGCCGAGCTGATCCGGCAATGGTCCACTGACCACCCGGAGTTTCAGTTCCTGCCGCGCAAGTTCAAGATTGCCGTATCGGGCAGCCCGAATGACCGCGCCGTGGTGAAATCGCACGATATCGGCCTGCGCATGGTCCGCAAGGATGGCGAAACCGGGTTTGAGGTTTCCGTCGGCGGCGGCCTTGGCCGGACACCTCTGGTCGGCAAGGTCATTAATGAATTCGTGCCGGTCGTTGACCTGTTGCCCTATCTGGAATCGATCCTCTCGGCCTATAACACTGTCGGGCGGCGCGACAACAAATACAAGGCGCGGCTGAAAATCGCTGTGCAGGAACTGGGTATCGACCAGATCCGCGAACTGGTGGAAGAACGCTTTGCGGAAATCCGCCCGCAATTCGACGGCTCGGATCAGGAAATCCTGGCCCAGATCCGCGCGCAATTCACCGCGCCGGAACTGGTCGAAGGACGCAGCACCGCTGAGTATGATTCCGCGCGAGAGGCCGATCCGGTTTTCCGTTCCTGGAGCGATACGAACCTTCATCCACACAAGAACCCGGACTACGCGATTGTCACCGTTTCGCTGAAAAAGCACGGGGCGACGCCGGGGGATGCGACCTCTGCACAGATGCGCCTGCTGGCCGATCTGGCCGAGAAATACGGCCACGGCGATATGCGCATCAGCCATGAACAGAACGTCGTGCTGCCGCATGTGCACAAGGCCGATTTGGCAGCACTTTACGCCGCACTGCGTGATGAAGAGCTTGGGACCGCCAATCTTGGCCTCATCAGCGATATCATCGCTTGCCCCGGTCTGGATTACTGTGCGCTTGCAACGGCTCGATCAATCCCGATTGCACAACAGATCGCGACCCGTTTCGACGAGCTGAAGCTGGAGCATGAGATTGGTGAGCTGAAGATCAAGATTTCCGGCTGCATCAACGCCTGCGGGCATCACCATGTCGGTCATATCGGGATTCTCGGTCTGGATCGCGCCGGCGTCGAAAACTATCAGGTGACGCTTGGTGGCGACGGTACCGAAACCATGTCGGTTGGCGAACGCGCCGGTCCCGGCTTCTCGAAGGATGAAATCATCCCGGCGATCGAACGGCTGGTTCTCGGCTATCTCGACATGCGCGAGGATGCGGGTGAAACCTTCCTTCAGGCCTATCGCCGGCTTGGACCGGACCCGTTCAAGGCTGCGCTGTACCCTCAGAAAGAGGCCGCATAATGGCTCAGGTCGTTACCATTCCAACGCGGGCGGCGCGGATCGCCTCGCTCAATGAACGGTATCGCCACCATGCGGCGATCCGGGTGCTGCGCGATGCGCTGAGTGATCCGGAACTGGGCCGGGTGGCGATGGTGTCGTCCTTCGGGGCTGATTCTGTTGCGCTTCTGCACATGATTTCGCTGATCGACCGCGACACGCCGGTTCTGTTCATCGACACGCAAATGCTGTTTCCGGAAACGCTGGCCTATCAGACAGAGGTTGCGGCGAAGCTGGGCCTGACCGATGTGCGCATCATCCGAGCCACGCCGGTTTCACTGTCGGCCACCGACCCGGATGGCGACCTGCACAAGACCAACCCCGATGCCTGCTGCGATCTGCGCAAAACGGTTCCGCTGAACAAGGCGCTGTCGGGCTTTGACAGCTGGATCACCGGGCGTAAGCGTTTTCAAGGTGCCAGCCGCGCCGATCTGCAGTTCTTCGAGGCGGATCCGGCAGGCGACCGCATCAAGGTTAATCCGCTGGCCCATTGGACAGCGCAGGATGTGATCGACTATATCATCAACAACGATCTGCCGCGTCACCCGTTGATCGCGCAGGGTTACCCCTCGATCGGCTGTATGCCTTGCACCAGCCCCGTCGCAGAGGGCGAGGACCCGCGTGCCGGTCGCTGGCGTGGGCAGGAAAAGACAGAATGTGGGATTCATTTCGTGAACGGAAAAATGCAGCGAGTCGTCCCGGCTGAATTCGTGCCGCAGGAAGGCCAGCCGGTTATTGTGCGTGACAGCGGCTTCGGGCCGGATGATTTCAGCGGTGAGGCGTTGGAGCTGGCACCTGATGCGGACCTGGATGATCCCGACCTGAACTATCGCGACGCCGATATGATTCGCATTGCATTCCCCAGCTTCTCGGACGGTCGTGGCTTCACCATCGCGCGCAGGTTGCGCATGGCGGGTTACAAGGGCCGTCTGCGGGCGCAGGGCCATGTGATTGCCGACCAATACCCGATGGCCCGCCGCTCTGGCTTTGATGAGGTCGAGATCGACTTTGATCTGGCAAAGCGCCAACCGTGGGAACTTTGGCAGCGCTCCTCAGAGGTCGCACCGTCTTATCTGACAAGGCTCGGTCGTCGCGCCTGAGCGACGTCGCCACGTCACACTTGCCCCCGGACGGGTGACAGGGAAAATACGCCAAACTCTGAGGAGGAGTAGCTCATGTCCCTGCCGCCCGTTCTTTCCAACCTTCGCCTTCCGGTGATCGGTTCGCCGATGTTCATCGTCTCGGGCCCGGAACTGGTCATCGCCCAATGCAAGGCCGGGATCGTTGGCAGCTTTCCGGCGCTGAACGCACGTGAAAAGCAAGGCGAGCCGATTCAGCTAGAGGCCTGGCTGACCCGTATCACCGAAGAGCTGGACCGCCACAATCAGGCCAATCCCGATAGCCCCGCGGCGCCTTTTGCGGTGAATCAGATCGTCCACCGCTCCAACGCTCGGCTGGAGCGGGACATAGAAATCTGCGTGAAGCATAAGGTTCCGCTGTGGATCACCTCTCTTGGTGCGCGGCCAGAGGTGAACGAGGCTGCCCATTCCGTCGGCGGCGTCGTGTTTCATGACATCATCAACAACACCTTCGCCCGCAAGGCGATTGATAAGGGCGCAGATGGTCTGATCGCGGTCGCGGCGGGCGCGGGCGGTCATGCCGGTATGCAATCGCCCTTCGCCTTGCTGCAGGAAATACGGCAGTGGTTCGATGGCCCGGTCGCGCTGTCCGGTTCTATCGCCACAGGTCGCTCTGTGCTGGCTGCGCAGGCCGCTGGTGCTGATCTGGCCTATATCGGCAGCCCCTTCATCGCCACGGAAGAAGCGAACGCCGTTCCGGACTACAAACGGATGATCGTCGATTCGGGGGCAGAGGATATCGTCTATTCCTCGCTGTTCACCGGCGTGCATGGAAATTACCTGAAGCCATCGGTTCGCAATGCGGGACTTGATCCGGATGCGCTTGAACATGCCGACGCATCCACGATGAATTTCGGCCAAGGCGCCTCAAAGCCGAAAGCGTGGAGTTCGATCTGGGGTGCCGGTCAGGGGATCGGTGCAATTGAAGAGGTTCTTCCGGCGGGGGTCTATATCGACCGCCTTGCGCGTGAATATACAGAGGCCCGCGCGGCCCTGTAGGGAGCGCTTCAGCGCACCTTTGCCGCAGATGGTAGCAACTCCACGGCGGCATCATTGATACCCGCCAGCGGGCCATAGAAGATCAGCGCGGGCGCGGCGCTAGGTCCGTCGCGGCGAAGTGTCTCGGCCAGTTCTGCAATGCTGCCACGCCGCATCCGCTGTCCATCCTGGGTCACGGCCTCGGCTATCAGGGCAGGGGTGTCCGGCGGCAGGCCATATGCGATCAGCCCGGCTGCAAGGTCGGGAAAACTTCGCTGGCCCATGAATACCACGGTCACGGCCTTGGGATCGGCCAAGGCTGCCCAGTTCATATCCTCTGGCAGCTTTCCGGTCACATCTGCCCCGGTCACATATTGGACGCGCCGCGCCGTTAATCTGCGCGTCAGCGGCAGCCCGGCAACTGCCGCGGCAGCGTTGACCGATGAAACGCCCGGCACGATCTCGAACAGCAGCCCGGCACCGCGAACCGCGGCCAGTTCCTCTTCCAGTCGCCCGAACATGCCGGCATCGCCGGATTTCAGTCGCACAACATGCTTTCCTGCGCGCGCGTGCTCAAGGATCAGCGCGTTGACGGCTTCCTGCTTGGCGCTTGGTCGACCGGCCCGCTTTCCGACCGGTATCAGCTCTGCCTTTTCGGCAAGGGCAAGGATAGGCCCCGATGACAGGTCGTCGTATAAAACCACATCAGCCGCCGCCAGCCGATCAGCCGCGCGGCGGGTCAGCAAATCCGGATCGCCGGGGCCGGATGACACGAATGAGACAAAGCCGTTCATTAAACGTCCGTTAACCGTTTCCTGTGCATTGGCAAGGGGCCGCAGCCTGTGCGACAGTTGCTATCATACCACTTCCGGCCCTTTGGAATCGAAATGACGGACTTTCAGCTCGACGATTTTCTGCCTTACCTGCTTAACAATGCGGCAGAAGTCACCGGGCGGGCATTTTCTGCGCATTATCGCGATGCCTATGGCATGTCCCGCGCGCAATGGCGGATCATGGCACATCTTGGGCGCGGGCAGTCACTGACCGCCTCTGACATATGCCTGCGTGCCCATCTTGAGAAGTCCAAGGTTTCGCGTGCCGTCGCCGTCCTGGAGGATGCGGGCAGAGTGGCCCGCTCTCCCTCTGCCACCGACCGGCGTGCGGAAATGCTGTCCCTGACGGATGAAGGACGGCGCATCTATGAGGATCTGGCCGATCATGCCAGACGCTTTCAGCACGCTCTGAAAGCGAAACTGGGCCCGGAAAAGGCCGAGGAGCTGGCGATGCTTTTGCGCAATTTGGCAGAGGGCTGACCACGAAGCTTGAACCGAATTCGGCACTATGTTAGTTGCGTTTGCAACAAACGTGTGAGGAGGAACAATGGAATCGGCGACCAGAAGCTGGATAGAAACGGCGAACGAACCGGATTGCGACTTTCCGATCCAGAACCTTCCCTACGGCGTCTTTTCAGTCGCGGGTGACGCGCCACGCTGCGGGGTGGCAATCGGGGATCGCGTCGTCGACCTGGCGGCCTGCGAAACCAATGGCCTGATTGATGCCGGCGGCACGTTTGCCCAACCCCAGCTGAACGATTTCATGGCCCTTGGCCGCGACAAATGGGCCGAAGTCCGCACTGCTCTGACGGCGCTTCTGGCAGAAAACGGCAATCGCGACACGCCAACGGTCGCAATGTCCGATGTCACCATGCATCTGCCGATCCATGTGACCGAATATACCGATTTCTACGCGTCGAAGAATCACGCCTTCAATGTCGGCGTGCTGTTCCGCGGGCCGGAAAACGCGCTGCCCGCGCAATGGACGCATATGCCGATCGGGTATAACGGCCGCGCTTCATCTGTCGTGGTGTCCGGCACCGACGTGATCCGCCCTATGGGCCAGCTGAAGGGAGAGGACGGGCCGGTCTGGTCCCCCTGCAAACGCCTCGATCTGGAGCTGGAGATCGGCGCAATCGTCGGCGCCCCCTCGGAAATGGGTGATCGCGTCAGTGTCGAACAGGCAGAGCAGATGATCTTCGGCTATGTTCTGCTGAACGACTGGTCGGCACGCGACATTCAGGCCTGGGAGTACCAGCCACTTGGGCCGTTTCAGGCCAAGGCCTTTGCCACGACGATCAGCCCGTGGGTTGTCACGCAGTCCGCGTTGGAGCCTTTCCGCAGTAAGGGCGCGGAGCGTGTGAATGAACTGCTGCCCTATCTGCAGGAAAAACAGCCGGGTCTTTATGACATCAACCTGTCGTGGTCGCTGAATGGCGAGGTGCTCAGCCGGACCAATTACAATGTGATGTATTATTCATCCGCCCAGCAACTGGCGCATCACACGGAATCGGGCTGCCCGATGCGGGTGGGCGATCTGCTTGGCACCGGCACGATCTCTGGCCCGACGCCGGATTCGACCGGCGCGCTGCTGGAAATGACCGAAGGCGGCAAAAAGCCGGTGAAGATCGGCGAGGCCGAGCGGACCTTTATCGAGGATGGCGATACCATCACGCTGAACGGCCATGCGCAGGGCGACGGCTATCGCATCGGCTTTGGCGACTGCACTGGCACAATCCTGCCCGCGAAGGAGTAGACGATGAGCAAGAAATTCGCTTCTGCCGGTGACATGGCAGATAAGACGGTCAGTTTCACCGAAATCGGCGAAGGCCTCTGGGCATTCACGGCAGAGGGCGACCCGAATACCGGCGTCATCATCGGTGACGAAAGCGTCATGATCGTCGAGGCGCAGGCCACCCCGCGCCTTGCCCGCAAAGTGATTGAAAAGGTCCGCGAAGTCACCGACAAGCCCATCAGCCATCTTGTCATGACCCATTACCATGCCGTCCGCGTGCTGGGGGCTTCGGCCTATCAGGCGCCGACGGTGATCATGGGTGAAAAGGCGCGCGCGATGGTTGTCGAGCGTGGGCAAGAAGATTGGGACAGCGAATTCGAACGTTTTCCCCGACTGTTCCAGGGGCATGAGGAAATCCCAGGCCTGACCTGGCCGACCACTACCTTCAACGACCGCATGACTGTCTACCTGGGCAACCGTCGCGTCGATCTGATGCATCTGGGCCGCGCCCATACGGCGGGCGACATTGTTGCCTATGTGCCCGACGCCAATGTTATGTTCACCGGCGATATCGTCGAGTATCACAGCGCGTGCTATTGCGGTGATGGTCATTTCCACGACTGGCCCGACACGCTGGAGAATATCCGCGCTTTCGGTCTGGATGCCATCGCACCGGGTCGTGGCGACGCGCTGATCGGGCCTGAGATGGTGAACAAAGCGCTCGACAATACGGCCGACTTTGTCCGCTCGACCTATTTGCCTGCGGCGCGGGTGGCGCTTCGTGGTGGTTCACTGAAAGAGGCATGGGACGCCGTCCGGGCAGAGTGTGACCCGAAATTCGGTGACTACGCCATCTACGAACATTGCCTGCCGTTCAACGTCGCCCGCGCCTATGACGAGGCCCGCGATATCGACACGCCGCGCATCTGGACAGCGCAGCGCGACAAAGAGATGTGGGAGCTTCTGCAGGGCTGACACACACCAAGGGAGGGGAGGCCCGTGGCAGACGCAAAAATCTTTGATCAGCCGCTCTATCCTTATCGTTGGCATTCCGATCAGGATGCCGCTGCGCCCGTTCGCCATCCTGTTGTGGTGGTTGGTGCCGGGCCGGTTGGGCTGACCACCGCGATTGACCTTGGGCAGAGCGGCGTGCCCGTTGTCGTGCTGGATGACAATGACTGCGTGTCGAGCGGAAGTCGCGCGATTTGCTTTGCCAAACGCCCGCTGGAAATCTTCGATCGTCTCGGCTGCGGGCAGCACATGGTGGACAAGGGCGTTGTCTGGAACCTTGGCAAAGTCTTTATGGGCGACAGCAAGGTTTATGAATTCAACCTGCTGCCCGAAGATGGCCACCGACGTCCGGCCTTTATCAATCTTCAGCAATATTATGTCGAACAGATGCTGTTGGACCGGCTGCGGGAATTGCAGCAAGAAGGCGCACCGATCCAGCTGCGCGGCAAGTCGCGTGTTTCGGCAATTGGGCAGCATGACGATCATGTCACGGTGGAGATCGACACGCCCGAAGGCAGCTATGATCTGGAGGCGGAATGGCTAATAGCCTGCGACGGCGCGGGCTCTCCGACGCGGAAAATGTTGGGGCTGGATTTCGTGGGGCGCGTGTTCGAGGACAACTTTCTGATTGCCGATGTGACGATGGAGGCAGAGTTTCCGACTGAACGCTGGTTCTGGTTCGATCCGCCGTTCAATCCCGGTCAGTCGGCGCTGCTGCACAAGCAGCCGGACGGGGTGTGGCGGATCGACCTGCAACTGGGTTGGAATGTCGATAAAGCAGAAGAGAAAAAGCCGGAAAATGTCATTCCGCGCATCCGTGAAATGCTGGGTGAAGATGTAAAATTCGAGCTAGAGTGGGTTAGCGTATATACCTTCCAGTGCCGACGAATGCAGGCGTTTCGGCATAAGCGTGTGCTGTTTGCTGGCGACTCGGCGCATCAGGTCAGCCCATTTGGCGCAAGGGGTGCGAACAGCGGGATACAGGATGCGGATAATCTGTGTTGGAAGCTGAAATTGGTACTGGATGGGCGGGCACCGGAGGGGTTGCTGGATAGCTATGATGCTGAGAGGGTTTATGCGGCGGAGGAGAATATCCTGAACTCTACCCGCTCGACCGATTTCATTACGCCGAAATCAGAAATCAGCCGGATCTTCCGTGATGCCGCGCTGGGTCTGTCTCGGGACCATGATTTCGCCCGGCCCTTTGTCAATTCCGGCCGCCTGTCCGTGCCCTCTACTTATGACGGATCGGCGCTTAACTCACCCGACGGGATGCCAGATGGACCGGCGCGCAGTCGCCCCGGCAGCCCGTGTCCGGATGCCCCGGTGGAGGACGGATTTCTGCTGGACAGGCTGGGTGGTCGGTTCACCATATTGGCCATCGGAACCAGCGCCGAAGCGGTCAGTGAAACAGCAATAAGCGCCGATTTGCTGGAGTTTCCGGCAAGCGCGGAATTGGCTGAACGCTATGGAACAGGTGTCTACCTGATCCGTCCGGACCAGCATGTCGCGGGGCGCTGGGCCAGCTTTGATGCCAAGGAAATCGGTGCTGCTATACGCCGGGCAACGGGGAACATGTCATGAGCCTGAATTTGCAACCGAACCTTACGGTCCCAGATGATGCTTATGCCAAGTTGCTGGCGGCGCATGAGGGGTTGAGCAAGGCGGAATCGGATGCGTTGAACGCGCGGTTGATCCTGATTTTGATGAACCATATCGGCGATATGGAGGTTCTTGAGGCAGCTCTGGAGGCGGCGAAGGGGCAAGGCTAGGGCTGCCGAAGCCGCCCTCGAATATCGCTAAAATGAGCGTATTTATTCCGTATCTATCGCGTAATGAATCCGTATATATCCCGTATATACAGCCACGGGCGGAGATGAACGGTTTTCCGAAAAGCGAAATCTGATGTTTCGCGGGCGGGTAATCAGAAAGATCACCCGATGGTCGAAGGGTGACAAGGTCGGACTGGTTTCATGAATGGTGCTACGATGTTTTTCAATCTGGCCGATCTTAAATTTTTGCTATTGCTCGCGCGCGGTTCGGGACTATCGCGCATGACCAGCAGGCTAAGCGCGGCGCTGACCATGTTCTTCATCGCATTCGCTGCCACCCCCGCCCTTGCCGCGTCTGATTGCAGCGTCACCCGGCTTGAGGAAGGGCCGACATTTACCAGCGGGCCGGATTGCACCTTCAGTTGGGTTCAGAACAACCGGCTTCAGACGGTGATGTGGCGTGCGGTGGAGGAGGATTTCGAACCAGCCAAGCTGCGTCAGTCCGGGGTTCTTCAGGTGATGCAAGCCTCTCGTCTGCCTGAGCTGATAGATGTCGATCAGGATGGGTGGCTGGATATTGTCTCTTTCACTCTGGTCGGGATGGTGAACGGGACGTTCGATGTGTTTTTCTATGACCCGGATGCCGAGGTTTTCAGACAGCCGCCGCCGCTTTACGGGCATACGATGGCGCGGGATCGTGATGGATTTATCCTTGTTGCGGGGCGTAGCGGGCCGGCGACGGTGATCAGCCTTTACAGTCTGGACGGTCAGTCGTTCCGGCCGCGCTATGAGATTAACCCTTATGCGATTTCACCGACACAACCTGATAGTGGCTTTGCCTGCGAGATCACTGTTCTGACCCGGAATGGAAAGGCTGAGCGCAAGATTGATCTGGAAAGCAACGATCCGGCGCATCGCGACATGCTGCGCCATTACTGCGAGCCAGAGCCGGTAACGCGGGAAGAGCGTAATGTCTGGCTGGAAGAGGATCCGGCGCAAGTGGACAGGGTTCCGGGCGGGACGCTGTTCTATTGCCGGCTGGAGGATAGCGAGAAGGCAGTGACGATAGAGCGTGTGGTCGGCGGGTTGCGCTATGCCTTCGGGCCGGTCGGCGGCGAGGCGGAATTGGTGCTGGACCGGACGGAGGATGAAGTCAGCCTGCCGTCAGAGGACGCCACGCCCCGCGCCGGAGAGATCAGCTTTGTTAACGGGGAATACACTTATACCGCCTATTACAGTCAGGGGACGCCGGACACGGATGACGTGGCGCTGCAATCGGACGCGATGTTTCCGCCGCTTTTGACGCGCGGTTTGCGCGTCACCAGAGAGGGAGAAAGAGATGAACCGGTGTTCAGCAGGGAATGCGTTCTGGAACACTCCTTTGACGCGTTCACAGCCGGGTAACGACGCCCGCAAACAGGAAGCGGCGCCCCGTCGGACGCCCCCCTGATTTGTCAGGCTGATGCGGGATCAGTCCTTCGCACGCTCGACATAGGAATTGTCGGCTGTGTTGATGACGATGCGGGTGCCGGCGCCGATATGGGGCGGGACCATGACGCGCAGGCCGTTATCGACCGTGGCGGGCTTGTAGGAAGATGAGGCGGTTTGGCCTTTCACGACCGGCTCGGTCTCTGTCACTTCGACGGTCATTTTCTGCGGCAGTTCCAATGCGATGGGCGCGCCGTTGAATACCTGCAGGAAAACCCGCATCCCTTCCTGCAGATAGACCGACTGATCGCCGACGACATCTTCGGACGCAGTGACCTGTTCGTAGGATTCCGGCTCCATGAAATGGTAGCCTTCGGCGTCGTTATACAGGAAGTCATAGCTGCGTTCGTCGACATGGGCCTTTTCGACCTGATCGGTCGTCTTCCAGCGTTCGCTGACCTTCACCCCGTCCGAAATGCGGCGCATATCGACGCTGGTGGTGGGTGTGCCCTTGCCAGGGTGGAAGTTTTCGGCCTTGAGAACGACGTAAAGTTTCTCGTCGAGCTCGACCACATTGCCTTTGCGAAGGCTGGATGCGATGACTTTCATCTGCGGTTTCCTTGCGAGTTGTCCGGTCTGCGCGTAAGCGCTTTGGCGGTGTCACTATCTTATGAAACGCCGCATTGCCAGAGAAACCATGACTGATTCCCAATGGTGGCAGCCCCATCGCCACAGTGATCGCCGCCCCGCGCTTCTGGCCCGCAACCGCATTCAGCGGGCAATACGGGGTTGGCTGGACGATAACGAGTTTGTCGAGGTCGATCCGGCGGCACTGGCCGTCAGCCCCGGCAATGAGACGCACCTGCATGGTTTCGCGACGCAGATGATCGGCAATGACGGGAACGGGCGGGCGATGTATCTGCACACCTCGCCCGAATTCGCGATGAAGAAGTTGCTGGCGGCGGGAGAGCGGCGGATCGCGGCCTTTTCCCATGTCTGGCGCAACCGCGAACGCACCGCCCTGCATCATCCGGAATTTACGATGTTGGAATGGTATCGCGTGGGTGAAGATTACACGGTTCTGATGGATGACTGCGCCGATTTCCTGATGCTGGCGGCAGAGGCGGCGGGTGCGAACACGTTCCGCTTTCGCGATGTGGTCTGTGATCCCTATGCATCGCCAGAGCGGATTTCGGTGGCGGATGCCTTTGCCGAATATGCCGGGATTGATCTGCTGGCGACGATTGCGCCGGATGGTTGGACCGATCGCGACGGGCTGGCGGCGCAGGTCACGCGAAGTGGTGTGACCCCTGCGGATGGCGACACATGGTCTGATCTGTTCTCTCGCGTGCTGGCCGATCGGGTAGAGCCGCATCTGGGTCGCGGCTGTGCGACGGTGCTGGACCGCTATCCGGTGCCAGAGGCAGCGCTTGCGCGGCGCGCGGCGGATGATCCGCGTGTCGCGGAACGGTTCGAGCTTTATGCCTGCGGGGTGGAGATTGCGAATGGCTTTGGTGAACTGACCGACGCGGCGGAGCAGCGGCGGCGCTTTCAGGCCGATATGGCCGAAAGGCAGCGCATCTATGGCGAGGCTTATCCGCTGGATGAAGATCTGCTGGCCGCGCTTGAAATCATGCCGGATGCCAGTGGGATCGCGCTTGGCTTTGACCGGCTGGTGATGCTGGCGACGGCTGCGCCTTCGGTTCAGGCGGTGATGTGGGCGCCGGTGCCTGATCCGGGTTAGGGCGACAGCCGGGCAAGGATTTCGGCGGCGGTGCCGGGTTGGGCCTGTGCGCAGCCGGTGCCTGCCCAGAAGGGGCCGTAGCCGGCCTCTCCTTTCGCGGAGGCTGCGGCGTGCAGGGCCTTCAGCGCGGAATAGGGCAGCGGGTAATCGGGTGCGGCGCTGTCATCGCGGGTGCTGATCAGGTTTTCGACGCCTCTGGCGGGGCGGCCGGATATGGCGCGGGTCATGACGGTCTTGCGGGCGGACAATGCGGCGCGGTGCGGTGCAGAGGTTCCGGCTTCATCTGCGACCAGGAACGCAGTGCCGCATTGCGCGGCGATGGCGCCAGCGTCGAGCGCGGCGCGGACATCGTCGCGGGTCATGATCGCACCTGCGGCGATGACGGGCAGGCCAATGTCTTTCAGCGCGGCCAGCAGTGCCATCGTGGGCAGCCGTTCATCGGGGCCGTTTTCGTCGGTCACGCCGCGATGACCGCCCGCTTGCCAACCCTGTGCGACAACGCCGTCAAGCCCCGCGGCCTTGACCTTCAGCGCGTCGGCAAGGTTGGTCGCCGAGCCAAGCAGGACCGCGCCGCTGTCACGCAAGGCGGCGAGCTGATCCGCCTCGGGCAGACCGAAGTGGAAGCTGACGACGCCGGGCTTTTCGTCCAGCAGCATTTGCAGCATGTCAGGATCATCCTGAAAGCGTCGATACCCGTCGCTGAGCGCATCCGGCGCAGTCGCGCCGAAGCGTTCGAAATCGGGGGCGAGGCTGTCCAGCCAGGCGGCCTCTTTCGCGGGATCGCGTTCGGGTGCGCGGTGGCAGAATACGTTGACATTGAAGCTGGCCGGGGTCAGGGCGCGGGTCCGGCGGACCTCTTCGCGCGCGCGTTCGGCATTCATCGCGGCAACGCCGAGAGAGCCGAGGCCCCCTGCATTCGATACCGCAGCTGCCAGTTCGGGCGTCGTCACCCCGGCCATGGGTGCCTGTATGACGGCTACGCGCATTCCAATCCGGTCCAAAAGCATATCGGCCCCCTTTGGGCCCATTTACAAACCCTGCCGGACAAAGGATCAAGCGCGGATGTTCGAGCTTGCCCCTGATCTTGTCGTGATGCTGATCTTTGCTGCATTTGCGGCGGGGATGATTGATGCCATCGCGGGCGGCGGCGGGCTGATTACGGTGCCCGCGCTGATGCTGGCGGGTGTGCCGCCTGCGCAGGCGCTTGCGACCAACAAGGTGCAGGGCGTGTTCGGGGCTGCGACGGCGGCTTACAGCTATGCCAGATCGGGTCATGTCAGCCCGCGCAGACAGGTGGGCGCTGCGCTGCTGGCCTTTGCGGCGGGTATGGCTGGTGCTTTCTGTGTAACATTGATCCCGACGCAGGCGCTGCGCTATCTGCTGCCGGTTTTGCTGATCGGTATCGCGGCTTTCTTTGCGCTGAAACCGGGGTTGTCGGATGCCGACAGGACCGCGCGGATCACACCGCTTCAGTTCACCTGCTTCGTTGTGCCACTGATCGGCTTTTACGATGGGCTGTTGGGACCGGGGACGGGCGCTTTTCTGATGCTGGGTTTCGTCATGCTGGCGGGCTATGGCATTCTGAAAGCGACGGCGCATACCAAGCTTCTGAACTTTGCATCCAATCTGGGCGGGCTGGTCGCCTTTGCGCTTGTCGGGAAACCGCTTTGGCTGACCGGGCTTGCAATGGGCGCGGCGCAGATAGCGGGTGCATGGGTCGGATCGCGTCTGGCGATGCGGATCGGCGCGCGCCTTATCAAGCCGCTTCTGGTCATGACCTCGGCAGGGCTTGCGCTGAAGCTGATCCTCGATCTGATCGCTCAGGGCGGTTAACCCAAACTTAACCCTGATTTGCCACCTTTCAACCACTGGTTGAAAGGACGGGATATGCTTCCTTTGGTCTTTGTGATTGGCTTCAACAAATGCGGCACGACGAGCCTGCATCGCATGTTCATGCGGGCGGGACATCGTTCGTCGCATCATCGCCACCAGCAGGCCGATGGCGGTTTCGTCAAGATCGCCTGGCAGATGCAGGCAAATGCCGGATGCGGTCTGCCGCTGCTGACGGGGATGGAGGGCGCGCAGATCTTTTCGGATATGGATTTGTGCAGCCGCAACACCTGCCTGTCCGGTATCGCCCGCTTTCGCGAGCTGGACGCGCAATATCCCGGCAGCCGGTTCATCCTTAACACGCGCAACCCGCTACATTGGGTGAATTCGCGTTTTCGTCATTTCGGCGGGGGTTATCTGCGCCGCTGCATGGCGCAGGCGGGCATCAGCGACCCGGCAGTCATGCGCGCCCATTGGCTGCGCGAATGGCACGAACATCATGCTGCGGTGACAGAGTATTTCGCCAGCCGGCCCGGTCAATTGCTGGTCTTCGATATAGAAGCCGACTGCCCGAAACGGTTCCGCAAATTCCTGCCCGGCTTCGGCCTGAAGCCCGGCCATTGGCGCCATCACAACCGCACCCCGGATGAGGTGCCGCGCCTGGAACCCGCACTGGCGGGCTAGATCGGCAGGCCGCCATCTTCCTTGGCGGATTTCAGCACGATTTCGGACCTGACCTGCGTCACCTGACTGTGGCGCAGCAGCCGGTCGTGGATGAAATCGGCAAGCGCATCCAGATTGCGGACCTGCAGTTCCAGCACATAATCCGCATCGCCCGAGACGGAATGGGCCGCGCGAACCTCTGGCTGGGCGGCGGCGAAACTGGCGAAATCCTTGTCGCCTGCCGCGCCGTGGCTGCGCAGGTTAACCCGCGCAAAGGCACGAATGCCGAAGCCCAGGGCGCGCCCGTTCAGCCGGGCAGTATACCCCCGGATTGCGCCGGATTTTTCCAGCGCCGCCCGCCTGCGCGAACATTGCGAGGGCGACAGGTGCACGATCTCGGACAGTTGTGCATTGGTCAGCCCGCCATCGCGCTGCAATGCGGCAAGAATCGCGCGATCAAAGCTGTCATGCGTCAAATCAGTCATAACACGCCGATAAAATGCAACTTTCGTGCACCATACCATGCAGGCACCCGCATTATGCAATCAAATTGTAGCAAGCATGCGTGATAGTCGGGAAAAGCGAATAGGAGGAGATCATGGGACCATTCCCGCATGACGCACCCAAGGCCGAAATCAGCAAATCCAACCCCGCCGGCACGGATGGTTTCGAATTCGTCGAATTCGCGCATCCCAACCCGGCAGAGCTTGACAAGCTGTTCCGCAAGATGGGTTTCGTGCCGGTTGCAAAGCACAAGTCGAAGAATGTGACTCTGTATCGGCAGGGCGGCATCAACTATGTGCTGAACGCAGAACCGGACAGCCATGCCAGCCAGTTCATCACCGATCACGGTCCCTGCGCCCCGGCCATGGGCTGGCGCGTCGTGGATTCGCAGCACGCGCTGAAACGCGCGGTTGAACTGGGTGCAGAGGAATATACCGGCCCCGGCAAGGTGCTGGATTTCCCGGCGGTGCTGGGGATCGGCGGCAGCCTGCTGTATTTCATCGACAAGTATGACGATACCGGCAGCGCTTGGGATGCCGAATATGACTGGCTGGGTGAAAAGGATCCGCGTCCCGAAGGCGTCGGTTTCTATTATATCGACCACCTCACGCATAATGTCGTGCGCGGGAACATGGACACCTGGTACAAGTTCTATAACCAGACCTTCAATTTCCGCGAGATCCGCTATTTCGACATCAAGGGCAAGCAGACAGGGCTGTTCAGCCGTGCGCTGACCTCTCCCGACGGGAAGATCCGCATTCCGATCAACGAATCCGCGGATGAGCACAGCCAGATCGAGGAATATCTGAACGAGTATAAGGGCGAGGGCATCCAGCATATCGCTGTCGCATCCGAAGATATCTATGCCTCGACCGATGCGATTGCGGAAAAGGGTCTGGAATTCATGCCCGGCCCGCCGGATGTCTATTATGAGATGTCCCGCAAGCGCGTGACCGATCATGAAGAGCCGCTGGACAAGATGAAGAAACACGGCATCCTGATCGACGGCGAAGGCGTGGTCGATGGCGGCACGACGCGGATCCTGCTTCAGATCTTTTCAAAAACCGTGATCGGGCCGATCTTCTTTGAATTCATTCAGCGCAAAGGCGATGATGGCTTTGGTGAGGGCAATTTCCGCGCGCTGTTCGAATCCATCGAGGAAGACCAGATCCGCCGCGGCGTGCTGAAAGAGGCCGCCGCCGAATGAGCTGGCAGGAAATCTCGACCGCCCCCGCGCCGGGGACGGTCGTCTGCGAACTGGATCAGGTCGAGGGCGTCCGCGCCTTCGACCTTTCCGGCTTCCCTTTGCTGGTGATCCGCGATGCAGCGGGGCTGCGCGGCTTCGTCAATCTGTGCCCGCATCAATATCTGCCGCTGGATTATCGCAGCGGCAAGATCCTGTCATCGGATGGCGCGCGCTTGATCTGTTCCTCGCATCAGGCGCAGTTTGACGCGACAACGGGCGAGGTCTGCGCAGGCCCCGCTGGCTGCGGACTGGATATGGTGCCGTTGCGCGAAGAACACGGACGCGTCGTCATCGGCGAGGGCTGATTCCCCGCCATCTCATTGTCACAATTCAGCTTCCCTCAGCTATCGCTGGCCCTTGGGCTGGCGTTTTGCGTTCACCAGGCCGCGAGCGCCATAATCCACCCTTTCTGTCAAGCCCTAGATAGTTCGTTAAAGCGTCATACAAAATGTTGACAGGTCATTGCCGTTTGGCACAAGATGATCAGGCTTTGATAGCGCGGGAATCATCCCGGCAGGCGGGACGAAAAGCGGGATCGAACCCGTATAGGCAACTCGCGATGAACGTCAGGGCGAAAAACAAACCATGGGGCCGGGGCCATGGCACAGCGATCGGGGAAGTCACGCTTTCCGGACAATTGTGTTCCGCCCTGTATCTAGACAGAATGAGGGACCAAATGAGCATCACCGTTTACAGCAAGCCCGCTTGTGTTCAATGCACCGCCACCACCCGCGCCCTGCAGGCGCGCGGCATCGAATTCGATGTCGTTGATCTGACGCAGGACGAAACTGCCTATGCGCATGTCTCGGGCTTGGGCTATCGTCAGGCTCCGGTCGTTATTGCTGGCGATTCGCACTGGTCGGGCTTTCGCCCGGACCTGATCGGTCAGCTTTCCTGATCACGGACATCCGCATTGCATTGGCACCGGGATCATGGCGCAGCTCGTTTTCTTTTCCTCTCGCTCGGGCAATACGGCGAAATTCGTCGCCCGGCTTGGGATGGACGCGCTGCGGATCCCGGTTTCCGCTGATGAGCCGATGCCAATGCCCGATCAGCCTTATGTGCTGATAACGCCAAGCTACGCAGACGGTGAAGGGCGCGGTGCCGTGCATCCCCAGATCGTCCGCTTCCTGAACGATCCCGCCCGCAGGGCGCTGATCCGCGGCGTGATCGCCAGCGGAAATCGTAATTTTGGACAGTTTTTCGCGCTTGCCGGCCGCCGCGTCGCTGACAAGCTGAACGTGCCGCTGCTGTATCGTTTTGAGCTGGCAGGCAATGACGAAGATATCGCCCTTGTTACCCAAGGGCTTAACCGATTCTGGAGAGAGACATGCTTGATGACCGCCTGAACCGTCCAAAGCCAGAGGCAAAGGACTATCACGCGCTGAACGCGATGCTGAACCTGTATGATGATGCGGGCCAGATCCAGTTCGACGCGGACCGGAAGGCGGCGCGACAGTACTTCCTGCAGCATGTGAACCAGAACACGGTTTTCTTCCACAGCCTTGACGAAAAGCTGGGCTACCTGGTGGACGAAGGCTATTACGACGCGGCTGTGCTGGACCAGTATTCGAAGAACTTCCAGCGCAAGATCTGGGATGAGGCCTTTGCGCTGAAATTCCGCTTCCCGACCTTCCTGGGTGCGTTCAAATATTACACCTCCTACACGCTGAAAACATGGGATGGCGAACGCTTCCTTGAGCGGTACGAGGATCGCGTCGTCATGGTCGCGCTGACGCTGGCACGCGGGGATGAGGCATTGGCGCTTCGGTTGATGGAGGAAATCATTGCCGGCCGTTTCCAGCCTGCGACGCCGACCTTCCTGAACGCTGGCAAAAGGGCGCGGGGCGAGTTCGTATCCTGCTTCCTGCTGCGGATCGAAGACAATATGGAATCCATCGGGCGTTCCATCAATTCGGCGCTGCAACTGTCGAAGCGTGGCGGTGGCGTGGCGCTGATGCTGACCAATATCCGTGAACATGGCGCGCCGATCAAAGGTATCGCCAACCAGTCATCCGGTGTGATCCCGGTCATGAAGCTTCTTGAAGACAGCTTCAGCTATGCCAACCAGCTTGGCGCTCGGCAGGGTGCGGGTGCTGTTTACCTTAACGCCCACCACCCGGATATTCTGCGCTTCCTCGATACCAAGCGCGAGAACGCGGATGAGAAGATCCGCATCAAGACGCTAAGCCTTGGCGTGGTGATCCCGGACATCACGTTCGAACTCGCGAAGAAGAATGAGGATATGTACCTCTTCTCGCCCCATGATGTGCAGAAGGTTTACGGCGTGCCGTTCTCGGATATTTCGGTGAGCGAGAAATATCATGAGATGGTCGACAACTCTGCCATCCGCAAAAAGAAGATCAACGCCCGCGCGTTCTTCCAGACGATTGCCGAAATCCAGTTCGAATCCGGCTATCCCTATATCATGTTCGAGGACACGGTTAACGCAGCGAACCCGATTGCAGGGCGCATCGCCATGTCGAACCTGTGCAGCGAGATTCTGCAGGTGAACACGGCGTCGGAATTCAATGACGACCTGTCCTATGCGCAGATGGGTACGGATATTTCCTGCAACCTCGGCTCTTTGAACATTGCGAAGGCGATGGATAGCGGCGATCTGGCTGGCACCGTTGGCACGGCGATCCGTGCGCTGAACGCGGTTTCTGAAATGTCCGCCATCGACAGCGTTCCGTCCATCCGCAAGGGCAATGACGAAGGCCATGCGATCGGGCTGGGCCAGATGAACCTGCATGGCTATCTGGCGCGGGAGCGTATCCATTACGGCAGCCCCGAAGGGATAGACTTTACCAATATCTATTTCGCGACCGTGCTGTATCACGCCCTGCGCGAATCCAACGCGCTTGCGAAAGAGCGTGGCAAAAGCTTCGCCGGCTTCGAAGAATCGAAATACGCCAACGGCACCTTCTTCGATAAATATGTCGATCGCGACTGGCTGCCGGAAACCGACCGCGTGAAGGAATTGTTCGCTGAAGCCGGGATCGAGGTTCCCACCCGCGCAGAATGGGAAGCGCTGCGCGACGCGGTCATGACCGATGGGCTGTATAACCGCAACCTTCAGGCGGTGCCGCCGACAGGCTCGATCAGCTATATCAACTATGCCACGTCTTCGATCCACCCGATCACGGCAAAGATCGAGGTCCGCAAGGAAGGCAAGATCGGCCGCGTCTATTACCCCGCGCCCTACATGACGAACGACAATCTGGAGTTCTATCGCGACGCCTACGAAATCGGCCCCGAGGCGATCATCGACACCTACGCCGCCGCAACCCAGCATGTCGATCAGGGCCTTTCGCTGACCCTGTTCTTCCCCGCCGATGCCACGACGCGCGACATTAACCGCGCCCAGATCTACGCTTGGAAAAAGGGCATCAAGACCATCTATTACATCCGCCTGCGTCAAGCGGCCCTTGAGGGGACCGAAGTCGAAGGCTGCGTTTCCTGCACGCTGTGAAGGATCAGAAACCAATGAAAGATGCCATCAATACTGCCCGCGCCGTTCCCGCCGCAGTCAACTGGAACCGTCTTCAGGACGACAAGGATCTGGAGATCTGGAACCGGCTGACAGCCAATTTCTGGCTGCCGGAAAAGGTGCCGCTGTCGAACGACATTCAAAGCTGGTCGCAGCTGAAAGAGTCCGAGCAGAAGCTGACAATCCGTGTTTTCACCGGGCTGACGCTGCTTGACACGATCCAGAACACGGTCGGCGCGCCGTCCTTGCTGCCCGACGCCATCACCCCGCATGAAGAGGCGGTGCTGACCAATATCTCTTTCATGGAGGCGGTTCACGCACGCAGCTATTCTTCGGTCTTCTCGACGCTGTGTCAGACCTCCGAAGTGGACGAGGCCTTCCGCTGGTCGTCCGAGAATGAGCATCTGCAGGCGAAATCGCGGCTGATTCTGGATGAATATAACAGCACCGATCACCCGCTGAAAAAGAAGATCGCCAGCGTGTTTCTGGAAAGCTTCCTGTTCTATTCCGGCTTCTATCTGCCGATGCACTGGTCTAGCCGTGCGCGCCTGACCAACACCGCCGACCTGATCCGCCTGATCATCCGGGATGAGGCAATCCACGGCTATTACATCGGCTATAAATTCCAGCGTGGGCTGGAGCAGATTACCGAAGCCGAACGGGCAGAGCTGAAAGATTTCGCCTTCGCGCTGCTGTTCGACCTTTATGATATCGAAACCAAATATACCGAATCCCTTTATGATCCGGTAAACCTGACCGAGGACGTGAAGACGTTCCTGCATTACAACGCCAACAAGGCCCTGCAAAACCTGGGCTATGAGGCGCTGTTCCCGCCGGAAGCCTGCAAGGTTTCGCCTGCGATCCTTGCCGCGCTGTCACCGAACTCGGACGAAAACCACGACTTCTTCTCTGGCTCCGGCTCCAGCTATGTCATCGGCAAGGCGGTCGCGACCGAGGATGAAGACTGGGATTTTTGATAGGAGAATTAAGAAATTAGGGGGCCCGAAATAAATCGAGCCCCCTTAAGAAATCTGTATCGTGCATGAGGGGCTCGACGATGCTGAGCCGATCAGTAGCAACCACAGTCCCTACACAAGACTGAATCTTAGGTCGCTCTTGCTGATTTGGCAATATACGCCCCGCCGAAGGAAAGGCTTCGATGGCGAGAAAATCTGCCACGACAAAGATTGGCCGCAGTGCCAAAACTGGTCGCTTCACAACAGTTAAGACTGCTCAAAAGAAGAAGAGCACTCATATCGTTGAGACGATAAAGAAAAAGTAAGTTCTGGTGAACTTACATTGCAACATTGGGGAGGGCGCGCAGTTGTGCGCCCTTTTCCACATCAATGAAGGCTCGCAATTTCAGCCGTCGACCCGCGCCAGTTCCCAATCTTCGCTCAACTCTGCCCCGGCACGGCTGCGGGCGCGCTTCGCCTCTCGCTCGGCGGCTTCGCGGTCGCCGAAGCGAGCGACGGCGCCAAGGCAATCCTGCAAGGTTTCCTGAACCTCGACCAGCCCGGCGCCATCACGGGCGATGGGTGCGAAGAAAACCGAATAGACATTGGCCACATTCAGCGGCGGCGCAAAGATCAGGTCGCAGGTGACCTCGTCCTGCTTATCGCTGCGCTCATGCAGGGTTTCCAGCACGCGGGTGCCGGCCCGCAGCACCTCTATCGCGGTGCCGGGGTCGTTGATGCCGGGCGACAGCGCTTTGCTTGCGACCTCGCTCAGCACGGTCATGCCATAGGTCAGATCCTGATCGAAGCTGCGCGATTCCCCCAGGGAAAAGGCGCGGCGCAGGCCGATGGTCACATCTTCGGCCACCGGGCCGGTGAGGCGCAACAATGCCTCGCCCCGATGCACATATTTGCCGGGCATCCGCAGGATTTCGACCTTGATGCCCGCATGGCTGGCGATGGCTTGCAGGTCCTCTACATCAACATACCGGACATAGCCGGATTGATCGGATGAGACCAGCGGCAGCCCGTCGGGCAGGGCATCGGCCTGCGGGCGCGCCCCAAGGGCAGGGCGGTCGCGGTATTTTCGGGCCGAGGGTTTCGCGGCATCCTCGATCCTCTCGATAATATCGCTCATCCGGCCGAATTCGTTCAGGTGGTTCACCCAACGGACAAGCGCCCAGGCGATAAGGGCAATATCGCCAAGCGTTGCGACGAACAGCAGAACCCGCGCCTTGTCGGGATACAGCCCCGCTGACAGGCCGATGATGCCGACAATGCTGAACAGGAAAGATCCGATGAAGATCGACACCGCTGTCTGGGCGGTGTGATCCTCTTCCAACAGGCGGGTGGCGCGGGGGGTGGCGTTCGAGGTGGCAGAGCCATATGCGCCGACGATGATCGACATGGAAAATGTCGTGACCGCCAGCATGGACGAGGCGATGATGTTCAGCAGCGATCCGACCGATCCGGATGCAAGGTCGATCTTCGGGATGTACGGCAGCCAAGGCCCGACAAACGGCGCGGCGAGCGCCAGTACAATGCCCGCAAGGCTGTAGAGGATCACCCGCACCCACATCTTGCGCAACTGCTCTCGCAGCCGCATCACCCATCCTGTGTCCAGCCAGCTTGTCATGCGCTTCCTTCGTTCAAGGTCGGGGCATGTTTGCCAGATTGCTCCGGCGCGTCAATGTGGGGTTGGATGACACCCTATATCACGTTGGAGTTAATTTTTAAAACCAACAAAGGGTGGATTGCGCCCGAAGCCGAGCCTTCCGATACATCAGCCGAGACAGACCAGATGCCCCGAAGCGCGAAGCACCACCGGAATGCCGAGGTCGTTCGGGCAGTCATTCGAACCGATGGCATTCCTGCCCTCACTTCGGGGCGAGGCGCGTTCGAATGCCACCCATGCCTCGACCACAGACCCGGACGCGCGGCTCGACAGGAAATCCCCCGGCACCGAACGCGCCAATATGCAGCGCGTTCGAGTGACGCAGCCGTAATGCAGGGACAGCATTCCGGATCCGGGACTATTTCAGCGGGCTGTTAAAGCGTTGCCTGACACTCTGCTTTCAGAAAGCGGGCAATGCGCGGATCATCAGCGTAGCCCACATTCAGCCGAAGATAGCCGTCTTCCGTTCCCGTCCCGTCCGGATAAAAGATTGCGCCGGGTGCAAGAAAAATATCCTGCTCTGCCGCCCTTCGGGCCAGATCGCGGTCGCTCATGCCCTTTGGCAGTTGCAACCACGCATAATAACCGCCAGCCGGATCGACGCTGACCTGCAGGCCGAGATCGCGCACCCAGCCAGTCAGCACCCCCGCGCTTTGCATGATACGTCGTCTCAACCGCCCCAGATGCCTGCGATAGGCACCGTCCGCCATGACGGCGTTCACCACACGCTCGGTATGGCCGCAGCTATTGACGACGGTCAGCATCTTGATGGCCTGAAGCGGCTTCATCAACCGCTCAGGCCCGGCGACATATCCAACGCGCAGGGTGGCCGAAAGGGTTTTGGCGAAGCTTCCAACCAACAGCACACGTTGCGAACCATCCAACGCCGCAAGGCGCGGTGCCGTTGGCGGCAGGAGATCGCCGAAAATGTCATCCTCGATGATGGTCAGACCATTCGCTTCTGCAACACGCAGGATTTGATGTGCCGTTGGCAGATCCAGCGAGCCGCCCGTAGGATTATGCGCCAGTGACTGGGTGAAAAACACCCTCGCACCGCTGGACGCGGCCGCCGTCTCCAGATGATCGGGATCAGGTCCGCGAGGTCCGCGCATGACCGGAACCATACGCGCACCCATCAGCTTCAGTTTGGCGTAAAGCGGATAGTAACCTGGGCTTTCAACCAGTACCGGATCGCCCGGCCTGATCAACTGGCGGATGATCAGGTCAAAGGCATGGTTTCCGCCAAAGGTCAGAACGATATTTGCCGGATCGACTGTGATCGCTCGTTCGGCCAGCATCCCCGCCAGGCGTTCCCTCATCGGCTCATAACCGGCCGGATCGTCGTAATGCTGCCCCGATTTCCCACCGTGGCCTGCCATGGCTTGCCGCAAATGACGTATGCCCACTGCACCGTCGATCCATGCGGACGGGGGGCGACCCTCTCCTATCCGCGTGCGGAACCGACGCTCCAACTGTTCGGTCAGCAATGTCGCAGCGTCTACGGCCTCTTGCAGATGCGGTCGCTCTGGGATCGCGGGGGCGGCGTGTTGCTGACGGATATAAAAGCCCGAACCGGGCCTCGCCTCCACCACACCGCGTGCAACCAAACGGTCGTAAGCTTCGACCATCGTATTCTTTGACACGCCGAACTGAACCATCGCCTTGCGCAGCGAAGGCAGCCGCGAACCGACAGACAGACTGCCCGCGCTGACCCTCGCCTCAATCTCTGCGGCAACCTTTCCGGCAAGTGTGTTGTCATCGCGGGTGATCAAACTGTGCCCCTGTTTTTTCTGGTACGGCCTGCGCAAGTTTCCACTCAACTGTACCTTGATGCAAGGATACGATTTCGACTGAATAGCACGACGACGCGTATTGGGGAGGAGAGACCATGACGTATCCGGCCAACGCTACAAATTCGCGCATCGAAAACATGCGCGCCATGACCCCGGCAGAGCGTCTGGCAGCTGTTGCGGATGCGGCGGGCCTTTCCCCCGACGACCGAAACCGGTTGGAAGCGGCGAATGCGCTGCCGCTGCAAACCGCTGACGGCATGATCGAAAATGTCATCGGACGGCTGGAAATTCCATTGGGCGTCGCAACGAATTTTACCATCAATGGCGTCGACCGCCTGATTCCGATGGCGGTCGAGGAACCCTCTGTCGTGGCCGCTGCCAGCTACATGGCGCGAATCGCGCGTGACTGTGGCGGGTTCCATGCCTCGACCACGGACCCGATCATGCGGGCACAGGTACAGATACTGGATGTCAAAGACCCGCATGGCGCCCGACAGCGCATTCTTGCCGCCCGCGAAGAGCTGGTCGAGTCCGCGAATGGCCGCGACAAGGTGCTGGTCAGCTTGGGCGGCGGCTGTCGCGACATAGAGGTGCATATTTTTGAGGAAAGCCCGCGCGGCCCGATGGTTGTCGCACATCTTCTGGTTGATGTGCGCGATGCGATGGGTGCCAATACGGTCAACACGATGGCGGAATATCTGGCCCCACGGCTGGCCGAACTGGCAGAAGGCACGTCGCGGTTGCGTATATTGTCGAACCTCGCCGACCGCAGGCTGGCCCGCGCCTGGGTGCGCATCACGCCAGAGGCGCTGACGACGAAGAACCTTCAGGGCGCTGATGTCATCGAAGGTATTCTGGACGCGCAGGCGCTCGCAGTTGTCGACCCCTATCGCGCTGCAACCCACAACAAAGGCATCATGAACGGCATAGACCCGGTTATCGTCGCCACCGGCAATGACTGGCGTGCGATTGAAGCCGGGGCACATGCCTGGGCCGCACGCAGCGGGCGCTATACCTCGCTGACCAACTGGGAAAAGGACGGCGCGGGCAATCTTGTCGGATCGCTTGAGATGCCGATGGCCGTCGGCATTGTCGGCGGTGCAACCAAAACGCATCCACTGGCGGCAACGGCGCTGCGTCTGGCGGGCGTCACTTCCGCACCAGAGCTGGCCGAGATTGCTGTTGTCGTCGGCCTTGCCCAGAATATGGCGGCGCTGCGCGCATTGGCGACAGAGGGCATCCAACGTGGCCATATGGCGCTTCACGCCCGCAACATTGCGATTGTCGCCGGGGCCGAGGGCGCCGAAGTCGATGAAATCGCACGCCAGCTTGCCGCAGATCACGACGTGCGCGTCGAGCGGGCGAAGGAATTGCTAGACCATATGCGCAAGTAACACACTTTTCAGACGAATCATCTAGAGGGAGGAACTCATGACCATTCGCTTTACCCGTCGCGGCTTCGTGGCTGCCGGCCTTGGCACCGTTGCCGCTTCAAGCCTTGCCGCGCCTGCGCTTTCGCAGGGCGCTGACAAGGTCAACTGGCGCATGCAAGCGCTGTGGGACGGTGGCACCACGCCGCAGGAATACGAAGAAATGTTCGTTAAGCTTGTTGGCGAAAAGACCGGCGGCGCATTCGAAATCAACCTGTTCTCTGCCGGGCAGATCGTCCCCCCGGCAGAAGCGTTTGATGCGGTGCGGGGCGGCGCGTTCGAGCTGATGAAAACCTTTGACGGCTATACCGCTGGTAAAATCCCGGCCCACGCCTTCACCGCGACGATCCCCTTCGGCTATCTGAAGGCAGAAGATTACAGCGCATGGTTCTATGACCACGGCGGCATCGACATGGCACGCGAAGCCTACAGCCCTGCCGGCCTGCATTACATTGCACCGCAGGTCTACGATCAGGAACCGATCCACTCCACCGTCGAAATCCGCTCGCTCGCCGATCTGAGCGGCAATAAGGGTCGCTTTACAGGTCTGGCCTCAACGGTGATGAGCGGATTTGGCGTTGCCGTATCTCCACTGCCGACGGCAGAAGTATATTCGGCGCTCGACAAGGGGCTGATCGATATTGCCGACCGGGGCGATCTGCAAGCCAATCTGGATGCAGGTCTGGCCGAGGTGGCGAAATTCATCATCCTGCCCGGCGTCCACCAGCCGACCACCGCCACCAGCTATGTCGCCAATACCCGTGCCCACGATGCGCTGCCCGATGACTTCAAGACAGCATTGGCAGAGGCCGCGAAAGAGGTTTCGGACGCCTATCAGGAAAATAAGAACCAAACCGATGCATCGGCACTGGAAGCCTTCCAGGCGGCTGGTGTCGAAGTGATTGAGCTTTCGGGCGACGAAGTGACAGAGGGTCGCGTCAAGGCGGCAGATATGTGGAGAGAGGCGACGAAGGACGACCCGCTTGCCGTGAAGATCCTCGATTCTCAGATGGCGCAAATGCGCGAACTGGGTCTGCTGTCCTAAGCCGTGACAGAGGGATATCCAAACCTCCCGGCGCCGGTCGCAGCCTATGTAAAAGCTGTGACCGGACTGAACCGGGTTCTGTTCCGCATCGCCGGGCTGGCGATGCTGGTGATCGTGCCGCTAATGCTGTTCGCGGTTCTGATGCGCTATCTGCTGAATGCGCCTTCGCCCTGGGCGATGGAGCTGGCACTGATGATCTTCGGGCCGTATTTCCTGCTGGGCGGGCCGTATCTTCTTCATACGCGCGGCCATGTGAACATGGACCTGATCGAGCGAAGCGCGTCGCCCTGCCTGCGTCGGATATTCCAGTTGCTGAACTATCCGATCATTATCGCTTTCTGTTTTATCCTGCTTTTCTACGCAGTCCCGTTTGCGCAGGACAGCATCGCCTATCGCGAAACCTCTTTCTCAACATGGAACCCGCAGATCTGGCCCGTCAAACTGGCCATCCCGATAGCGCTTCTGCTCATGGGCCTGCAAGCAGTGGCCGAATGGCTGCGCGTCATCTTCGGTGATCCGACAGCGCTGATCCGCCATGAACACGATCCAGAGGAGATGGTCTGATGTCACCGACGCTGATCCTTGTCCTCATGTTTGGCGGGTTGACCGCATTCCTGCTGACCGGCCTGCCCGTCGCCTTCGTGCTTGGTGGATTGTCGGTGCTGTTCACCGTTCTGTTCTGGGACGCGAATGCACTGGTGCTGATGATCCTTCAGATCTTCGACACCATGAAGTCAGAGGCATTGCTGGGCATACCACTTTACATTTTCATGGCTGTCCTGCTGCAAAGATCAGGTGTGATCGGCGATCTCTACCGCGCGATGGAGCTTTGGTTCGGCCGCCTTCGCGGCGGGTTGGCGATTGGCACGGTCGTTATCTGTATCCTGATGGCCGCGATGACCGGCGTCGTAGGTGCGGCGGTCACGGCGATGGGTATGCTTGCCCTGCCCGAAATGTTGCGGCGCGGTTACGCGCCGGGATTGGCGACCGGCACGATCTGCGCATCGGGGACGTTGGGCATCCTGATCCCCCCATCCGTGCTGACCATCGTCTATTCTGTGACAGCACAGGTCAGCATCGGTAAGATGCTGATTGCGGGCATTGTCCCCGGCCTTTTGCTGGGCGGGCTTTACATCCTGTATATCGCGATCATCTGCCGCATTCGTCCCGATATGGCACCTCTGCGCGATGATGCACCCACGGCCACGCGGGCAGAGAAGCTGGCTTCGCTGACCACGCTGATCCTGCCGGCGCTGATCATCGTCATGGTCCTCGGCTCTATCTTCTTCGGCATTGCGACCCCGACAGAGGCGGCAGCGGTAGGCGTCGCTGGCGCAGCCCTTGCTGCAGCGCTGCGCGGTACGCTGAAATGGCCGACGATCAGTGCCGCCTGCACCGAAACCATGACCGCCACGGCCATGATCCTGTGGATCACATTGGGCGCAAAGGCCTATGTGGCGATATTCACCGGCCTTGGCGGCGCAGATACGCTGCTAAACCTGATCGAAGGGATGAACGTTAACCGCTATGTCATTCTCGCGGTGATGATGGTCCTGCTGGTTTTCCTTGGCACCGTTCTGGACGAAATCGGGATCATCCTGCTGACCGTCCCGGTTTTCATGCCCATCGTGCAGCATCTGGGCTTTGATCCGATCTGGTTCGGCGTGCTGTTCGCGCTGACCATTCAGATGGGATATATCAGCCCGCCCTTCGGCTATACGCTGTTTTATATCAAAAGCACGCTGCCGCCGAATATCGGTATGGGCACGGTCTATCGCGGCATCCTGCCCTTCTTCCTGCTGCAATTCCTTGGCCTGCTGATCTGCACGGCCTTCCCGGGGCTGATGACATATCTGCCCAGCCTGATGGGCGGATGAACAAAAGGCCGCGCGGGTCTTCCCGACGCGCGGCCCTTGCCCGCTAAGTCGGACGGTTTATCAGACCCAGTCCCAGGGCCGGGTAAACACACCCAGCTTTTCTTTCACTGCGGCCTCGTTAACATTGTCGCCACGCGCGATTTTCGCGACCAGTCCACGCTTCTTGTCTTCGACAACCTCAACAACGCTGGCATCCGTTCCCTCAAGAGCCGCGTCATATATCCGTTTGATTGCCAGCCTTCGCAGGTCGGGCTTGAAGATCTTTCCGACAGCGGTCTTCGGAAGCTCGTCCAGAATTTCCAGATACTTTGGCACCGCTGCGCGTTCATGGATACGATCTCGCGCATGTTCCAGAAGCGCGTCAAGTGAGACCTGGGCATCCGCGACCAGTTCGACATAAGCGCAGGGCAACTCTCCGGCGCGGGCATCTGGCTGGCCGATGGCCCCGGCAAAGGCAACCGCCGGGTGCGACAGCAGCGCATCTTCGATCTCTGCCGGGTCGAGATTGTGGCCCCCACGGATGATCAGATCCTTTGCGCGGCCCGTAATCCAAAGATATCCATCGGCGTCCAATCGGCCCAGATCGCCGGTCCGCAGAAAACGATCCTCGGCGAACAGGTCATGGTTTTTGTCAGACTCGGTATAGGTCGAGCCTTCGAAAACGCCGGGATTCGCAACGCAGATTTCGCCAACCTCATCGGTGCCGCATTCGTGGAATCCATCGGGCGTCTTTTTCAGAATGCGAACATGCGTATAGGGCAGGGGCAGCCCGACCGAGCCGACTTTCTTTTCGCCATCGACCGGATTGCATGACACCAGACAGGTCGCCTCTGTCAGACCATAGCCTTCTGCGATCTCCACACCGGTCGCCGCCTTGAAGCGGTTGTAAAGCTCTATCGGCAGCGGGGCAGACCCCGATATCGCGGTCCGCAGCGACGATACATCGGCATCAACCTTGCGCTGCATCAGCGCAGAAATCGCGGTCGGAACGGTGATCAGGAATGTCACCTGCCACCGCTCGATCAGCTTCCAGAAATTGTCGAAGACGCCGTCGCCGCGATAACCGGCTGGCGTCGGCATGACCATATGCGCGCCCGAAGCAATACAGCTCATCAGAATGGGGTAGGCTGCGAAAACGTGGAACAGCGGCAGGGGACAGATCAACACATCGGTTTCATCGAACAGGAGAGAGCCGCCGAGGAAACCGTTATAGATCATGCCCGAATATTTATGCTGTGCGATCTTGGGCAGGCCGGTGGTGCCGCCAGTGTGGAAATAGGCCGCCACGCGATCTTTCTTCGGGTCTTCGAAATCCAGCCTGTTATGGTTCTCGGCAGAGGTCGCGGCCTCAAAATCATGGACCTTTGCGTGATGCTTCGCCGTCACCTTGGGGCGTGCAAGCGGCACGATGAACTTCTTTATGCCGGTCAGGTGGCGGTTCAGATCAATCTCTATCAGGTGCTTTACGTTCGGGGCGTTCGCGACCGCCTCTGCAGCCTTCTGGGCTACATCCGTTTTGGGGAACGCCTTCAAAGTCACCAGAACCTTGGCGTTCGTGGAGCGGAGGATACCGGCGATATGGTCTGCCTCCAGCAAGGGGTTTATCGGGTTAACGATCCCGGCCGTTGCGCCCGCCAGCAACACAACCGGCGTCTCGATCGAATTCGGCAGCAGATAGGCCACGGTATCGTCAGGCCCGACGCCAAGCTTGCGGAACAGGTTTGCCGTTTCGGTGACACGTTCACGCAATTCCCGCCAGTTCAGCGTCTTTGCGTGATCACGAGGGCCGGAAAGCAGCTGGAAAGAAACCGCTGGTCGATCGGGAAAGCGTTCGGCGGTCCGGCTGAGAAACTCGTAGATCGTGCGTGCGTTATCGCGTGCTTCATAGGGCATCTGCTGTTCAACCGCATCGCGGTCGGCAACGCTGCCGAAGCGGCAAGATTTGTTCATATTCCCCCCATTTCTCCGACCGCTGTTGGCCGCATCATTTGGCGATAACAATGGGACAGAATCGAAGCACGGGGCAAGCCCGAGGGCCGCCCCGTGTCATGAGGACGCAACGTCATCGACGCGGCGTCAATTCCCTTGTCTTACTGCGGGATGCGCAGGGTCTGACCCGGATAGATCTTGTCAGGGTCCGACAGCATCGGCTGGTTGGCCTTGAAGATATCGTTATAGCGGTTGGCATCGCCCAGATATTTCTTGGCAATGGCCGACAGGGTTTCACCCTTTTCAACCGTGTGGAACACCGGTTCTGGCGCGCTGTCACCCGCCGGCATGGCCGACGTGCCCGAGGACGATGCCCGGCCCGGCTGCTTCGGCACATCGGCCTCAACCCGGGCGATTCCTTTGATGTTACCCACCGCAAGGATAAGCTTTTCCATCGTTTCGCGATCGGCACCCTTGGACTCGACTTTCACCGTGTCGCCGCGCAGGGTCAGGTGAACATCGTCGGACCCAAGGCCAAGCTTCTTGACCTCATCGGTCAGTGCCTTGACCTTACGGTCGGTCTCGGCCTTTTCGGCGGCCTTGTCATCAGCCGGTGCTTTCGCCTCGGATGCCTCGGCAGAGCCAAAGACCGATTTGCCCGAATCTTTTACGAAATCCCAGAAAGCCATAGGCTTATCCTTTCAGTTTTGCTTCGCGCCCTTAACGCAGTTGGTGCCACGCGGTTCCCCCGCTGGCGCATTGGCGACGATTAGGGTACCGCTGACGCCAGAACCATATCAGGAAATCGTCATGTATACCGTCACTGTTCTTGCCGCACCCTCGCGCGCCGATCTGACTGTCGAGCGTGTGGACGCCTTGCGTGATCTGCTGGGGGGACAGCATACGATCTGGCTGGCAGATGGCATCGCGGCAGAGTTCCCGACGGAGGCTCTGCCCGAGGACACCGCTGCCATTGAAGATGACACGCGCCTGTCCGGATTCGATCTGGTGATCCAGCCGACCGAGGGACGACGCAAGGCAATCCTGCTGGCCGACATGGATTCAACGATGATCGAACAGGAATGCATTGATGAACTGGCCGCCGAAGCCGGTGTTGGCGAGCGCGTGGCAAGCATCACGGCGCGCGCCATGAATGGAGAGCTTAATTTCCACGAAGCATTGATAGAGCGCGTTGGCCTGCTGTCCGGGCTGTCCGAAGATGTGATCACAAAAGTTCTGAACGAAAGGATTACGCTGGCGCCGGGCGGACGAGAGCTTGTCGCCACCATGCGCGCGCAGGGCGCCTATACGGCGCTTGTATCTGGTGGATTTACCGCATTCACCAGCCGGATCGCAAAACTTCTGGGCTTTGACGAACATCGCGCAAATACGCTTCTGTCAGATGAAGGTGTTTTGACCGGCCATGTCAGCCTGCCAGTGCTGGGGCGCGAGGCAAAGGTCGAGGCGTTGGAAGAGATTGCTGTCGCACGCGGATTTACGCCCGCAGACGCCATGGCGGTCGGCGATGGCGCAAACGATCTGGGGATGATCCAGCTGGCAGGTACAGGGGTGGCGCTTCATGCCAAGCCGGTCGTTGCAGCTCAGGCCGGTGTGCGGATCGACCACGCAGACCTTACGGCGCTGCTTTACATTCAAGGGTATGGGCGGGAAGAGTTTGTCGATAGCTGGGCACCGGAGCGAGCCTGATCCGGTCCCGCGAATGCCGCCGGATTATTCATCAGCCAAGACAGCTTGCACTAGGCAAACCGGGCCTGCACCGAAATTACGGATGTCAGTGTAGCTGTATCAGTCGATCAACCGCCGGATCAGGCTGATCGTCAATGCCGCCTACGCTCGAACCGAGGGACTTTTATGCTAAGCATTTCGGGTTTGAGCCCGCGTTTGAGACGAGCCTGTTCTTCTATCTGACCGGCCTCGGCGCGCGCGCAACATTGGTCTTCATGCATGTCGACGACGCATCCCTTCCGCCGGGACCAGAGGCGTTTGGCGGCGAAGCGATGCTGTTAGAGACGCGCTGAATGCACGGCTGATATTGGTACTGGTGAACCGTATCGGCGATATGGAAGTTGAGGGAGGCGTAGGACGCGGCGCGGGAATATGGCACCGTTTGTAACTTGGGACCGCATCCGAAATGTTGGAGGAGTTAACTCCGATGGGACGCGATGGAAGTTGTCCCAAGCGGAAGCAATTGTTCACATTGAGCGCAAGGGTTGGACCTTTTTCGTCCGCTCTGGCGGGAAGCGGGTTGATTGTATCTTTGCGGTCAGCCGGACCGGCAACAAGTATATCAAGACAAAGACCGATGGGGAGGCACGAAACAAACTTCTCTGCCTTCCCGAATGTCTCGGAATAAAAAACAGCCCGCCGATCGGCGGGCTGTTTCTATCTCATAACCGAACCGGTCACAGCGTCCGTTCGACCTCTTCACGCTCGAAGATCTCGATGACGTCGCTTTCGCGGATGTCGTCGTAGTTCTCAAACGCCATGCCGCATTCCTGGCCGGACTGGACTTCCTTGACCTCGTCCTTGTGGCGCTTGAGCGTTTTCAGCGTGCCTTCGTGGATCACCACGTTGTCGCGCAGCAGGCGGACGCCGGCGGAGCGGCGGGCCACGCCTTCGGTGACCAGACAGCCGGCGACCTTGCCGACGCCGGTGACCTTGAAGACCTGCTTGATCTCGGCATAGCCGATGAAGTTCTCGCGCACTTCGGCTGACAGCAGGCCCGAGGCCGCCGCTTTGATGTCGTCCACCAGATCGTAGATGATCGAGTAATAGCGGATCTCGACACCCTTCTGGTTGGCGCTGTTGCGGGCAGGCGCATTGGCGCGGACGTTGAAGCCGATGACCGGCGCGCCCGAAGCCTCGGCCAGGCCGATATCGGATTCCGTGATCGCGCCGACGCCGTAATGCAGCACGCGGACGCGGACCTCGTCATTGCCGACCTTTTCCAATGCCTGAACAATCGCCTCGGCAGAGCCCTGCACGTCGGCCTTCACCACCACGGGCAGTTCGGCCACGTTTTCATCGGCTTTGGCCTTGGCCATCAGCTGATCCAGCGTGACCGCGGCACCGGCGGCGGCGCGTTTGTCTTTCGCGGCTTCCTCGCGGTATTCGGCGATTTCGCGGGCCTGCGCCTCTGTCTCGACCACGTTCAACACGTCGCCGGCCTCTGGCGTGCCGTTGAGACCCAGAACCTCGACCGGGACGGAGGGGCCGGCTTCTTCAACACGGTCGCCCTGATCGTTGATCAAAGCACGGACCTTACCCCACTGCTCGCCCACGACGAAGATATCGCCGCGACGCAGGGTGCCGTTCTGGACCAGAACCGTGGCGACAGGGCCGCGGCCAACATCCAGCTTCGCCTCGATCACGGCACCTTGGGCGGCACGGTCGGGGTTGGCCTTCAATTCCAGAATTTCGGCCTGAAGGGCAATGGCTTCCAGCAGTTCATCAAGGCCCTGCCCGGTCTGGGCCGAAACCTCGACATCCTGCACCTCACCCGACAGCTGTTCCACAATGACTTCGTGCTGCAGCAGGTCGGTGCGGACCTTTTGCGGGTCGGCATCAGGCTTGTCGATCTTGTTGATCGCCACGATCATCGGGACCTTCGCGGCCTTGGCGTGATTGATCGCCTCGACCGTCTGGGGCATGACCGCGTCGTCGGCCGCGACGACGAGCACGACGATGTCCGTCACATTCGCACCGCGCGCGCGCATCGAGGTGAAGGCCGCGTGACCGGGCGTGTCCAGGAAGGACAGAACCGCGCCGGATTCTGTCGTCACCTGATAGGCGCCGATATGCTGGGTGATACCACCAGCCTCGCCCGAGACCACGTTGGCCTTGCGGATTGCATCCAGAAGTGAGGTCTTGCCGTGGTCGACATGGCCCATGATCGTGATGATCGGCGGGCGGGATTTCAGATCCTCATCCTTGTCCTCAACCTGATCAATGACCTGTTCCACATCGGCATCGGATACGCGCACCGTCTTGTGGCCGAATTCCTCGATCACAAGTTCAGCGGTGTCGGCGTCGATGGTTTGGTTCATCGACACCATCATGCCCATGTTCATCAGCGACTTGACCACATCAGCCGCGCGTTCGGCCATACGGTTGGCGAGTTCGCTGACGACGATGGTTTCGGGAAGCTGAACGTCACGCACCTGCTTTTCGGCACGGGTCGCTTGGCCCATTGCCTTCTGCTTGGCGCGTTCCTGCTTGCGCTTCATTGCAGCCAGACTGCGCTGACGCCCGCCTTCGCCGCCTTGCAGCGCTGCGGTGACAGACAGCTTGCCCGACCGGCGGCCATCACGATCGCCGCCTTTGCCGCGCGAATCACGGTCATCGGTGCGATTGTTGTCGCGCTGATCGCGTTCCGGGCGCGCCGGACGGGATGCCACGCCTTTTGTTTCGGCGCGCGAAGCAGCGGCCTGGGCGGCTGCCGCATCGACCGGCGCATCCTTGGCGGCGGGCTTGCGGACCTCTTCTTTCTTCTGGGCGCGCAGCTTGGCTTCTTCGGCCTTGCGGGCGTCCTCTTCGGCCTTGGCCTTCAGCGCTTCTTCCCGCTCGCGGTCTTCACGCTCCTTGGCCTCGGCCTCGGCGCGGCGGCGCTCACGTTCTTCTTCGCGCGCCTTTTCTTCGGCGGCGCGGGCTTTGGCTTCTTCGGCCTCACGCGCTTTGGCAGCGGCCAAGGCCTTGAGACGACGCTCCATTTCCGCATCCGAGATCCCGGCGGGACGCTTGGACGAGGACGCGACAGCGCGGGCCGCCGCACTGTCCGACGCAGCAGAGCCGCGCGGCTTGTCGCCCGCTGCACCCGGCTTGGGCACAACGACACGCTTGCGCTTGGTTTCCACCACCACACTTTTTGTGCGGCCGTGGCTGAAGCTTTGTTTCACCTGACCGGGGCGGTTGCCGCCGAGGCCGAGGGGTTTTTTGCCGTCTGTATCGCTCATCTGCGTCTTATTCCTTCCCGGCCCGGATGGCCGATTGCCCCCGCAGGCCATTCAGCCTGCCAGCGTCCCGAATAACTTTGTCCGCGAGTCCGCCCTTCGAAAGCGCGCTGTGTATGACATGATCGCGTCCGAAAGCCAAACCCAATTCTGAAGCGGTGAGGCCGCCGAACCAGCGTGCCCCTTCTGGTGTCCAAAGCTTCCCTTTCCCGCGCTCGGACCCATCCGACGCCTGAAGAAGTACTTTCACCCGACCGGCCGCAAGCCAGTCCTTAACCTTTTCAAACCCGGCAACCGCATCGCCGGATTTTCGCGCCAGCGAGATGAGTTCAACGACACGTTTCGCCAGCCCGGTTTCAATCAATTCCAAAAGCCCCTCTGGCGGCTTCGCCGGGGCCTTCGCCCCGCGCGAGAACGCGCCTTTGGATACCGCCTTGCCGATCACGCCCTGATCGGCCGTCAGCCAGAAGCCGCGTCCCGGCAGCTTTTCCGCCAGATCGGGCACGACGATCCCGTCAGGACCCAGCACGAAACGGATCAAGCCCGCCTTCGGCTGAACCTCGCCGGTAACAAGGCAACGGCGTTCCGTGCCCTCGTGTTCCTTATCGCGCCCGCCTCGCGTCATGCCACCGGATCCGGGGCATCAGGCCCCGGCCTCCTCGGTTTCTGCGCCTTCTTCGGTCTCTTCCTCTTCGGCCTGCTCAAGCTCTGCCGGGTCGACCCAGCCAAGCATGACGCGGGCGGTCATGACCATGTTCTGCGCATCCTCAAGGCTGATACCGAAGGGTTCCAGCAGACCGTCATCCTTGACGCGCTGCCCGTCGACCGTGGTCCAGCCCCCGGCGAGCTCCCAATCGGCGCAGGTGGCAAAGTCTTCCAGCGTCTTGACGCCGTCATTCGCCAGAGCTTCCACCATTTGGGGGGTCAGACCTTCGAATTCAATAAGGCTGTCCTCGGCGCCCAGACCGCGGGCATTTTCCAGAGCCTTGCGGTTGGCCGCTTCGATCACGTCGCGGGCGCGGGCCTGCAATTCATCCGCCGTCGCTTCGTCCACACCGTCGATGGACAGCAGTTCGTCCTGTTCGACATAGGCGACTTCTTCCAGGTTGGTGAAGCCTTCTGCGACCAGAAGCTGGGCGAAGAATTCGTCCAGATCCAGATTGTCCATGAACAGCTGGGTGCGGGCGTTGAATTCAGCCTGACGGCGCTTGGACTCTTCTTCCTCGGTAAGGATGTCGATATCCAGACCAGTCAACTGGCTGGCCAGACGCACGTTCTGGCCGCGACGACCGATGGCCAGCGAAAGCTGTTCCTCGGGCACCACAACTTCGATGCGCGGGGCGTCCTCGTCGACGACGACCTTGCTGACCTCTGCCGGCTGCAGTGCGTTCACGAGGAAAGTCGCCTGATCTTCAGACCACGGGATGATGTCGATCTTTTCGCCCTGAAGCTCTCCCACAACGGCCTGAACGCGGGAACCACGCATACCAACACAAGCGCCGACCGGGTCGATGGAGTTGTCATAGCTGATGACGGCGATCTTCGCGCGGCTGCCCGGATCACGGGCGACGGCCTTGATCTCGATCACGCCGTCATAGATTTCCGGCACTTCCATCTTGAACAGTTCCGCCATGAATTGCGGATCGGTGCGCGACAGGAAGATCTGCGGGCCACGGGTTTCGCGGCGTACATCCTTTACATAGGCGCGGATACGGTCATTCGGGCGATAGGATTCACGACCGATCTTTTCGTTGCGGCGCAGGATGGCTTCGCCACGGCCGATATCGACGATGATATTGCCGTATTCTTCACGCTTGACCATGCCGTTGATGATCGAACCTGCGCGGTCCTTGAATTCTTCGTATTGACGATCACGCTCTGCCTCGCGGACGCGCTGCAGGATGACCTGTTTGGCCGATTGCGCGGCAATCCGGCCCAGTTCAACCGGCGGAACCTGCTCCTGAAAGACATCACCGATCTGCGGGCCGCCGGCGAAATCGTCGACCTTCACGCCTTCGCGGGTCCAGTAATTGGCCGGGTCACGCTGTGCCTCGAAATAGGGCTTCGCCTGATCGGCGGTGAATTCGGCCTGATAGTTTTCCAGCAGTTCTTCATCGACCACGGTGCGCACGCGGGTGAAGGTGGCATTGCCGGTCTTGCGGTCGATGGACACGCGAATGTCCATTTCCGCGCCGTAACGCGACTTTGCTGCACGGGCGAGGCTGTCTTCCATCGCTTCGATGACCAGCTCCGGCTCGATCATCTTTTCGCGGGCCACGGCCTCGGCGGTTTGCAGCAGTTCCAGCTGGTTGGCAGAGGTGATTGCCATCACTTACTCCTTCATAGCGGCGTCGTCTTGGTCGCCGTCTTCGGTTTGAACTTCGTCGAACATGGATTCGTCGAGATTGTCGATCTCAACCCCGGCTTCTTTCTTCTGGCGCAGCATTTCCGCGATCAGCTCGTCGGTCAGCAGCAGCTTGGCATCGGCCAGCCAGTCAAAATTCAGCCCGATGGTCTGGGTCTCCGCGCCGACTTCGATATTGATCAGCACGTCCTCGCCCTCGACCCCGGCCAGAACGCCGGTAAAGCGCTTGCGCCCGTCGATCTGTTCCGCTGTTTCCAGCTTGGCGTCGTAACCTTCATAGGTTGCGAAGTCCTTAAGCCGGGTCAGCGGGCGGTCGATTCCGGGTGACGAGACCTCCAGCATGTATTTGTCTTCGATCGGGTCTTCTACATCCAGCGTGGCGCTGACCATCGTGGAAATCTCGGCGCAGTCATCGACATTGATGCCGCCATCGGGGCGGTCAGCCATGATCTGCAAGGTGGCGGTCTTGCCGCCCTGAAGACGCAGGCGCACCAGTTCGAACCCCATGTCTTCGATCACGGGGGTCAGAATTTCCGCCAGCCGGCGGTCGATAGAGGTCTTGGCGATCAGGTCGTTCGACATGAGCATCCCTGAGAAATAAAAAACGGGCCGTCAGCGGCCCGTGCGAAATTCCGGTGGCGCAGGGGGTGGAAGCCTGCACCGCTGTTGAGCATGGATATAGCGCCGCTCGGCGGGGAATTCAAGCCGATTCGCGGTTGTCGCGCCAGATGCGCCAGTTCAACGCAGCCGCAAGCCCGATCCATGCAAAATATGGCAGCATCAGCAGACCTGCCAGCAGATCGCTTTGCAGGAACACAACCGTTGTGATTGCCAGCACGAACCAAAGCACCGCGATCACGATCATTCCTGTTGCCATCCGCCTTGCACCGAAGAAGACTGGCGTCCACAGCGTATTCAGCGCGATCTGCAGCGACCACAGTGCAAGACCCGGCGCGGGGTTTTCGCCAAGCGCGATGCGCGTCGCAGCAATCGCCGAAATCACATAGAGCACCGTCCAGACGATCGGGAACGCCTTTTTCGGCGGGGTCCAGGACGGCTTTTTCAGCGATTGATACCATTTTCCGGGCAGAAAAACGCTGCCTGTCGCAGCCGCGGCAGCAGATGCCGACAGGAACACCAGAAAGTAAAACGCCGTCATACGGGCTGTCCCCTCAACTCATCCATGACCGCGACCAGTTCCGCGGTGATGCGCGGCTCGCTCAGCGCGTGACCCGATCCGGGCACCATGCGCAATCGGCAGTTCTGCCAGTCCTTCGCCAATGCCCATGCACCAACGGGCGGGCAAACCATGTCATAGCGGCCCTGCACGATCTGGCAGGGGATATGTTCGATCTTGTGGCGGTTGCGCAGCAACTGAGCTTCTTCAAGAAAGCACGAATTGCGGAAATAGTGGCATTCCAGCCGGGCAAAGGCGCGGGCATATCCGGGCGAGGCAGCACCGGGATTGGCGACATCCATCGCGGCAAGTCCGTTTTCCCACATGATCCAATGCCGGGCCAACCGACGCTCTTCGGTTTCGTTGCCGGAGAAAAGGCGTCTGTGATAGGCGGCGATCATATCGCCGCGCTCCGCCTCGGGGATCGGTTCGCAGAAATCCTGCCAGCGTTCTGGCCAGAAGCGCGCCGCGCCGCCGCCATAGAACCAGTCCAGTTCTGCCTGCATCGCCAGAAACACGCCCCGCAGGATCAGTGCCGTCACCGCGCCTGGATGTCTCTGCGCATAAGCGAGCGCTAGCGTGGCGCCCCAACTTCCGCCGAACACGGACCATTGCGGGATGTTGAGCGCCTTCCGGATCACCTCTATATCCGCGACCAGATGGTCGGTGGTGTTCGCGATGACGCTGGCATGTGGCGTGGACAGCCCGCATCCGCGCTGATCGAACAGGATGGCGCGATAATGCGACGGATCGAAAAAGCGCCGCATATAGGGGCTGCACCCGCCGCCCGGTCCGCCATGCAGGACAACGACCGGCTCACCATGCGGATTTCCGGCCTGTTCGACATACAGCACATGCCCGTCGCCCACGTCGATCTTGCGGCGATCGAAGGGGTCAATATGCGGATAAAGGCGAGCTGCGCCGAATTGCCCTGCTGTTCGATCCATGCTTTCCGTATATACGTCGCAGGCAAGGCGCGAAAGGACCGAACCCATGACAGACAGCCGCGACCCGTCCGAAATCGCCAAGTTCGAGGCTATGGCCGCCGAATGGTGGGACCCGAAGGGGAAATTCAAGCCGCTGCATATGATGAACCCGGTTCGTCTGGGTTATATCACCACGCAAATTGCCGCGGAGTTCGGCCGCGACCTGAAGTCTACCCGCCCGTTTGAGGGGTTGCGCCTGCTGGATATCGGCTGCGGTGGCGGCCTGCTGTCAGAACCGATGGCCCGGTTGGGGGCCGAGGTCGTCGGCGCAGATGCTGCCGAAAAGAACATCGAGGTCGCGCGTATCCATGCGTCTCAGGTCGGGCTGGAAATCGATTACCGCGCCGAAACGGCAGAGGCGCTTCTGGCAGCCGGTGAAAGCTTTGACGCCGTTCTGGCGATGGAGATTGTCGAGCATGTGGCAGAACCGGCGGCTTTTGTGCGTTCTTGCCACGATCTGCTGCGCCCATCCGGCTTGCTGGTCATGTCGACGCTGAACCGGACCATGCGCAGCTTTGGCGCGGCGATTATCGGGGCCGAATGGGTGATGCGGTGGCTGCCCAAAGGCACGCATGAATGGCAGCGCTTTATCACACCGGATGAGCTTTCGCGGATGATGGAACAGGCCGGGCTGCGCGTCGTGGATCGCAAGGGCATGGTCTTCAACCCCATAAGCTGGGACTGGTCGCTATCGGATCGCGACCTTTCGGTGAACTATGCCGTCAGCGCCGTACGTTCTGCGTGAAACAACCCCTGCCGGTAGCGACCTTTTTGCTGACCGTTGAAGGTCTCAGGGGAAAAAACTACGAAATTATCTGACCGGGGTCACCGATCTTGCGGATGGTTGACGCCATCCGCCCACGGCACCGGGTCCAGATCGCGCGGGTTCACCCCTTCCAACGCGCCCGCATTCACCCCGTATTCATTGGGGTTAGAGCGCCGCTGGTGATGCGTATAAATCCCACAATGCTTGCAGAAATAATGCTTCGCCGTGTTTGTGCCGAACTGATACAGCGACAGCGCATCCTGCCCCTTAACGATGCGCAGCCCGTCCAGCGGGGCTGACACGGCCACCGCACCGCGCCTGCGGCAGAACGAACAGTCGCAGCGCCGCTTGGTGGACAGCCCGTCGCTTAGTGTGACGGCAAGCTCTACCGCGCCGCAATGGCATGTCAGACGGTGGGGGTTCCGGATCTCGGGAAGGCTCATCTGCGGACCTGCGGAATGCGCGTGCGCGAATACTGGGTCGGCGGGTGCGGCGGCTGACCATGTGTGCGCTGCCAGAAGCTGGGGCCGCCCCGGCGCAGAAAGACGGGCAGCGCAAGGATCACACCGGCAACAAAGCCACCCGCATGGGCCCAATAGGCAACGCTGTCACCGCCCATCAGCGAGAAGCCACCGAAGATTTGCAGGATGAACCAGACACCCAGCATAACCCATGCCGGAATGGTAAAAACCTTGATGAAAACGATGATGATGGCCAGAACATCAACGCGGGCTTTGGGAAATAGCAGCAGATAGCCGCCCATTACCCCGGCGATTGCGCCAGAAGCCCCGACCATCGGAATACCTTCTTGCGGATTGGCGGCAATCTGTGCGCCCGCCGCCGCCAGCCCCGACGCCAGATAGAAGATAAGAAAGCCGAAATGGCCCATCTGATCTTCCAGGTTGTCCCCGAAAATCCACAGGAACAGCATATTTCCGGCGATATGCAGCGGCCCGGCATGAAGGAACATATGCGTCAGCAGCCCCCACATATATTCACCGTTCACGACTGCGACGGGATACAGCGCCAACCGGTCCCATAATCCGGTCATGCCGAAGGCCCAGGGCATGGTCAGCAGGAACATCCCAATGTTCAGGAAAACCAGCAGATATGTGACATAGGGCGTCCGCTCGGAAGGGTTGTGGTCGCGAATGGGAAACATCGGAATTCCTTGAAGTTTCGCGGACGATGCCAAAGTGCCGCCTTTTAGGCAAGCTTGCCCCTGTTCGACGCGAATTGGCAAGGATAGGATCGGTCGCAGAATCTTCTGGGGGTGAGCCATGTCCGAACTGACAGACCGCAAGAATGCCGCAATTTCCCGCGGGGTGGGCATGACCACCCAGATCTATGCCGACCGGGCCGAGAATGCCGAAATCTGGGATAAGGACGGCAACCGCTATATCGACTTCGCCGCCGGGATCGCGGTGGTCAATACCGGGCATCGTCACCCCAAGGTCATGGCGGCGGTGAAGGACCAGTTGGATCGCTTTACCCATACCTGCCATCAGGTGGTGCCATACGAAAACTATGTCGCCCTGGCAGAGCGTCTGAACCAAGCCGTTCCCGGCGATTTCCCGAAAAAGACCGTCTTCGCCACCACCGGCGCCGAGGCGGTGGAAAACGCAATCAAGATCGCCCGCCATTATACGGGCCGTCCGGCCGTTGTATCCTTTGCCGGTGGCTTTCACGGCCGCACCTTCATGGGCATGGCGCTGACCGGCAAGGTACAGCCCTACAAGGCCGGGTTCGGTCCGATGATCAACGACATCTGGCACCTGCCCTTCCCGAATGCGCTATACGGCGTCACCGAAGAGGAATCGCTGGCCGCGCTTGAGCGCCTGTTCAAGGCCGATCTGGAGCCGGGCCGCGTTGCCGCGATGATTATCGAGCCTGTGCAGGGTGAGGGCGGTTTCTACGAAACCCCAGCCAGTTTCCTGCAGAAACTGCGTGAGGTTTGCGATGCCCACTCGATCCTGCTGATCGCGGATGAGGTGCAGACCGGCTTTGCCCGGACAGGCAAGTTGTTCGCGATGGAACATTCCGGCGTCGCGGCGGACATCACCACTATGGCAAAGGGGTTGGGCGGCGGGCTGCCGATCTCTGCCGTGACGGGCCGGGCAGAGGTGATGGATAGCCCCGGCCCCGGCGGCCTGGGCGGCACCTATGCCGGTAACCCGCTTGGCGTCGCGGCTGCCCATGCCGTTCTGGACGTGATCGAGGAAGAGCAGCTTTGCGACCGGGCCGAGCGTCTTGGCCAGCGTCTGAAACAGCGCCTTGCCGGGCTGCGCGACGACGTTCCGGAGATTGCCGATATTCGCGGACCCGGTTTCATGAATGCGGTCGAGTTCAACGTCGCGGGCAGCGACAGACCTAACCCGGACATGGCCAACCGCGTCCGGGAAGAGGCGCTGAAGCGAAACCTGATCCTGCTGACCTGCGGCGTAAACGCCAATGTCATCCGTTTTCTGGCACCGCTCACCATCCCCGATGAGGTCTTCGGAGAGGCACTGGATATTCTTGAGGACAGCGTGAAAGCGGCGAGGGGCTGAAGATTTCCTGCCGCACACGGCCTTGACGAGGCCGCTCCTTTGGAACACATAAGGTGCGCAGGCGGCCCGCAAGGCCGCCACATCCATTTTTCGGGACCGCCCGCATTTTCGGGCTGCAACAGCGCAGCATATGCGATGTCCTGTTTGTCAAAAGGCTAAGCCATGGACCGCATCTTGCTCGACCCGCGTGCGTGGGGCGTCATGCTCGCCGCAATGCTGACGATTATGTCCAACGCCACGATCACCCCGGCCCTGCCCGGTTTGCAGGCGATGTTTTCCGATAATCCACGCGCCGAGTTGCTGACCCGTCTGCTTATCACAGCACCGTCGCTGGCGGTTGCGATCATCGCGCCGTTCGCAGGTGTCATGACCGACCGGCTTGGTCGTCGGAAACCGCTGTTTACCGGTCTTATCATCTATGCCCTGGCTGGTACGGCGGGGCTTTATCTGCATTCGCTGGAAGCGATACTTGCAAGCCGCGTCGTTCTGGGCGTGGGTGTCGCCGCGATCATGACGGCGCAAGCCGCGCTGATCGGGGATTACTTTACCGGGCCAGAGCGCGGGCGGCTGATGGGTTATCAGATTGCTGCGGTGAATATGGGCGGGCTTATCTTTGTGATGACTGCGGGCTTTCTCGCGCAGCGCGATCCGCAGTTGCCCTTTCTCATTTACGGGCTGTCTATCCTGCTGTTCCCGATCCTTTGGAAGCTGCTGCCCGAACCGCCAAAGACCATTTCTGGCGCGGGTGAGGCGGTAGGCGCCGAGCGTGGTGAACCCGGTTGGCCGCGGACCGTGGCTACAATGGCAACCGCCGCTATGCTGTCTTTCGTCATTTTCTATTCGATACCAACGCAGGTTCCCTATTTTCTTGCTGAAATCGGACTGTCCGATGCGCGTTATGCTGGTGAGGTGATGGGCTCTATGATGGTTGCGGCGGCGCTGATGGCAGTCGTTTCCGGTTGGATCAGGCCCTATCTGGGCCGCATCGGCACACCTGTAACCGGTTACATGCTTCTGGCAGCCGGTTTCGCCGGAATGGCGACGGGTCACTCGCTTATCATGGCGATGGCGTCCACGGCACTGATCGGCGCAGGTCTGGGCCTGTGTCTGCCGACATTTGTGATCACGGCGCTGAACGCCTCGCCGGCGGACAAGCGGGGGCTGGTTTCGGGCTTTGTGACCTCTTCCTTTTTCCTCGGCCAGTTCCTGTCACCCATTGTCAGCACGCCGCTGGTGGCCAGTTTCGGCTATCAGAAAACCTTCGCCATTGCGGCGGTGGGTTGTGTGGTGCTGGCGGCGCTGCTCGCGGTCACCATCCGCAAGCGCCCGGCGGCTGTGGACAGACCGGGTCCCGCACACTAGCGTCGCGCCCGAAAACCGTAGGAGTCGCCATGTCCGCGATTATCGAAGTCGACCATCTGTCGAAACAATACGCCAATGGCCCCAAGGCACTGGACGATGTGTCCCTGTCCATTGATGAGGGCGAGATCGTTGCCCTGCTGGGGCCGAACGGCGCAGGCAAGACGACCTTGATCTCTGTCATTTGCGGATTGGTGGTTCCAACCGATGGGACGGTCCGCGTTGGTGGCCATGACATCCGCAACGAATGGCGCGCAGCCCGCAAGCTGATCGGCCTGGTCCCGCAGGAAATCACGCTGGAACCGTTTGAAACCGTGATGAACTGCGCACGCTTCACCCGCGGTCTTTACGGCGCACCGCCCGACGATGCCTATCTGGAGCAGGTCCTGCGCAGCCTTGCCCTTTGGGACAAGCGCGACGCACAGACGAGAGAACTTTCGGGCGGTATGAAGCGCCGCGTTCTGATTGCGAAGGCGTTGTCACATCAGCCGAAAGTGCTGTTCCTCGACGAACCGACTGCCGGCGTCGATGTCGCCCTGCGGCGAGAGATGTGGCAGGTCGTGGACAAGCTGCGCCGTGACGGTGTGACGATCATCCTGACGACGCATTATCTGGAAGAAGCCGAAGAGATGGCCGACCGCATCGGCGTCATCAATCACGGCAATCTGATGCTGATGAAGCCCAAGGCAGAGCTGATGGGTGAATTCGGCAAGAAGCACCTGACGATCCATCTGTATGAGCCCTTGCCCGAATGTCCGCCTGAACTGGCAAAGCGTGGCCTCTCGCTTTCCGATGACGGGCTGCGGCTTGGCTATGATTACGACACGAGGTCGGAACGGACAGGCATTGCCACCTTGCTTGCTGAACTGGCAGCACTGCAAATCCCTGTCCGCGATGTGGCCACCAAGCAATCCAGCCTTGAAGAGGTGTTCATGACGCTGGTCAGTGATGAAACGCAGGCGGAGGGTGCGGCATGATCAATACCGGCGCAATCTGGGCCATCTATCAACACGAAATGGCCCGCTTCTTCCGCACGATCTGGCAATCGATCGCCTCTCCGGTGCTGTCGACGGTTCTGTATTTTGTCGTCTTCGGCGCGGCTATCGGCGGGCGGATCCAATCGGTCGAAGGCATCGAATACGGCGCTTTCATCGTGCCGGGCCTGATGATGCTGACCGTCCTGCAGCAATCGGTTTCCAACGGTTCGTTCGGTATCTATTTCCCAAAATTCTCCGGCACGATCTATGAATACCTCGTCGCCCCCGCCGGCTGGATAGAGGTCACGGCGGGCTTTGTCGGCGCGGCAGCCAGCAAGGCCATACTGATCGCCTTCCTGATCCTGATCACCAGCTTCTTCTTTGTCGGCGCCCATATTGCCCATCCGTTCTGGATGCTGGCTTTTCTGTTCCTGACCGCCTTCGCCTTCTCGCTTCTGGGCTTCATCATCGGGCTGTGGGCGAAGAACTTCGAGCAGTTGCAGATCGTGCCGCTTATGGTTGTCACACCGCTGGTTTTCCTTGGTGGGGCGTTCTACTCCGCATCCATGCTGCCGCCCTTCTGGGAAGCGGTCGCAAAGCTGAATCCGGTGCTCTACCTGATTTCTGGCTTCCGATGGTCATTCTTCGACCTTGCCGATGTTCCGGTCGGGGTGTCGCTGTTCGCCGTGGCACTGATGATCGTTATCTGCATGGCCGCAATCCGCTGGATCTTCCTGACCGGCTGGCGGCTGCGGGAATAGCGCAGGTCAACGCGCCAGCGGATCGAAGCCGGCCGGGCACAGCTTGGTTGCCGGGTCCAGCTTCACATAGTCCTTGGCGCTGATCTTCACCATATCAATGCTGTAGCGCCATTCCTCGTTCCAGCGTTTCAGAATGCCGTTGCGATAATAGCTGGCCATGATTTCCGGCACATAGGGCGGAATGATGCTGGTGTTCGGAATGCGCGGCGCGTGAAAGCCAAGCGTCGCCATCGGCCCAAGGCAGGCGTTCGGCATGGTCACCAGCATCGTGCAGGCCGACCGGCAGTAGCCCCTGATCCACACCTTTCGGCCAGAGTTCTGCAGCTTCGCGCGGGTCCGGATCATATCAACGACATTGCCACCGCGATGCTGGTTGACCACAAGATATCCCCGCCCCTCGACAATTTCGGCCGAGGCGGAAAACGGCGCTGCAAGCAGCATCAGAACAATTGCGATCATGTATCTTGTCATACAGACAATCTGCGCCAGTCGCGCGGCCAAGGAAAGCCACAGCTGCGTGAATGACCGCCCCAGAATGCTGACATAAATACTACAGATTTTGGGATTATGTGTGTTTACGTTCCTTTGGCCACGGTCATCCGCCCGGATTTATGAGAGAATCAGGGACCGTCAATTATTTCGGAGTCATGGAAATGGCAGGAAAGATTTTTTGGATTATCATCGGCTGCCTGTCGATTCTGGCCGGTTTTCTGGCGCTTGCCAATCCGCTGGCAGCCACCATCACCGCAGAACAGGTCGCGGGGTGGAGCTTTCTTTTCATCGGCATCCTTCAGATCGTTGCCGTGTTCCAGCAGACCACATGGGGCGGCAGAATCTGGGTGATCTTGCTTGGCGTCCTGTTTGTGTTGCTGGGCATCAGCCTGATCGCAAACCCGCTTGAGGGCGTTATCACCTTGACGCTGACAGTCGCAGCCTTGTTCCTGGTTACGGGCATCTTCAAGATCGTATTGTCATTCTCGCTGCGCGGGGTGCCGGCGTTCTGGCTGGTTCTGCTGTCCGGGGCGGTTTCAGTCATACTGGCGGTCATGATCTTCGGGAACTTCCCGGCATCCGCGCTGACGATCCTTGGCATATTGCTGGCGGTCGAGCTTATATCCAGCGGGATTTCCCTGATCGCCTTGTCAACGGTGCGCCCAGCCACCACCTGATTGCGATCCATCCCTTTTGCAAGCGGGCGGTGACCATGCCGCCCGCTTCGCTATTTGCTCGCTTGCTTTTGCACCGGGCCAATCTTAGGAGTCCGGCGATGAGCCAGAACCCGCCAATCATACGCCCCGACCTCGCCCGTGCCAGCGTCCCCGCGGACACGCGCCGCGATGGTCAGCCTACCATCGGCATGGTCAGCCTAGGTTGTCCCAAGGCGCTCGTGGACAGCGAACGCATCCTGACACGGCTGCGGGCGGAAGGTTACGCGATCAGCCCGGATTACAGCGGCGCGGATGCGGTGATCGTGAACACCTGCGGTTTTCTGGACAGTGCCAAGGCGGAATCACTCGACGCGATTGGAGAGGCGTTGACCGCAAACGGTCGCGTCATCGTCACCGGCTGTCTTGGGGCCGAACCGGATTATATCACCGGCGCTCATCCCAAGGTTCTGGCCGTCACCGGCCCGCATCAATATGAACAGGTTCTGGATGCGGTGCATGGCGCCGTGCCGCCCGCGCCCGATCCGTTCGTCGACCTGCTGCCAGCCTCCAGCGTCACGCTGACCCCGCGCCATTACAGCTATCTTAAGATTTCGGAAGGCTGTAACCACAAATGCAAGTTCTGCATCATTCCCGACATGCGCGGTCGCTTAGCCAGCCGCCCGGCCCACGCCGTGATCCGGGAAGCCGAAAAGCTGGTCGCGGCGGGTGTGAAGGAACTGCTGGTGATTTCGCAGGATACCTCGGCCTATGGCGTCGATCTGAAACATGCCGAGGATCGTGGCCACCGCGCCCATATCACCGATCTCGCCCGCGATCTGGGCAGCCTTGGCGCTTGGGTGCGGCTGCATTACGTCTATCCCTATCCGCATGTCCGCAACCTGATCCCGCTGATGGCGGAAGGGCTGGTGCTGCCCTATCTGGATATTCCGTTCCAGCATGCCCATCCCGATACGTTGAAACGCATGGCCCGCCCCGCAGCGGCGGCAAAAACGCTGGACGAAATCGCCGCATGGCGCAGCGATTGTCCAGAGATCACGCTGCGTTCCACCTTCATCGTCGGCTATCCCGGTGAGACTGAGGCCGAATTCCAGACGCTTCTGGACTGGCTGGACGAGGCGCAACTGGATCGTGTCGGCGCGTTCCAATACGAGAACGTCGCCGGGGCGCGGGCCAACGACCTGCCCGATCACGTCCCCGAGGATGTGAAGCAGGACCGTTTCGAACGCTTTATGCAGAAGGCACAGGCGATCAGCGAAGCGAAGCTTGCGGCGAAGGTCGGCCAGACAATCGACGTGATCGTCGATGAGGTCGATGGCGAAGGGGCCACCTGCCGCACTAAAGCCGACGCGCCCGAAATCGACGGCAACCTGTTCATCGACGAAGGTTTCGAAGACCTGACCCCCGGCGATATTGTCAGCGTGACCGTGGACGAGGCCGGGGAATACGACCTGTGGGGACGGCTTTAACCCATCGTCGATGCTTCAACTTTCCCCGATGATCGCCTAAATACCGCGAAACCCTTTTCGACAGGAGCGCCCGATGGCAGCCTATGAATTCGTCTATCACATGGACGGCGTGTCCAAGACCTATCCCGGCGGCAAGAAGGTCTTTGAAAATATCCGCCTGAACTTCCTGCCCGGCGTCAAGATCGGCGTCGTCGGCGTGAACGGCGCGGGTAAGTCCACGCTGCTGAAGATCATGGCCGGGATGGACAAGGATTTCTCGGGCGAGGCATGGGCCGCGAAAGGTGCCAAGGTCGGCTATCTGCCGCAGGAGCCTCAGCTGGATGAATCGCTGAACGTCCGCGAAAACGTCATGCTGGGCGTGGCCGCGAAGAAGGCCAAGCTGGACCGGTTCAACGAGCTGGCGATGAACTATTCCGACGAGACCGCCGAGGAAATGGCGAAGCTTCAGGATGAGATCGACGCCGAAAACCTGTGGGATCTCGACAGCCAGATCGACGTGGCGATGGAGGCCCTGCGCTGCCCGCCGGATGAGGCCGATGTGTCCACGCTCTCGGGCGGGGAGCGCCGCCGCGTGGCGCTGTGCAAGCTGCTGCTGGAAGCGCCCGATATGCTGCTGCTGGACGAACCGACCAACCATCTGGACGCGGAAACCATCGCCTGGCTGCAAAAGTACCTGATCGAATATCCCGGCACGATCCTGGTCGTCACCCATGACCGCTATTTCCTCGATGACATTACCGGCTGGATCCTCGAACTGGATCGCGGCCGGGGCATTCCCTATGAGGGCAATTATTCCTCCTGGCTGGAACAGAAGGCCAAGCGGCTGGAGCAAGAGGCGCGCGAGGACAAGGCCCGCCAGAAGACGCTGGAGCGCGAGCTGGAATGGATCCGCGCCGGGGCCAAGGCACGTCAGGCCAAGCAGAAGGCCCGGATCAACGCCTATAACGAGATGGCGTCCAAATCCGAGCGCGAGAAGCTGTCGCGCGCCCAGATCATCATCCCCAACGGCGAACGCCTCGGCAACAAGGTGATCGAGGTCGAGGGGCTGAAAAAGGCCATGGGCGACAAGCTGCTGATCGAGGATCTTTCGTTCAGCCTGCCCCCCGGCGGCATCGTCGGCGTGATCGGCCCGAACGGTGCGGGTAAATCGACGCTGTTCCGCATGCTGACCGGTCAGGAGCAGCCCGATGCCGGTGAGATCAGCTATGGCGACACGGTGGAACTTTCCTATGTCGACCAATCCCGCGATGCGCTTGGCGGCGACAAGACCGTGTGGGAGGAGATCTCCGGCGGGGCCGAACAGATCGAACTCGGCGATGTGCAGATGAACTCTCGCGCCTATGCGAGCGCCTTCAACTTCAAGGGCGGCGACCAGCAGAAGAAGGTCGGCCAGCTGTCAGGCGGTGAGCGTAACCGCGTCCACATGGCCAAACTTCTGAAATCGGGCGGCAACGTGCTGCTGCTCGACGAGCCGACCAACGATCTGGACGTCGAGACTTTGCAGGCGCTAGAGGCTGCTTTGGACGATTTCGCGGGTTGCGCGGTGATTATCTCTCACGACCGCTTCTTCCTTGACCGTCTGTGCACGCATATCCTCGCGTTCGAGGGCGATGCGCATGTCGAATGGTTCGAAGGCAACTTCGAGGACTACGAAGCGGACAAGATCAAGCGGTTGGGTCCGGACGCGGTTGAGCCGAAGCGTGTGAAGTATAAAAAGTTTACGCGGTAGGTTCTGTGGACAGTTACCTGATCCGTAGGATGATTGCAGCGATCGTGATGACAGCAAGGTAGTTTCTGGCGGTTTTCTCGTATCAGGTTGCGACCCTTCGAAACTGTTTGAGCCTGGAAAAGCAGCACTCCACGAGATGCCGTTGGGCGTAGAGATCACGGTCGAGCGGATACTTAACTAACCACGCTTTGGAGGAAACCCTCCGACTTCCAGTCGGACGTGCTTCAGCGCGAAGAATCGGTATATGATCCTGTCCTCCCGAAATGAGCCGCAGCCGGGGCAAGGTCTCATTTCGGGAGGACAGGATCATGCGATATGATACCGGCAAACACTGTGTTTTTTATCACCGCTACCACATCGTCTGGTCGACGAAGTACCGCTACAAGGTGTTGACCGGTCCTCTGCGGCTGCAGGTGCGCGATATCTGCCGTCAGGTCTGCCGCGAGAACGGGGGCGACATCTTGCGCGGGGGTGCTGTCGAGCGATCACGTCCACATGTTCGTCTCGGTGCCGCCGAAGCTCGCCATTTCCGATCTGGTTCGCAAGATGAGGGGCCGTTCGTCTTATCGGGTGCAGCGGGAGTTTCCGCATATCCGAAAGCGCTACTGGGGCTTTCGGTTTTGGGGCAGGGGCTATTTTTCCACCACCAACGGCGCCATCACCGAGGACATCGCACTTCAGTACTTGGAAAATCATATCGCAGATCCTACCGGCGCAAGCCGGTAGTCGTTCATTAAGGGTTCTGCATTGAAACGAAACCGGACGCTCAGGCGTCGTTTGGGCTTGCTACGTCGCTTACAATGAAACGCCGTATGGTTTCAGCATCCTCGGGATAGCCAAGGCCTTTGGCAATGTCTGCGAAACGCACAAGCCATTCATCGGGGAATCCTGCAAGCTTTTCTGGCGTGAAGCTGGCGGAGCGTTTTTTAGGGCGAGAGTTCCGGTTGATTTCTTCGCTGCGGATAATGGGCTTGCCGACATAGTCTGCAAGTAGCGCATCATCTTCTGGTCGATCAACGCGGTAGATCAGTTGCGGCAGGAAAGACATGCACAGCTCAAACCACAAGGTGTAACTGATGACCGAGCTCAGTATACCTTCTGGGTCGGACTGCCTTTCCGGCAATGTTTCGCTAAATCGGGCGCTCAGGATATCCCTGCGAAACGCAAAGCTGCTCCGGTCGGCATTTTCCGGAATAATGGAATTCATCGCGTCGAGCGGTGACCGTGCAACGCAGAATATCCGGTGAAAATCACCAAGCGGACCAATCGCGTCACGATACGGATTGCGATATCGCTCACCCGGCAACATCCAGGATATGATGCCATCGGGTTTCACATGCTCATGCCCGATGCGCAGTCCTGCAGCCTGCAAAAGATGCGCGGTGAATCCGGTGCCGCAGCGAGGGTGGCCGATACCGACAAAAAAGTTCTTCTTGTGATGAATGCAGGCCAGCGCAGTACCTTTCCGTCGGTGTTGGTCAACACGGTGGGGTATATCGGTTTACACCGGCATGGGGCAATCCTGGCGGCAGGGTGATGCTTGTGACAGAAAATTGGCGCTGTCACTGGCGGCATCGCCTCTTGTCGGATAAATAGCCGTAAGTGCCGGTTTTATCTGAGGTATCAAATGTCGCTTGATCGTCGTCCCGTAGCCTCTCTCTGGATCGGAGAGGAGCTGCAATACCTTAACCAGCTTTGCCTGAAATCACATTTGTTACATGGTCATCCGGTCACTCTTTATTGCACTGATACGCTGAAAAATGCGCCCGAAGGGGTCGAGGTGCGGCCTGCATCCGAGATCATGAATATCGACATGCAACTGGTGAATGATACCTCTGCCTCGTTCCTGTCGAACGTGTTCCGCTACAAGATGATCCAGAAGACGGGCGCGATCTGGATCGATTGCGATGCTTTCTGTCACAAGCCTTTCCCGGACGAATGGGAATGGATTTTTGCTGGTCACGGAATGCGCGGTGCGCTGAACTGCGGTGTCGTCGGGCTGCCCCGGCAATGCGAATTGATGGACCAGCTTCTGGACTATTACGACAACCTGCCGGACTATCCCGCGTGGTGGAACAAGCGGCAGCGCAAGCAGATGGACAGGCACAGTGAAAAGGGTGGCTTGTCTCATGGTGCCGCGATCTACAAGACCGAGCGGACGGCCTTCGGCCCTCAGGCGTTCACATGGTTCGCCCAGCAGACCGGCGACATCGAGAAAGCGATGACTTCGGACGTCCTGTACCCGGTGCCTTTCCAGCTGAACGATATTTTCTACGACCCGCATGGTCGCGTTGAGGGCTGGTTCACCGACGATACTGTATCGGTGCATTTGTATACCAATGGCACAAAGCCGTGGTGGCGCAGGAATGTTCCTCTTCCGAACTCTTACGCTGCGCGCATGTGCGAGCAGGTCGGCATCGACCCGGCAGCCGCACTGGAAAGGTAGTTATACTTACCGCAATTGATCAGGGGCGTTCGGTTGTGGTGAAAGCAGATAGTATGAATTTGAAACCACACAGCAGCCACCACGGCACGGCCATGGCGGTGTCGATGATGAAGGATGAGGCGCCATTTCTGCTGGAATGGTTCGCGCATCATCTGGCTGTCGGGTTTACGGACATTCTAGTTTACACCAACGACTGCACCGACGGCACGGTCGAGATGCTGCAACGACTGGAGGAGCTGGGCCTTGGCTATCACCGGCCGAACGACATTCCGGAGGGAGTCAAGCCGCAGCCATCGGCGTTGAACTATGCACAGGACGAACCGCTCGTGCAGCAGGCAGACTGGGTGATGGTGTTCGACGCGGACGAATTTCTGTCGATCAATCATCCCTCTGCTCATCTTGATGGATTGCTTGATGATGTCGTGGCGCAAGGCGCGAACGGGATTGTCGTGACCTGGCGGATCTTCGGCTCTGGCGGCGTGATCGACTGGTCGCGCGATCCGGTGACCGAACAATATACCCGTGCGGCACCGCCACTCTGGAACAAGGGGTGGGGGGTCAAGACGCTGTTCAAGTTTGATCCCGAATACTGGAAGCTTGGCATCCATCGCCCATCTATCAGGAACAAGCATCTGGAGGATGGCTTCCCGGATAAGGTTAAATGGCTGAACGGGTCTGGCCGGCCTATGGAAGATTACTTCAAGTTCCGGGGCTGGCGCTCCATCCGGCGGACATTGGGCTATGACTGGGCGCAGATGAATCACTATGCCGTCAAGTCGATCGACAGCTATGCCGTTCGCCGGTTGCGTGGCAATGTGAACAACAAGAAAGACAAGTATAACGCGGAATACTGGTCTTTGCAGGACAGGAACGAGGTGCCGGACACTCGCATCCTGCGTCATGCCCCCCGCCGCGCGGAGATCATGTCCGAACTGCTGAAGGACCCGGTTCTTTCAAAGCTGCATTTCGCCGCATTGGACCGGGTGGAGGCGAAGCTGGATGAATATCGCGGCTCAGAGGCGTATCAAACTTTGCGAAACAGCCTCATAGAGGCCGGAAAGGTACCGATAACGCGTGTCGAGGCGAAGCCACCAAAGCCGCGTGATCCCGCCAAGATCGCCGCGCTGATGTCAGAGGTTGAACAGAAGTCGAGCTCGCGGTCTGCCAAAAAGCGCACAGAAAGCCGGGCTTCTGGCTGGAACACCGTCGGCGTGTCGCCCTATGTCGAGGGCAAGCTTAAAAACACCGGAAATTTTGGGGGCGAGTGGGTTGAATCGCAGGGGGTCGCGCTGCCAGCTGATCCGGGACTGTTCAGTCAGGACGGGCTGATGGCCGTGCTGGCCGGAAAGTTCGACCGAAAAAACACGCGCAATATTCAAAGCTATCTGGGTGACGCCAGGCGCGTGCTGGATATTGGCGCGGGCGTGGGGCTGCCGGCAATGCGTGCTGTTCAGGCAGATGACAGATTCACCATTATGGTTCAGGACGGACAGGCCGGAATGGAGCAGGCGAGTGCATCGATCCGCGCAAAGAACGGGCTGGAGGACACCGCCCGGCTGCGCTTCGTGAACGGACCGTTGGTTTTGCAGGGCGACGGGGATGCGCAGGCGGGTGGGCTGTCGGCGTATCTGAATGATTTTCGTCCGGACACTCTGCGCTTGTCAGTACGGGCGGGTCTGACGGCTGCGCAGCTTGCGGCGCAAAGTCTGGATGGGCTCAAGCGTGTGATCCTGCCTTTCGAAAGCGATGAAGAGGCGCGGGCCATTCGTGAAGAGTTCGGGCCGGTCCTGACCGCCGCCGGATTGACAGAAGACAGCGAAGCCACCGGTGGTGGCTCGATCAGATTTGATCGCGGTGTAGAAACAACATAGTTAACCGCTGGTTTCGCGTGTCGGTTTCAAGGGAAAGAGTATTATGAACAGGAAAATCGCCGTTGCCGGTTTGGGCTATGTCGGTCTTTCGAATGCGGTTCTGCTGGCGCAGAGCAACAAGGTGGTTGCTCTGGATGTTTCAGCCGAACGTGTCGAGATGGTGAATAACGGAGATTCGCCGATCGAAGATGCCGATATCAGCGATTTTCTGGCCAACCGTCACATTGACCTGACGGCGACCCTTGATCCGCAGGAAGCCTTCGGCGGGGCGGATTATATCATCATTTCGACACCGACCAATTATGACACGAAAACAAATCGTTTCGACACGTCCACGGTTGAAAACGTTCTGGCGCAGGTTCATCAGATAAATCCGGATGCCGTTGCTATCATCAAGTCTACGATCCCAGTCGGTTTTGTGGACCGGATAAGGGCAGAGATGGACTGGCAGAATGTCATCTTTTCGCCCGAGTTCCTGCGAGAAGGCAAGGCGCTTTACGACAACCTCCATCCATCGCGGATCGTCGTCGGAGAACGCTCTGACAGGGCACAGGATTTCGCGAATCTTCTGGTCGAGGGCGCGATCCGCAAGGATATGCCCGTTCAGTTCTGCGGCACTGTCGAGGCAGAGGCGATCAAGCTGTTTTCGAACACCTACCTTGCGCTTCGCGTGGCCTATTTCAACGAATTGGATAGCTATGCAATTGCACACAACCTGAATTCGCGTGAGATCATTGACGGCGTCTGCCTCGATCCGCGGATCGGTGATTTCTACAACAATCCGAGCTTCGGTTACGGAGGCTATTGCTTGCCCAAAGATACCAAGCAATTGCTGGCAAATTACGATCAGGTGCCGCAGAATCTGATATCGGCAATCGTCCAGTCCAATCGGACGCGCAAGGATTTTGTGTCGGATCAGATTGTTTCAAGGCGGCCCAAAGTCGTCGGGGTTTACCGACTGGTCATGAAGGCGGGGTCGGATAACTTCCGCGACAGCTCTATTCAGGGGATCATGAAGCGGATCAAGGCCAAGGGGATCGAGGTGATCGTCTACGAGCCAGTGCTGGAAGACGATCATTTCTTCAACAGCCGCGTGGTCCGTGATCTCGACGCGTTCAAGGCTGAAAGCGACATCGTTCTTGCGAACCGCCTGTCGCCAGAGATCAGGGACGTTGCCGAGAAGGTCTATACACGCGACCTGTTCGGCGTCGATTAAGGTCGGCAATGCGCATCCTTTCGGTAACGACTCAGCGCAATGAAGGCCCATATCTGATAGAATGGCTCGCCTGGCATCGTATCCTGGGCGTCACCGACTTTCTCATCTATTCAAACGATTGTGACGATGGAAGCGATTTGCTTCTGGATGCGCTGATGGCGCATGGTGTGCTGCGGCATGAACCCAACAATGCGCCAGAGGGGAAGTCGCTGCAATGGTCGGCGCTGAAGCAGGCATGGCAGGAACAGCTCCGCAAGGACGCGGATTGGATGCTGATCTCTGATATTGACGAATTTCCTGTCATTCATGCGGGCGACGGGTGCTTTGCCGATCTGATCGCGGCGTTGCCATCCGGGACAGATGCCGTTGCCCTGCCGTGGCGTCTTTTCGGGGCGTCAGGCATTGCCCAGTTTGAAGATCGGCCTGTCGTCAGTCAGTTCACGCGCAGCGCGCCGCTGGATATGGTTTATCCGGTTGCGGCGACGATGTTCAAATCGCTGTTTCGGCCCGAGGCCTTTTCTCGTCCGGGCGTGCATCGTCCGCGGAATCGCAAGGAAGGCGCCGCGAAATGGGCATCGGGGTCCGGCGCTACGATGCCGGCGCAATTTGCCTTGAGCGATGGATATATCTGGACGCTGAACCAGCCAGATGCGCGACAATTGGTCGAGATGCATCATTATTCCTTGCGCTCTGCTGAAGGCTTTCTGGTCAAATCCGAACGCGGCCTTCCGAACCGGTCGCATAAGCAAATTAACGCGGCTTATTGGATCGAACGAAATTTCAACACCGTGGAAAACAGCGCTGCCTTGCGCCTTCTTCCGAATCTCGAAAAAGAAATCGCGGCGCTGAAATCCCTGCCTGGCATTGCTGAACGGCATGAAGCCTGCGTCACATGGCACCGCAAGCGCATCCAGCACCTGATGGGCCAACGCGATAGTCTGGCGCTGTTTGGTCAACTGCTGCTTGCACGCGACAGCCGCGTGATGAGCCTTGGCGAACAGCGCCGCCTGATCCAGCTTACTATTCGAGCGGTCGCCAAGGGCTAGCTTAGATTGCCGTTGGCAAGCAAAATCACGCCTCAGTAGCTTGGGGCGTATTCTATATCTTGTCTGGTTTGTTGCGGAGCCAGATAGGCCCGCCATTCATGGCCCGACGCAGGCGATAGGTATAGTTGCCTTCTGCCACACTGCATTATCTGCCCGAAGCATCGGGCTCATTATATCCGAAGACGATGGCGGCGGCTTGCGGCGCTTGACGCCGCTTTGATCCGTGAAGGGCTGACCTTTCGGAAAAAGCGCCGTATAGACGCCGGATAAGCGGAGACTTTGATGGCCATTCACCTCTATCAGAACGATTTGCCCGACGGGCTGGACCTTGGGCCTGTCGTGGCCATTGATACCGAAACAATGGGGCTTGATCCCCGCCGTGACCGGCTTTGCCTTGTGCAGATGTCATCCGGCGATGGTGATGCGCATCTGATCCAGATCGCTAAGGGCCAGACAGAAGCGCCGAATTTGACCCGGATGCTTGCCGATCCGGGCGTCGTGAAGCTTTTCCATTTCGGACGGTTCGATATTGCCGCTTTGGAAAATACCTTTGGTGTTTCGACAGCGCCGGTCTGGTGCACGAAAATCGCCTCTAAGCTGATCCGGACCTATACGGATCGTCACGGCCTGAAATATCTTCTGCAATCCTTGGCCGATGTCGATATCTCCAAGCAGCAGCAGACCTCGGATTGGGGAGCGGAGGAGCTGACAGAGGCACAGCTTGAATATGCAGCGTCAGATGTACTGTATCTTCACCAGCTCAAGGATGCGCTTGAAGCAATGCTGATCCGCGAGGATCGTCTGGCGCTCGCGCAGGCCTGTTTCGACTTTCTTCCAACCCGCGCCCATCTGGACCTGCTGGGTTGGGGGGATGAAAACGACATCTTCCACCACTAAATGGCGACAATGAGCAGTTATCTGGAAACCGCCCGCCGTGTGATCGAGATCGAGGCAGATGCCCTTTCTATGCTTTCAGCCGGTCTGGGTGACAGCTTTGACCGCGCGGTCGAGGTCATTCTTGCCGCGCGCGGTCGCGTCGTCGTGTCCGGAATGGGTAAATCCGGCCATATTGCGCGCAAGATTGCCGCGACCCTTGCCAGCACTGGCACGCCGGCACAGTTCGTTCACCCGGCAGAGGCAAGCCACGGTGATCTGGGTATGGTCGCAGAGGGTGACGTGGCCATTGTCATCTCAAACTCTGGCGAGACGCCGGAGATTGCCGATATCGTAGCGCATACTCGACGGTTCAGCATTCCGCTGATCGGTATTGCCAGCCGCGAGGGCTCGACTCTGGTACGGCAATGCGATGTGGCGCTGCTGTTGCCTGCCGCGCCCGAAGCCTGCGGCAAGGGTATTGTGCCGACCACATCGACCACCATGACGCTTGCCTTGGGCGATGCGCTTGCCGTGGCGCTGATGGAGCATCGTCAGTTCACGCCGGAACATTTCCGAACCTTCCATCCCGGCGGCAAGCTGGGTGCGCAGCTGTCGCGCGTTGCCGATCTGATGCATCACGACATGCCGCTGGTTGCCGAAGACACCCCAATGACCGAGGCCCTGCTGGAGATCAGTCAGAAGGGCTACGGTGTGACGGGCGTCACCGGAACAGATGGAAAGCTTGTCGGGATCATCACCGACGGTGACCTTCGCCGACATATGAGCGGCCTGCTGGACCATCAGGCGGCAGATGTTATGACGCCCGATCCGCGGACCATCAGACCGGATCAACTGGCCGAGGCGGCGCTTGCAGAAATGCAGTCGCGGAAGATCACCTGCCTTTTCGCTGTCGATGATGGCAGTCCGCAGGGCATTCTGCATATCCATGACTGCCTGCGCGCCGGAATAGTGTGATGCGATCACGGGTGGTGGCATGGTTGCGGGTGCTGCTGCCGCTGGCGGCTCTGGCGATCTTGTCGACCCTGTTCCTTTTGCCCGATTCGCCTGATCCCGATGCCGCGATTCCCTATGCCGATGTCGATGCCGAGGAACTGGCCCGCAACCCTCGTATGACGCGTCCTGAATTCGCGGGCGTCATGGATGACGGTGCTGCCGTGACCCTGACGGCAGAACAGGCAACACCGACCGAAGGGGAAAACGGTGCGGCACAGCAATTGCGGATGACGTGGCGTGCCGAAGACGGCCTTGCCGCTGATCTGACCGCCCCGCATGGCGAGGTTAAGGCCGACACCATCAACCTCAGCGGTGGCGTGCGTGTGACGACCTCGGATGGCTGGGCGCTTACCGTGCCAACGCTGGATACCGATACCGCAAGCGGCGTCATGACGGGTGAGGGCGGGCTCAGCGCTTTTGCCCCTTTCGGCCGCGTCTATGCCGACCGGATGGAGATGTCGCGCAATGATGACGGCCAGCATGTTCTGAATTTATCAGGCGGTGTGCGTCTGCTATACCAGCCGTAATGCGCCCGAAAAGGATAGACGATGCGACGTATTTCCAGCATTGCCCTGCTTGCCATGACTATATTTGCCGCGCCGGCTGTATCGCAGACGGTTCCCTTCGGCGGTGCCGAGAATGACACCAGTGCCCCCGTTGAGGTTTCGGCAGATGATATGTTGGTCAACCAGTCGACGGGCCAAGCGCAGCTGACCGGAAGTGTCCTGATCGCGCAGGGCGATATGCGTTTGTCCGCTGACAAAGTTGTCGTGAAATACGATCCGCAGGATCAAAGCCGAATCGCGAGCATGGATGCGACCGGCAATGTGACCCTTGTGCAGGGCGAGGACGCGGCAGAGGCCGGGCAGGCGATCTATGACGTCTCCTCTGGTCTGGTGACTTTGATGGGCGATGTACTGGTGACACAGGGTGAAAATGTCATGTCCGGCGAAAAGATCGTCGTGAATCTGGAAGAAGGCACCGCGCAGGCGTCTGGCCGCGTCCGCACGATCCTGCAACCCGGATCCTCTCAATGAGCAATGCGGCGCCGGACCGCGGGTTGATCGTTCGCAAATTGCGCAAATCCTATCGCAAGCGCCCGGTCATCCGCGATGTGTCGCTCGATCTTGCCCGGGGTGAGGTGGTGGCCCTTCTTGGGCCGAACGGTTCCGGCAAGACGACCTGTTTTTACTGTATCGCGGGACTGGTCACGGCCGATTCGGGCAGCGTGCATATTGACGATGTCGATGCGACCAGCCTGCCGATGTTTCGCCGTGCGCGGCTTGGCATCGGTTATCTGCCACAGGAAATGTCCATCTTTCGCGGTTTGACGGTAGAGCAGAACATCATGGCCGTGCTGGAGGTCGTCCAATCCGATTCGCACCGTCGCCGTGACCGGCTGGAAGAATTGCTTGGCGAATTTTCTATCGGTCACATCCGCAACGCCTCTGCAATGGCCTTGTCCGGCGGTGAAAGGCGGCGCGCCGAAATCGCACGTTGTCTGGCCTCTAACCCCAGATATCTGCTGCTGGATGAGCCTTTCGCAGGCGTGGACCCCATCGCCGTCGCTGACATTCGCGCCTTGGTGCATGATCTGAAATCGCGGGGAATCGGTGTGCTGATCACCGATCATAACGTCCGCGAAACGCTGGGAATCGTTGATCGTGCTTATATTCTGCACGATGGCCATGTCCTGATGTCGGGCACGACAGAAGAAATCGTGGCCGATCCGCGTGTCCGCGAGGTCTATCTGGGCGAAAGTTTCACGCTAGCATAGCGTTATATTGTCGGAACGCCACCCGCGGCTGCCCGCCATAACCTACCCACATCGTTGACAGACCCGCGGCCCGGTCGCAGACTGATCCAGACCGGAGCAACGCTGAATCCCTAGGTTCAGGATCCGGCAACGAAAGGAAAAAAACGATGCGTTACCAGATCAGTGGAAAGCAGATCGACGTTGGTGAGGCCTTGACCCAGCATGTCGAGACGGAATTGGGCGACACGGTGGGGAAATATTCACAGCGCCCGACAGAGGCCGTCGTCACATTCTCCAAAAAGGCCCATATGCTGGTCTGTGACGCGCTCGTCCACCTTTCCACGGGTTTGACTGTTCAGGCGAAGGGCGAGGACCCTGAAATCTATGCAGCCTTCGAATCCGCGCGTGAGCGTATGGACAAGCAGCTTCGACGCTACAAGCGCAGGTTGAAAGATCACCATAAGGACAGGTCCGAACCGGTTGAATACGGCGCGGCCGGGATGTATGTCCTGCCCGCCGATGAAGATGAGTGGGAATCGCAGGATACAGACGGCCTGCAGCCTGTTATCGTGGCGGAAATGGAAGCGCGCGTGCCGACACTTTCGGTTGGCGATGCCGTTATGCAGATGGAATTAGCCGGGGCGCCTCTGCTGGTGTTCCGAAATGAGAAACATGGTGGCGTGAATGTTGTCCATCGTCGGGATGACGGAAATATCGGCTGGATCGACCCGCGCAACATCAGGTAATTGCCGCTGATTGCGGTGGCTGCCCCGTGCCACGCGGTGCGGGGTGGCAGAAGGACGGATGGGAATGCAGCTTAGCACGATTGTCAAACCCGGCGCCGTTCGCGCCTATCCACAGGTCAGTTCCAAGAAGCGGCTGTTCCAGGATATCGCCGAAATGGCCGAACAGCTTTACGGGCTCGATTCCAGCCAGACCCTCGATGCGCTGCAAGAGCGTGAAAGCCTTGGCCCAACCGGCGTTGGAAATGGCGTTGCCCTGCCCCATGCGCGGCTGCACACGCTGGATCATGTCGCAGGGATTTTCGTCAAGCTTGATAAGCCGCTGGATTTCGATGCGGTTGATCGCCAGCCGGTCGATCTTATCTTCGCGCTTTTCGCGCCAAAGGGCAGCGGTGTCGACCACCTGAAGGCACTTGCTTTGGTTTCCCGGACGCTGCGCGATGCAGATTTGCGGGCGAAGCTGCGGGCAAATTCGGACCCTGCGGCGCTTCACGCGATCCTGACATCCGGGCAGGGCGTGCAGGCAGCCTGATTTTGAATTGAACCGATTCGGCCCTATATTCGTTGAATGTTGAGGAGGATTGTTCAATGACCAAGACTGTTACGGATCGTGAACGCAGCACCGGAAACGGGCGTGTTCGTGCATTTGTGGATCAGGAACGTCAGTCCGGCGTCCATCCTGCAATCGAAACACTGCGCCGCCGTCCGCATGAAAGGGATGGCGACGAAAGCCGCAAGGCAAGCGAATATGCCCGGATCGAACGGGGCCGTGAGGTCTGACTAGATAACACTCAGTTCAGTTTCGGCCCGCTTCCAGACCTTCCGCATCAGCCCGGGAAGGTCAGTGGAAGAAAAGTCGCGACGCGGCAGCCAAAAGCCGCGCTCGGGATTGCTGACTGTTCTGGCCAGCATCACGCGCAGATCCAGCGAGAAATGCGTAAAGACGTGATTGACCGTGCCGAGGTCGTGCCACACCCCCTCTATCGGCGGCGCGAAGTCTCTGCCATCCCAACCCATTGACGGAAAGGCCAGCGTCCCGCCCAGCAAACCTTTCGGCGGGCGGCGTTCCAGCAGGATTGTATCCTCGTTGACTGCAACCCAGGCGATACCTGTTCGCCGCGGCTTTGGCTGCTTCGGCATCCTGCGGGGTAGTTCGGCAGCGATGCCGGCCTTTCTGGCAGCGCACAGATCGCTAAGCGGGCAGATCGCGCAGGCCGGACTGCGCGGCGTGCAGATCGTCGCGCCAAGGTCCATCATAGCCTGTGCGAAATCTCCCGGTCGCTGGTTCGGGGTCAGGGTCGCTGCCAGACGGCGCAACTCCGGCTTGGCAGCGGGCATAGGTTCCTGCACCGCAAAGAACCGCGCGACGACGCGTTCAACATTACCGTCAACGACGGTTTCAGGCAGGTCAAAGGCGATGGCCGCAATTGCCGCAGATGTGTAAGGCCCGACGCCGGGCAGGGCCTGCAATGCGGACTGATCAGCCGGAAACTGCTCGCCAGAAGCGGCGACGGTTCGTGCACAGGCCAGCAGGTTACGGGCGCGGGCGTAATAGCCAAGGCCCGCCCATTCAGCCATGACCCGTTCGTCATCCGCCGCTGCAAGCGCCTCTACCGTCGGCCAGAGCGAAGTGAAGCGGTTGAAATAATCCTTTACCGCTGCAACCGTCGTCTGTTGCAGCATGATCTCGGACAGCCAGACACGATAGGGATCTGTCTTTCCCTGACCCGGCGGCGTCCGCCACGGCAGCTTGCGGGCATGGCGATCATACCAGTGAAGCAAGCGCTCAGCGACCTCACACATCGTTCACGCTTTTTTTGGGCGGTCTCACTGGCTTCCTCGCTGCGGCTTGGTAAACTGTGGCCTGTTCTTTTAGCCGCAGGAGCGCGAATGTCATACCCCCCCCGCCGTCGCTCTCGCGGATTTAGGCAGGCAGCCAGTCTGGTTGCCGAGCCGATCCGTCATGCGGCAGAGGGGCGCGGTTTTGCGGTTGCGCGGCTGCTGACCCATTGGCCCGACATTGCGGGTCCGGACATCGCGGCCCGCGCGCGTCCGGTCAAGATCGCGCATAGCCGTGGCGGGTTCGGTGCCACGCTGACCCTGCTGACGACCGGGGCCGCCGCCCCGCTGGTCGAAATGCAGCTTCCGCAGATACGCGAGCGGGTGAACGCGTGTTATGGCTACAACGCCATCTCTCGCATCATAGTGACCCAGACAGCACCGACCGGCTTTGCCGAAGGACGCCCGCAATTCGATCATGCGCCTGCCGCGCCGCCGGTCGATGACCCGAAAACCCGCGATGCCGCGCAAGCAATGACGGCAGATATCGCAGACCCTGCATTGCAGGCCGCAATGACGCGGCTTGCCATGCTCAAACTGTCCAGAGAGGGCAGAACCAACCGAAAGGCCACTAAATGAGCTTCGACCTTCGCTTCGACATCCGTCACATCCTGACCGCCTCGCTGCTGTCAGCGGCAATGGCTATGCCGGCGCTTGCGCAGGATGCAGCCCCGGCCGCTGAAGGTGACACTTCCGAGCCCGCGTCCGCCGAAACCGCCGATGCTGCGGAGGCCGATGCCCCTGCTCTGGTGGACGATCTCTTTCTGGGTGACGAAAGCGCGCCGCTGACCATTTACGAATATGCCAGCTTCACCTGTCCCCATTGCGCTGCCTTTCATACGGATGTCTTTCCGTCGCTGAAATCGGAATATATCGACACGGGAAAGGTTCGCTTTGTTCAGCGCGATGTTTACTTCGATCAGGTGGGGCTGTGGGCAGGTATTCTGGCCCGCTGCGACGAATCGAAGTTCTATCCCGTTGCCGGTATGCTTTTGGAAGAGCAGTCGGATTGGCTGAACGCGGAAGACGGTGAAGACCTTGTGGCCAATCTGCGCAAGATCGGTGCCAAGGCGGGCATGACGCCCGAGCAGATGGATACCTGCTGGAACGATCAGGCGCGTGTCGAAAGCCTTGTCGCCACCTTCCAGAAGAACGCGACAGAGGATGAAATCGAAGGCACGCCGACCTTCATCATCGGCGGTGAAACCGTGCAGAATCAGCCCTGGGACAGCATGAAGCCGATCATCGACGAAAAGCTGGCCGAGGCTGAAGCGGCAGAGCCCGCAAACTGATGACGCCGCTCGCCGGCCTGAAGGTTGTCGAGCTCGCGCGTATTCTGGCCGGTCCCTGGGCTGGCCAGATCCTTGCCGATATGGGCGCAGAGGTCATCAAGGTGGAAGCGCCGGAAGGGGATGACACACGTCGTTGGGGACCCCCTTTTGTAGAGCGCAACGGGGACCGTTCCGCGTCCTATTTCCATTCGACCAACCGCGGCAAGAAATCAGTCACTGCCGATTTCCGCACGCCGGAAGGGCAGCAGAAGGTCCGTGACCTTGTCGCGAATGCAGATATCGTCATCGAAAACTTCAAAGTCGGTGGGCTGGCAAAATACGGGCTCGATTTCGCAAGCCTGTCTGCGCTGAATCCGCGGCTGATCTATTGTAGCGTCACCGGGTTCGGCCAGACCGGACCCTATGCGCATAGGGCGGGCTATGACTATATCATCCAGGGCATGTCCGGCCTGATGAGCGTGACCGGGGAACCGTCGGGCCAGCCGCAGAAGGTTGGCGTCGCGGTCACGGATATATTTACCGGGGTCTATGCTGCCACGGCGATTCTGGCGGCGGTCCAGCAGCGGCACGCCACGGGCCGGGGTCAGCATATCGACATGGCACTGCTGGATGTTGCTGTATCCATCATGGCCAACCAGGCGATGAACTTCCTGACCACCGGATCTTCGCCCACACGGATGGGGAACGCACATCCGAACCTTGTGCCCTATGCGGTATTCGACTGCGCAGATGGCTGGATCATCATCGCCACCGGGAATGACGGCCAGTATCGTCGCCTTTGCGATGTGCTTGGCCTTCCTGCACTGGCCAATGCGCCGGACTATGCCACCAATGCCGACCGTGTCCGCAATCGCGCCGATCTGACGGCTGCGCTCGGTGCCGTGACACGGGGATGGCGGCGCGACGACTTGCTGGCATCGCTAGAGGCGCAGGGCATTCCCGCCGGGCCGATCAATGAGATGAGCGATGTTTTCGCCGATCCGCAGGTGATTGCGAGGGGTTTACGGATCGACGCTGAAGGTGTGCCGGGCGTACGCCTGCCAGTCATATTCTCGGATGCAGAGCTGGCGACCGAAGCAGCCTCTCCAACCCTTGGTCAGGACGATCCGATCAAAGGCTGAATAAGGATGTCCAGTCCGGTCCAGTCTTCCAGCTCCAGCCTGACGGGGAGCGCCAGGACATTGCGTCGAAAATCGGCGGGCAGGCGCACGGCGTCCTTTTCCGTCGTGACAAGCTGGGCACCCGTGGCCCTCGCTTCTTGCTGGAGACGTTGCAGAAGTGCCGGCGTGAAGGGTTGATGATCGTCAAGCGCCTCGGCCCTAACCAGATCGGCACCAAGACCATTCAGTGTCGCGAAGAACTTCTCTGGATGGCCGATACCGGCAAAGGCGAGCACACGGTGACCTGCCCAGTCAATCCCGGTCCGAAGCGGCTGAAGTGCGCCGCGAAGATGCGGTATCGAAAGATCGCGCGCCCACCCCGCTCTGAACCGTTCCTGCATATCCGGCCGCCCGATCGAGATCAAGGCATCGGCCCGCGCCAGACCCTGCTTTACAGGCTCTCGCAATGGGCCTGCCGGGATGCACAAACCGTTACCGAAACCTTTTGCGGCATCGACGACGAGAAGCGAAAGGTCATGGGCAAGGGTCGGGTCCTGAAAACCGTCATCCAGAAGGATAAGCTGCGCCCCGTCATCGATCGCGGCGCGCGCGCCCTCTAACCGGCTGTCCGCGACCCAAACCGGCGCGAAAGCCGACATCAGAAGCGGCTCATCACCGACCTCCTGTGCAGTGTGACGGCGTTCATCAACGCGGGTGGGCTGCTTTGTCGTTCCGCCATAACCGCGACTAACGACTTGCACGGAGACGCCGGCTTGCAGCAGCCGTTGCGCCAGAGCGATGACGGTAGGTGTCTTCCCCGTGCCGCCGGCATTGATATTGCCGATGCAGATGACCGGCACCCCCAGTCGCTGGATTTTGCCCTTTGCCAGCCTGCGCCGCGTTCCTGCCGCATAGAGCGCGCCAAGCGGGCGCAGCAACTGCGCCGAGATCGTTGGCGGGCGGCGAAACCAGAATCCCGGTGCGCGACGGCTCATGCGACCTCTCCCGTTATGGTATCGCGGATGGCATGGGCGATACGGGTCGCGACGCCAGCACCGCCGGTCGATACGGCCCAGGCGTTCGTCGCAAGCATCGCAGCCTGATCGGGCGCCAGCAGCGCGATGACGGCCTGGCTCAGCTCTGCCGGTTCGTCAATCGCCCTGGCCGCCTGAGCCCCGTCAAGCTGTGCCCATTCCGCGGCAAAAGCCCCCTGCTGAGGCCCATGAATGATCGAGGACCCAAGTGATGCCGCCTCGAACGGATCGCGCGCCGCCGCCGTAGGTCCGGCCAGCGTCGTTCCCATGAAGCAAAGCGGTGCCAGCCGGTACCACAACCCCAACTCATACACATCATCGGCGAGGTAGACATTGACCTCTTCTGTCGGATCTTCGTCAAGACTGCGCTGTGCGACGATCAGCCCCGCATCTGCCATGTGCTCCGCCATCGCTCCGCACAGATGGGGATCGGCGGGCAGCATTATCAGCATCGCCCTGTGGCTATAGCCCAGCACCGTCAGGTGCGCTTCAATAACGGCGTCGAGTTCTGCCTCGTTGACCGTAACAGCCAGCCAAAGCTGACGGCCCTGAAATGCCTCTGCCAGGGCTTCCCGCTCTGCCTCGTTATGCCTCAGCGGTTCTCGGATCTGGGTGATGGGACCCGTCATTTCGATCCGGCTTGCCGGCGTACCCATATCTAGCGCGACATCACAGCTTGCGTGATCTGGCAGCAGCAACAGCGACAGGTGGGTCAGCGCAGAGCGGCGATGGAAGAACGGGATCGACCAGCCAGCCTGCGACGCTGTCAAGCGAGCCTCTGCCATAATCACCGGAATGTCCCGCTGATCGGCAGCACCGAGGATCGCACGAGGCAGCTCTGCCCCGATCAACAGCACGGCGTCGGGTTTCATGGCATCCAGATAAGCCGCAGCGGCGTCCTGTCCCGTGCCGGGATCGGGTATCGCGGAGACGCCGCGTGTGCCGATATCGGCCGGATCGCCAATCGCGCGACTGACGGCGATCTGCAGACCGGCTCTGCGCATCTGCACCAGCAACTGGATCAGCGTGGGTGGAACCGAAGCATTATCTTGCGGCGATGGTTCGTAGCCCGCGCCGATACGCATCCAGACAAGCGGCCCGTCGCCGGTCGGTAACGAAAGCTGTGGGGCGGGTTCCTGTGGGCGGGCCGGCTTTGCCAGCCAGCGTTTCAGCAAGCCGCCGGGCCCGCCGCCTGCCGTCATCAGATACCCAGTTCCGCCGTCGGGCTGGTTTCACGCCCCTCATCCATCAGGCGATGCAGGTGCGCGATGAAATATCGGGTCTGCGCGCTGTCGACGGTGCGTTGTGCGGCGCCTTTCCATGCGGCATGGGCCGAGGCGTAATCGGGGAATACGCCAACCACATCAATGGCCGAGGTATCGCGGAACTCTGTCCCGTCCAGATCGTTCAGTTCGCCGCCGAACACGAGGTGCAAACGCTGTTGCGTCATCGGAATGTCTCCTGCTGTCTTTACTGCGCGGAACCTATGCGTCCGGGGCTTCCGACGCAATCACACAGTCGGCCCGTTGCAATGCAGCTGCAATCATTTCCGGAACTTCTTCAGACAGCCCAATCGGCGGCAGGCAAGGCCCGGCGAACCCGGCCGAGGACAGCCCGGCGGGAATATCGTCGGTGACATGCTCTGCCTGCGTCGCGAACAGCGGCAGGGCAATGGCGTGGGGCCCGAGGTCGCGGGCGGCATCGTGCAGAAAAGGTGCCTCTTCGATAAAGCCTGTCACGACGCGGCCAAAGCGAGGGCGCAGAAGCTCTGCCATTTCCTCTGTCCCCTCGGCAGAGGCGCGGGCGCGTTGTGACCCGTGCGCAATCAGCAAAAGCGTGATCTGCTGCGGCTGCCAGCCAGAGCCTTTTGCGGCCTCCGTTACGCTTCTGCGGCACAGATCCGGCAGGGCGGGATCGCGACCGAAGGGGCGCAGAACGGTGCTTGCCGTTCCACCAGCCTTTGCCAGACGCCGCGGAAGCTCCGTTCCTGTGAACCAGCCCGTCGCCATGAACATCGGATAGATCAGGGCATCGGGCATGCGCGCCACCGCATCGTCAAGCGCACCGGGCTGGGCCAGCGTCGCGCCAATGACCTTGCGCGGCGACAGCGCAGCCACTTGCGCCGCAAGCGCCTCTATCGCGGCTTGCTGGGGGCCGGGTTCCGAGGGCTGGCCGTGGGATACGATGATCGCCTGTCTGGTCATGCTGGCATCCGCGCTTGGATTTGGTTAGATCAACAACAGCCAATCACGCCCGCAGCACGATCTCAAGACGGAGGCGAACATGTCTGGCTGGACAGAAGTTTCCATCGCATTTGCAGCGTTTCTGGCTGCCCATATTATCCCCATGCGGCCCGGTTTGAAAGCAAGGCTGGTCGCGATACTGGGCAGAACTGGCTATTTGATCGGGTTCAGCCTCTTGTCACTGGGGTTGCTGTACTGGCTGCTGAGGGCTGCGGGACGTGCGCCTTATGTTGAGATCTGGCCGCAACAGCTTTGGCAAAGATGGCTGGTCAACTTTGCGATGCCCTTTGCCATTGCACTGACGGTCTTTGCCGTTGGCGCGAGAAACCCGTTTGCCTTCGGCGGCAGGTCAGAGGGGTTCGATCCGGAACGCCCCGGTATCGTCGGCTTTACGCGCCATCCGCTGATGTGGGCCTTTGCGCTCTGGGCCGGGGCGCATCTGCTGGTCAACGGCGATCTCGCCCATGTCATGCTGTTCGCCCCATTGCTGCTGTTCGCACTGTCAGGCGTTTTCGCGGCCGAGGCCCGCGCACGCCGCGTTCTGCCGGATTTCCAGCGATTGGCGGCGCATAGTTCGCTCTGGCCCGGCGCGGCGCTGTTGACGGGCCGCTGGCGACCAAGGGGCCTGCCATCGCTGCCACGCCTTTTCATCACGCTGCTGGTATGGGCCGCGCTGATACACCTTCACCCGCTGCTGATCGGGCCATCGCCATTGCCCTGAAGGCGAAATCCTTCCGGCAGGTTATTGCGCCCATCCAGCACCAGATCGGCCATGACGCGGGCAAGTGCGGGTGCCATGCCGAACCCGATCTTGAAGCCGCCATTCAGAACGAAATGCCCCGGTCGCCCCGGCCAGCCTCCTGCCAGAGGGGCTCGTGATCTAGCACGCGGACGAATGCCTGCCCAACGGGAAATGACTTTCGCATCGGCCAGTTCCGGGCAAATGGCCCGCGATTTTGTGATTACATCGTCCAGTAGGTGGTCGACCTGATCATGCGCATAGCTGTTTTCGGAAGTCGAACCGATCCCGACCGTGCCGTTGAAATGGGGCACGACATGCAGGCCGTCAGCAAAGACCTGAGGCGAAGCGGCGGCATCGAATGCCAGCAACGCGCTTTGCCCTTTCACGCCCTGACCGACCTTGCGCCCAAGGTCCTCGCCCAGTTGCTCAAGTCCCGCGACCCCCGTCGCCCAGAGGGCAGGTGTAGACGTAGTTTCGATTTCTGCCACAGCGCCAAGCTCGATTTCTCCACCTCGTCTGCGGATCGCCGCCGCCAACGCATTGCACGCGTCGGGCGGCGAGATACGAGCCGTCAGATCGTCCATCAGCCACCATCCATCGGCGCTAAGCGGGCAAAGCGAGCCGTTCGGACGCTCTTGCGTCAGCCACATCCGTGCCGCACCGTCCCAGAAGTGTTCTGAACCTTCGATGCGGGCGTGAAGCTTGGGCAAATCACCACTGACCACCGGCTGAACCCTGCCTGTCCGCGCATAACCGGGGTCGACCCCACCCACATCACCGACTTCCGTCCAGAAATCCTGCGCCGACAGCAGGCTTTCAAGCTGAAACTGCTTCTTCGCGTTCCAGCTTTCCGGCGCATGGGGTGCAAGCGCGCCCACCGTTCCGCCTGACGATCCGGCGGCGATACCCTGCTTCTCCAGCACGCGCACATGCTGGCCGCGCCGAGTCAGCTCCCACGCGAGCGACAGCCCCGCGATTCCCGCCCCGACGACTGTGATGCTTGCCATTTCCGCGCCCTTTCGCCAGTGCTGCCCCTGAAGGAGTTAGCGCCGATGACGACCAAGGACCAGACACCGGAACTGCAATGGCGCGAAGGCAGCGTGCCGGTTTCCTCTCGTTTCGACGATCCGTATTTCAGCCTTGCCGGTGGTCTGGCCGAAACGCGACATGTCTTTTTGACCGGCAACGATCTGCCGGAAAGGCTGAGGCCGGGCTTTCATATTGCCGAGCTGGGCTTTGGCACGGGCCTGAACCTGCTGGCGCTTGCGGAAATTGCGGATGTGCCCATTCGCTTCACCAGCTTTGAGGCTTTTCCGATGGATGCCGGCCAGCTTGAGCGCGCGCATGAAGCGTTCCCGGACCTTGCCGCGTTGTCTGCCGAACTGCGCGATGGTGTCGCGGAACGTCGTTTTTCCGTCGGGACGGTGGATGTGCATCTGATCGTTGGGGATGCCCGAAACGCGCTGCCAGACTGGGACGGGCTCGCGGATGCGTGGTTTCTGGATGGCTTCTCGCCCGCCAAGAACCCCGAGCTTTGGGGGGCGCCGCTGATGGCAGAGGTCGGCGCACATACGTCGCCGGGCGGGACCTTCGCGACCTATTCAGCAGCCGGTCACGTCCGCCGCTCGCTGGAGGCGGCGGGTTTCGATGTGGAACGTGCGCCGGGCTTTGCCGGAAAACGGCATATGAGCAGGGGCCGAAAGCGTTAACCGTCCGTCTCGGCGGAAAGCGTTTCCGGTCTTGGTGTCGGGCGGGTTGCGTCGGGCGCGGGTGCCGCAGCCTCGGACACAACGCCCTGCTCTGCCACGGCAAAGGCTTCAGCCTCGGACGACATTTCGTCGCCCTCACGGGGCGGGCGGCGCGATTGGGTCAGCACCTCGGCCAATGTCTGGCGCGGCTTTGGCGGTGGCGGCACGAAGCCGTCCCCGGTCAGATCTTTAGTCGGCGTCAGTGCGACCGGATGCCCCGCGATGCGAGAGCGATAGACCGGCAATGCCTCTGTCACGCGCATGACATAGTTGCGCGTCTCGTCAAATGGGATCATCTCGACCCAATCAACTGGGTCGGCATCGGTCCGGATATCACCAAATCTTTCCGTCCATTGGCGAGAGCGACCGGGCCCGGCGTTATATCCCGCCGCCACGAGCGCGGATGAGGGCCCGAAGCGATCGCGCAGCGTCTGCAAATAGGCCGCGCCAAGCTGCGCGTTGTAATAGGGATCTCTTGTCAGGGCCGCCCGATCATAGCCGACGCCAACCTTATCCGCCATTTGCTGGGCCGTTCCCGGCATCAGCTGCATCAGCCCAAGCGCACCGACATGTGACGACACCGTGTGATTGAATTCAGATTCCTGGCGAGAGATCGACATGACCAGTTCCGGTGGCAGACCAAGGTCTTCACCCTCAAGCCCGGTCAGTGGGAAATAGGCGGCGGGATAAATAGCACCCTGCCCCGCTGCGCGTTTAGCCAGACGCAACGCATACCATGGATAGCGCATTTCCAGCGTCAGCCGCGCCATCCGCGCGATGTCTTCCGGCGCCGCAATTTCTGACAGGTGCAGAAAAAACCGCTGGCCCAGCTCGGGCTGACCTGCGGCGAAGGCGAACACGCCGGCCTGAAAGACGCTGTTCTCGCGAAGTTCAGACCGCCGCCATTGCGGCAATGCAGCCTCGGCCCGACCGGGGATCGACAAGGCCGGGTCCGTGGGGGCGCCGATCCGCTCGGCGGCAAGCTGGCCATAATATGCGGTCTGCATCGATGCGGCCTGTTCAAACGCAGCCCGCGCCTGATCTGCGCTTCCGGCGGCTTCATATGCGCGGCCCTGCCAGTAAAGCGCCCTCGTCTTGCTGATGACGCTGCTGGTGCCATCGGCGAGATGCTGAAAATGGACCAGTGCACGGTCCGGCGCATCGCCGCGAAGCGCTGCATAGCCCGCCAGAAACTCCAGATCGGCGAAGGCTTCCGTGCCGGGCTCCAGAAAATGCGCCTTTGCGATTTCTTCTGCGGCTGCCCAATCACCGTCACGCATCGCTGCACGCGAGTAATCCGCACGCGCGCTTGCCCAGACCTCGGGCCGGCGCAGGTCCTCGGCAGAGCCGGATTGCTCCAACATCAGTTCTCGCGCCAGATCGTGAAGCTTGGCCTGAACGCGCCAGACGAACCGGTCCATCGCAAGGCCCGGGTCGTCCTGCTGTGCTTCGGGAAGGGCAAGGATCAAAGCATCAACGCCGCCACGTCTTGCCTGTGTGGCTATCCGCGCTTCGGCCAGCGGGCGTTCGGCAACCGACATTCGGGCAAGCCCGACCTGCGCCGCCTGCCATTCCTGCTGGTCCAGAAGGGCAAAGACCCGTGCGTCGTTCAGGTCTTCAACAAGGTCGCGGTTTGCCGAAAGAAATGCGGCTTCCTCTGGCGCGGTCATCGGCAGGCTCAGCCAGATGCGCTGCGCGAGCTTCCTGGCCGCAACCGCATCGTCGTCACGAAGCGCCGCGATCAGTGCCATCGCGCCGCGGGCGGTCTGCGGCTCATGCGCCGCGAACCAGTCCATCACGTCCCGGGCAGAGGCATTGTCGGGAATCTTCGCCTCGCCCCGCTGGTACAGCAGCTCCATCCCCGGCCAGTCGGCATGATCGCGTGCGAAGGCCAGATAATCCGCAAAGCTGCCCTGACCGGCCCGAAGCGCATGCCATTCGATCAGGCTTTCGGCCACCGGACCAGACGCGGCGGCGGCCTGTTGCGCCGTTTCCCAGTTACTTGCGCCGGCCGCAGTCAGCGCGGTTGCAAGTTCGCGAACCGATTCCGCGCGGGCAGGCATTGCGACCGCGGATATGAACAGGGAAATGCAAAGCATGTTTCGAAAAGGATACATCATCCCGCCCAATCTGTGCCTTCTGCCCGCGACCTTCAATTCACAAGCTTGGCAATTGCTGCACCTGAGGCTAGTGTCCCGCCAGTTTTTCAACCACATGCAACAGGAGCGTGTCATGTTCAAAGGGTCCTTGCCCGCGCTGATCACGCCGTTCACCTCGGACGGCGAACTGGATCTGGACACGCTGAAGAAATTCGTCGACTGGCAGATCGAACAGGGCAGCAACGGTCTTGTGCCATGTGGCACAACCGGTGAATCGCCGACGCTCAGCCATGATGAGCATCGCAAGGTCGTGGAAGAGGTGATCCGTATCGCCGACGGTCGTGTGCCGGTAATTGCGGGTGCAGGCTCAAATTCCACACGAGAGGCGATTGGTCTTGCGCAGCACGCGGAAAGCGTGGGCGCGGATGGCGTTCTGGTAGTCACGCCCTATTACAACAAGCCGACGCAGGCGGGATTGATCGCGCATTTCACCGCGATCCACGAAGCGACCGATCTGCCGATCATCATCTATAACATTCCCGGACGTTCTGTGGTCGATATGACGCCTGAAACGATGGGTGAGCTTGCGCAACTACCGCGTATTGCGGGCGTGAAGGATGCGACGGGAAAGCTTGAACGCGTCAGCCAGCAGCGTATGTCATGCGGCACGGATTTCATCCAACTGTCCGGCAATGACGACACCGCGCTCGTCTTCAACGCCAATGGCGGCACGGGATGTATCAGCGTGACAGCCAATGTCGCGCCGAAAATCTGTGCTGAATTTCAGGCAGCAACGCTTGCCGGAGACTACGCCAAAGCACTGGAGCTTCAGGACAAGCTGATGCCGCTGCACATCGCGATCTTCCTGGAGCCGGGTCTGGTCGGTGCGAAATACGCGCTTTCCAGGCTGGGCATCGGGAATGAGCGCGTACGCTTACCGCTCGTTGGTCTGACCCAAGCCACCAAAACCCGCATTGATGAGGCAATGCGCCACGCTGGCATCCTTTGATAAGGCCGCGCGCGGCAGCGCGCGCTACTGTCAGTCGCCTTCGTGGGTCAGACGCGAATCCGCGCCGTCATCCATGATGCTGGGCCCGTCCGACAGCGTGGCCCAGCCAGAGCCGGTTCCAGTCGGTGGCAGTTCCTCTTTCGTCCATTGCTGGAAGATGTTGGCCTTGGCGATCATCAGGCCGGTCACAGGCGCGGTCAGGAAGATGAACAGCGTGATCATCAGCTCATGCCAGCTGAGATGGTCGCCGAACCACGCGAAATAGATCATCGAGGCCATAAGCACCGCGCCGACACCCAGTGTTGCGGCCTTGGTCGGGGCGTGTAGTCGCGTCATCGGCTCTGGCAGCTTGACCAGCCCGTAAGAGCCGACGAAGCCGAATATCCCGCTGATGACCAGCAGGGCGGTGACGATAATCTCGAATACAAAATCCATATCCGTCCCCTATTCGATGATGTTGCCGCGCAGGATGAATTTCGCATAGGCGACGGTCGAGACGAAACCGACCATCGCAAACAGCAGCGTTGCCTCGAAATACATCTCTGTGCCCTGGCGGATGCCGAACAATGTCAGCAGGGCAATCATGTTGATCGTCATCGTATCCAACGCAAGAATCCGGTCCGGCACGCCGGGCGCTATGACGACGCGATACAGGTTGAACAGCAACCCGACGCCATAGCAGGTGAAGGCAAATAAAAGCGCATATTCGATCATGCGAAGATCTCCTTCAGGCGGGCCTCGTAGCGGGTCTTGATATCGGTCACGACGGCTTCCGGTTCGGGCGCGTGAAGGCAATGGACCAGAAGCGCGTGGCCGCATTCGGACAGATCGCAGCTTACTGTGCCGGGTGTCAGCGTGATCGTGCCGGCAAGAACTGCAATCGCCTCGGGCGAGCGTAGTTCAAGCGGGACGGTGATCCATGCCGGACGAAGCTGATCGTTCGGCTTGAACAGCACGATCTTCGCGACCTCGATATTCGCGATGATGATGTCCCAGACCACCAGACCGGTATAGCCAAGCAGCTTGCCGCCCGCATGAAGCGACGGGCGCAGCGGCCAATAGGGCGCGATCAGCGCGGGGATCAGGATCGACAGTATCAGCCCGAAGGTCAGTGACCCCCAGCGGAAATCATTGACCAGCAGAAGCCAGACTAGGACCAGCAGGACGGACAGATAGGGATGTGGGAAGAAACGTCTCATTACCGCGCCCCCTCCTGTTCGATCAGGACAGAGGAAACATATGGTGCCGGGTCAAACAGTTGTTCTGCGATGGCATCGGTCATCTGCATGGCAGGGCGAGCGAACACGGTCAGCAGAACCAGTCCGGCCAACAATGCCCCGGTCGAGACAAAGGTCATCGCGGGGGATACGGCATCCTCGATATCCTGAATGTGCTCGTCCGGTTCCAGCTTGGGCGGGATCGGACCCTGTGGTCTTGGTCTGCCTTCGGCCTCGGCCTGCCGTTCAATCCGCTGCAACTGGAACGGCAGCCAGAACAGGGTAGAGCCCGCGCGCCCGAAGCCGACAATGGCAAAGAGCGAGGTGACAAGGATCGTCGACCAGATGCCGATCCACCACGGATCGGGGCGCGTGACGTCAAGGATCAGCAGCTTGCCGATGAACCCCGACAGCGGCGGCATCCCGGCGATTGCGATGGCCGTCATGAAGAACAGAGAGGCAATCAGGCCGCTGTCGCGGATCTTGGGTCGAAGCGAAAGCCAAAGCTCTCCCCCACGTCGCGCGGCGACCATGTCCGCGATCAGGAACAGCGCCGCCGCCGACAATGTCGAATGGATGGTGTAGTACAGCGCCGCCGCGATAGAGGCGGGCGTGAACATCGTCACCGCGATGACCAGCGTGCCAATGGATGCAACGGCAGACATTGCGGCCACGCGCCCAAGATGCCGTCCGCCAAGGACTCCGATCTGACCCACCACCAGCGTGATCAGCGCGGCGGGCAGAAGCATGTCGGCGATGATATGCTCGACCACGGAATCGCCGGGGAAAACCAGCGTGTAGAAGCGGATGATCGCATAGACGCCGACCTTCGACATGATGGCGAACAGTGCCGCAACGGGCCCCGGCGCGTTCGCATAGGTCGATGGCAGCCAGAAATGCAGGGGCACCAGTGCCGCCTTGATGGCGAACACCAGCATCAGAAGTACAGCCCCGGTGCGCAGCAGGGCGGTATCTTCTGCCGGCATTTCGGCGACCTTTACGGCCATATCGGCCATGTTCAGCGTGCCGGTCACCGCATAAAGGGTGCCAAGCGCAGCCAGGAACAGGGTCGAGCCAAGCAGATTGATGATGACATATTGAACACCCGCGCGCAGTCTCAGCCCGCCGCCGCCGTGGATCATCAGCCCGTAAGAAGCGATCAGCAGGACTTCGAAGAAGACGAACAGATTGAAGGCATCGCCGGTCAGGAAGGCACCCATGACGCCCATCATCTGAAACTGCCACAGCGCGTGAAAATGCCAGCCCTTCCGGTCCCAGCCAGAGCCGATCCCGTAAAGCTGCACGACCAGCCCGAGGAAGGCTGTCAGCACCATCATCAGCGCCGCCAGCCGGTCCAGCATCAGCACGATGCCGAAAGGTGCAGGCCAATTGCCAAGGCGGTAAACGAAAATGTCCCCCCCGCTCGCATAATAGGCCAGATACAGCGAGACGCCCAGCAGCAGCACAGATCCCGCGGTTGAGAACACGCGCTGCAACAGCATGTCATGCCGCATCCAGAGGATGATAAGGCCCCCGATCAGCGCCGGCAGGACGACAGGAGCAATGATAAAGTGGCTCATTCGTGGTCGCCCCCGGTTTCGCGCCGGTCAGATTCTGGCATGTCGATATAGTCGTCGCCGCCCTCGATAAACGCGCCGAGCGCCAGTAGCACGACGACGGCGGTCATCCCGAAGGAAATCACGATGGCCGTCAGCGTAAGCGCCTGCGGCAGTGGGTCGGTATAGTCGGTCAGATTGCCGTGGCCGTGAAGGATCGGCGGCTTGTCTACGGCCAGCCGCCCCGTGGTCACAAGGAACAGGTTGATGGCATAGGACAGCATGGTCATACCGATCACGGTCGGAAATGTGCGCAGGCGCAGGACAAGGTATACCCCTGCTGCGGTCATGGCACCGATGGCGATTGCGACAAGGGCTTCCATCAGACTGCCTCCCCCGTTTTATGCGTATCATTGCGTGACGGGTCGATATCCATCGGCTCTTGATTGACGGGCTCTCCGGCGCGGCGGGCGATGCGCGACAATGAATTAAGTGCCAGCATCACTGCCCCAAGGACGCAAAGGAACACACCCAGATCAAAGGCCATTGCAGTCGCAAGCTCAAACTCCTCCAGGAAAGGTAGTTTCACATAGGTATAGTTAGAGGTCAGGAAGGGCTGCCCCCACAGCCACGCGCCGATCCCGGTCGCGGCGGCCACGACGACACCCGCGCCGATCATCGCATGGAATGGCACGCGCTGACGTTCCTGCGCCCAGGCAAAGCCCGAGGCCATGTATTGCATCAGCAAAGAGATTGCGACGATCAGGCCCGCAACGAAGCCGCCGCCGGGCTCGTTATGGCCGCGCAGGAAGATGAACAGACCAACGGTCAGCGAAATCGGCAGGATCAGCCGGGTCGCGACAACCAGCAGCAGCGGGTGCCGGTCGCCCGCCCGTCGCTGATCGCGACGCCAGTTTGCCAGACGACGGGACGACGCCCCCTTCATCAGCGTTTCAGTCATGGCGTAGATGACAAGGGCCGCGATACCCAGAACAGTGATCTCACCAAAGGTATCATAGCCCCGGAAGTCCACCAGCGTGACGTTCACCACGTTATCGCCGCCGCCAAGGTCATGGCTGTTTTCCAGATGGTATTTCGAGATCGTTTCGAACGCGAAGTCGCGGCGCATGATGGCATAGGCCAATCCGCCAAAGCCAAGACCCACGGCCGTGGCAATCAGCGCATCGGCCCCGCGACGCAACCCGCCGGTTTCGACCCATGTCCGCTTGGGCAGAAAATTCAGTGCCAGCAGCATCAGCATGACGGTTGCCACCTCGACCGAGATCTGAGTGAGCGCAAGGTCGGGCGCGGAAAGATAGATGAACCCGCAGGATACGATCAGCCCGACGATCCCGATCAGCACCAGTGCCATCAGGCGGTTGCGGTGGAAGGCGACCATGCAGCCAGTCGCCGCGATCAGCAGGACAAAGCCGATGGCCGGCACAGGTTCGATCGGCAATATTTCTCGGGTGGCCGGGCCGGTCGCGCCTGTCGCCCATGCGAAAACGCCCGCCATGACGACGGTCAACGCCATCATGCTGGCCCCGCGTGCCATGCGTCCATCATGCAGCGCGTCGTTTGCAATCTGCGACCATCTTGCCGCCCGGCGAATGACGCTGTCGAACATCGTTTTCGCCTCTGGCCGGGGCATTGCGTCCCAGATGGTCTGCAGCGGCTTGTGGAACAGAACCAGCAGCGCGCCACAGGCAATCGCGATGCACGACGTGATCAGTGCGGTGTTGATGCCATGCCACAGCGCAAGATGCGGATGTGTATCCAGTCCGGTCACGGCATTGGCAGACGCGGTGACCAGCCAGCCGGCCATCGTCATGGGCATCAGGCCGATCAGCACGACGAGCACCACCAGAAAGACCGGGCTCAGCCACAGGCCGGGGCCGGGATCATGCGGGTGGTGCGGATATTCCTCGCGCTCCGGCCCCATGAAGACCTGCACGATAAAACGGAAGGAATATGCGACAGAGAATGTGGCGGCGATTCCTGCGACAATCAGAAATGCGCTGTGATAGGCGCCCCAGACTGTGTGCGCGGCCTCCTCCAGCATCATTTCTTTCGAGATGAAGCCGTTCAGCGGCGGAATGCCCGCCATCGACAATGCGGCGATGGTCCCGATTGCGAAGGTAAACGGCATCAGCTTGCGCAACCCGCCCAGAATACGGATCGAGCGTGTTCCGGTCTCATGGTCGATAATCCCGGCGGTCATGAACAGTGCGGCCTTGAACGTCGCATGGTTGATGATGTGGAAGACGGCGGCGATTGCGCCTGCCTCTGTTCCCAGTCCAAGCAACATCGTTACCATGCCAAGCTGGCTGACCGTGGAAAAGGCCAGCAGGGCTTTCAGGTCATCCTTGAACAACGCTATGACCGCACCGATCAGCATCGTCACAAGCCCAGTCGTCGCAACGATGTAAAACCATTCCGGAGTACCTGCCAGCACCGGCCAAAGCCGCGCCATCAGGAACAGCCCGGCCTTCACCATCGTGGCGCTGTGCAGATAAGCCGATACCGGGGTGGGTGCCGCCATCGCGTGCGGAAGCCAGAAATGGAACGGAAACTGGGCCGATTTGGTGAACGCACCTGCAAGGATAAGCAGCAGCGCGGGCAGATACATCGGAGAAGCCTGGATCGCCTCTTTCGCTTGCAGGATGTCGCTGATGTTGTAGCTGCCAGCGATATTGCCAAGGATCATCATCCCCGCAATCATCGCAAGTCCGCCCATCCCGGTGACGGTCAGCGCCATACGGGCACCCTGACGCCCTTCTGGCAGGTGCTTCCAATATCCGATCAGCAAGAAGGACGACAGCGAGGTCAATTCCCAGAAGACCAGCAACATCAGTATGTTGTCTGACAGCACGATGCCGACCATCGCGCCCTGAAACAGCATCAGATAGGTGTAGAACTGACCGACCGGGTCGTCCTTGGACAGATAGTACCGCGCATAAAGGATAATCAGCAGACCGATCCCGAGAATCAGGATGCCGAACAGCAGGCTCAACCCGTCGATGCGGAAACTGGCGTTCAGCCCGATCTGGGGAAGCCATGCGAAATCAGCCGTAACGACACCGCCCGCAAGCACGGTCGGGATGTGCAGGCACAATCCGATCAAAGCCAGAAAACTTGCTGTTGCACAGGCAGAGGCCGCTACGTTGCGCCCCGAACGTATCAGCAATCCGGGCAAAAGTGCGCCCAAGAAGGGCAGCGCTGCAATCAGGGCTGGCGACATCTGTCCTCCACAGAGACTTTCTTTCGTGTGTCAGGGATGGCGCTGCTGGTGTCAAGCAAACCGCGCCAGTGACGGCGGGGTCTCATTTTGCCTAAACCTGCCACAAAACCAACCCCTTTCACGATGTTCGCGTTTCGTGCTAGCGTTCCGAAAAAGAAGGAACGAGGCAGGGCATGAGAGTGCTGGGCATTGACCCCGGTTTGCAGAATATGGGTTGGGGCGTGATCGAACTTGATGGCCCACGGCTGCGTCACATCGCCAACGGTGTCGTGCATTCCGACAAGGGAGAGCTGGGCGAACGGCTGCTTCGCCTTTATCGCGGTTTGTGCGCCGTGATCACTTTACACGCGCCCACAGCCGCAGCGGTCGAACAGACTTTCGTCAACAAGGATGCCGTGGGAACGCTGAAGCTTGGACAGGCGCGGGGCATTGCCCTGCTTGCCCCGGCAGAGGCTGGGCTTGAAATCGGTGAATATGCCCCGAACGCGGTGAAGAAAGCGGTTGTGGGCGTCGGGCATGCCGGAAAGGAACAGGTTCAGCATATGGTCCGACATCAGCTTCCGGGCGTGGATTTTGCCTGCGCAGACGCAGCGGATGCCCTGGCCATCGCCATTTGCCATGCCCATCACCTGCAATCGCGCAGCATTCGTATCAAGGTGCGGGCATGATCGGACGCATCGCAGGGGTTATCGTGCATCGCGCGGCGGATCATGTCATGGTCGACGTGCGCGGTGTCGGCTATATCGTTCATATCAGCGAACGCACCGCCGCTGGACTGCCTCCGGTGGGTCAGGCTGTCGCGTTATATACCGATCTGCTCGTGCGTGAGGATCTGTTGCAGCTTTTCGGCTTCCCGACGCTGCTGGAGAAGGAGTGGCACAAGCTGCTCACCTCCGTTCAGGGCATCGGGGCGAAGGCGTCGCTTGCCATATTGGGGACGCTCGGCGCCGAGGGGCTGGGGCGTTCCATTGCGCTTGGCGATTGGGCAGCTGTTCGCAAGGCGCAGGGGGTCGGGCCGAAACTGGCGCAGCGCGTCGTGCTGGAACTGAAGGACAAGGCGCCCTCTGTCATGGCATTGGGCGGTGTGCTGACGGTGGATGCCGGAACGGCAGTGATTGAAGACGATGCGCCGCCTGTGGCAAAAGCGCCCGTCGCGCCAAAGGCTGCGGCCGATGCGCCTTCCTCTGCCGCTGCGCAATCCGAAGCGCTGTCTGCTTTGACCAACCTGGGCTATAATCCGTCCGAGGCCGCATCTGCCGTCGCGCAGGCGGCAGCAGCGGAACCAGATGCCGCAACCTCTGCGTTGATCCGCGCGGCGCTTCGTTCGCTTGCGCCGAAGGAATAGGGGAACCATGTCCAGCCTGTATCGGACCCACCCGCCAACCGAAGCACGGATCGAGGCTTTGAAAAGATTGGACCTGCATGGCCGCGCCTGACCCGACATTGCGCCCGGAACCTCTGCCAGAAGATGACACTGGCCGGGCACTTCGCCCGCAGGCGCTGAGCGAGTTCATCGGTCAGGCCGAAGCCCGCGCAAACCTGTCGGTGTTCATCGAAAGCGCCCGCCGTCGTGGCGAGGCAATGGATCACACGCTGTTTCACGGTCCGCCCGGTCTGGGCAAGACGACGCTGGCGCAGATCATGGCGCGGGAACTGGGCGTGAACTTCAAGATGACCTCTGGCCCCGTGCTGGCGCGGGCGGGGGATCTTGCGGCCATTCTGACCAACCTGGAATCGCGCGACGTGCTGTTCATCGACGAAATTCACCGGATGAACCCCGCGGTGGAAGAGGTCCTTTATCCGGCGATGGAGGATTTTGAGCTGGACCTGATGATCGGTGAAGGCCCAGCCGCACGGACGGTCAGGATCGAGTTGCAGCCTTTCACCCTTGTCGGCGCGACAACGCGACTTGGCCTGTTGACGACGCCTCTGCGTGACCGTTTCGGCATCCCGACGCGCCTGCAATTCTACAATGAGGATGAGCTGGACGAAATCGTGCGCCGCGGTGCACGGCTGATGGGATATGGTGCCGATCCGGACGGCACGCGGGAAATTGCGCGCCGTGCACGCGGCACGCCCCGGATCGCGGGCCGGTTGTTGCGGAGGGTTGCGGATTTCGCGCTTGTCGAGGGCGATGGGCGGATTTCCCGGGCGATTGCCGACAATGCGCTGACCCGGCTGGGCGTGGATGACCTTGGGCTGGACGGGGCAGACCGGCGCTATCTGGGACTGATCGCCGAAAATTACGGCGGTGGACCTGTGGGCGTCGAGACGATCTCTGCCGCTTTGTCGGAAAGCCGCGACGCGATTGAAGAGGTGATTGAGCCCTATCTGTTGCAGCAGGGGCTGATAGCAAGAACGCCGAGGGGGCGGATGCTGGCGGCGAAAGGCTGGCGGCATCTGGGGCTGAATGCGCCGAAAGCGCCTGCGCAGCAGCCCTTGTTCGAGGATTGAGGCCGGGCCGGGGCGCTGCCCCGGACCCCGGGGTATTGGGAGGTGAAGAAGAATGAGCACCGAGGAAAGGGTCCGCGCAAGCTTCGCGAAGCAGACCATGATGCAGAGTTTGGGGGCGGAACTGGAAAGCGTTGCGGAGGGGTGGGTCGTGATTACGTCGCCGATTCTGCCCACGGTTTTGCAGCAGCAGGGCGCGGGTCATGCAGGGCTGGCCTTTTCCATCGGCGATTCGGCGGCGGGTTATTCCGCGCTGACGATGATGGAAGAGGGCAAAGAGGTCATGACGGTTGAGATGAAGATCAACCTGATGGCGCCCGCTATCGGTGATCGTCTGGTGGCCGAGGGCCGCGTGATCCGCGCCGGCCGCCGTATCGTGGTGGTCGCCGCGGATGTGTTTGCCGAGAAAGACGGTACCCGCAAACATGTTGCCATGCTGCAGGGCACCATGATCCCGGTTTAAGCTTTCTCCAGCAATGCCTCTCCGCCAGAGATCGAGCATTCGCCGGGCGATTCCTCGACCTGAAGGGTTTCGATCGTACCGTCCTCGACCAGCATGGCATAGCGCCTGGAGCGGTCGTAAAGGCCAGCCGGCGGGGCGTCGAAATTCATGCCCATGGCCTTGGTGAAGCTGCCATCGGCGTCTGACAGAAAGGTCAGCCCGGCCTCGCCCGCGCCGGTGTCTTTTTCCCATGCGCCCATGACAAAGGGGTCGTTGACGCTGATACAGACGATCCGGTCGATGCCTTTCTCCCGGAACTTGTCGGCTGTTCGCATGAAGCTGGGGACGTGCTGGGTCGAACAGGTTCCTGTGAACGCACCCGGCAGGGCGAAAATGGCGACGCGACCGGCCTTATAGTCGGACATGTCCACCTGCGCCGGGCCGTCTTCGGTCATTTTCAGCAGCTTGCCACCTGGAAGTTTGTCACCTTCGGTAAGAGCCATGAGCGTATCCTTTCGCTTGGGTTTCGTGGCAGAGCCTAGCGGATGCCGACCTGGCGGCAAGGGTTCAAAGTGACGCGATGTCGTGCAGGAACGCTTCGCCGAACCGGTCCAGTCTTGCATCGTCAAGCAGGCGGGACAGCGATTCGCGGCTGGCAGGCCGGGCTTCGGCGATGCGGCGAAGCTGGGTGGTTGAGCAGCTGAGCGGCTTTTCGGTGCCATCTTCGCCTCGCGCCAGCCGCATCTGGGTTTCAGCGAGACGGTCGAAGAGTGCGCCGGCCTCGCGCCCAGCAAGTGCGCGGCGCTGCGGGTGCATGGGCGCGGCCTCTCCCGCGATTACGGATATGAAGGCATCGCCATAGCTGTCCAGCTTCTTTGCACCTACGCCGTTGATCCGGGCCATCTCATCCAGCGTCTGCGGGCGGCGTTCGGCCATTTCCTGCAAGGTCCGGTCGGGGAAGATGACATAGGCCGGGACACGCTGCGCCTCTGCCAAAGCGCGGCGTTTGGCCTTGAGGGCGGAAAACAGCGGTGCATCTTCTTCGGAGACCTGCATTTTAGGGGTGAATGCGGGCTTGGCGCGTTTGATGCTGTCTTCGCGCAACGTCACCTGCGCCTCGCCCCGCAGGATCGGGTGGGCGGTTTCGGTGATATGCAGGGCACCGTGGCGCGAGGGGTCGGGGCGGCACAGATCGCGGCCCATCATCTGGCGGATGATGGCCTGCCATTGTGGCTTGGACCATTCCTTGCCGACGCCGAATGTGGGCAGGCGGCTGTGACCACGCTCGCGTATCTTGTCGGTTTCATTGCCGGTCAGGATGTCGATGATATGGCCCGCCCCGAACCATTCCCCGCTGCGCAACATGGCCGAAAGCGCCATCTGCACGGGCTTGGTCGCATCGAAGATATCGGGCGGGCTCTGGCAGAGATCGCAGTTTCCGCAAGGCTCGGACTCGTCACCGAAATAGGCCAGCAGCAGCACACGGCGGCAAGCGGTCGCCTCTGCCAGACCGAGAAGCGCATTCAGCCTTGCGTGGTCCGCATCCTTGCGGTCATTCTCGGCCAGCCCCTCGTCGATCTGGGCGCGGCGCATGCGGATATCGTCTGGGCCATAGAGGGTCAGGGTTTCCGCCGGTGCGCCGTCGCGGCCTGCGCGACCGATTTCCTGATAATAGGCCTCGATGGATTTGGGCAGGTCGGCATGGGCAACCCAGCGGATGTCGGGTTTGTCGATGCCCATGCCAAAGGCGACCGTAGCAGCCACTATCAGCCCGTCCTCGCGCTGAAACCGGGCCTCGGCCTCGCGGCGGGCGTCAGCCTCCATCCCGCCGTGATAATGCAGCGCGGGATGGCCTGCGGCGTTCAGCGCGGCGGCCAGCGTTTCCGTCTTGGCGCGGCTGCCGCAATAGACGATGCCCGACTGGCCGGGACGCGCGGCGACGAAATCCATGATCTGGCGGCGAGGCTGGTTCTTGGGTTGAAATGCCAGATGAATATTTGGACGGTCGAAGCCGCGCAGGAAGGTGACAGGCTCGGCCCCGCCGAAAAGCCGCGTGACGATCTCGGCACGCGTTTCGGCATCGGCGGTCGCGGTGAAGGCGGAAAGAGGCACGTTCAGCGTGCGTTTCAGCTCTCCGATGCGGAGGTAATCGGGGCGGAAGTCGTGCCCCCACTGGCTGACGCAATGCGCCTCATCCACGGCAATGGCTGTGACGCCTGCACGGCGCAGCAGGTTCAGCGTCCCGCCAGAGGCGAGGCGTTCAGGCGCCATATAAAGCAGCTTCAGGCTGCGTTCGCGGATGGCTGCGAAAACATCATCCGTCTCTGCTTCCGTGTTGCCCGAGGTCAGCGCCCCTGCCGCTACGCCTGCCTCGCGCATCGCGCGGACCTGATCCCGCATCAGCGCAATCAGCGGAGAGATTACGACTGTCACGCCATCGCGCATCAGCGCGGGCAGCTGATAGCACAGCGACTTGCCGCCGCCCGTTGGCATGATGGCCAGCACGTTCTGATTGCTGGCTACGGCAGAAACGATTTCCTGCTGGCCAGGGCGAAAGCCGTCAAAGCCCCAGATATCGCGCAGATGCTGGTCCGCAATATCCTTCATGGTGCCAGTTCCAGCCGGTGCAGCCAATCGTCGACAAGTGCGCGCATCAGCGGCATTTGGTGGTCCAGCGGGTATTCGTGGCTTGCCGCGTCCAGCAAGGCGAGGCTGGCGCGCGACCAGTGCGCAAAGCGGGAAAACGCATCACGCCAGCCAACATTGTCGTCCTGCCGGGCAAGGACGATCAGCGCCGGACGTTCGAAACGGTCCAGATTGCGGCGGAGGTCATAGCGGACCGGATCATCGCGGACAGGGGAAATTGCATCAAGATTGGCGCGTCGCATGGCGGGGGCGACCCGCTCGCGCAGCTTGCGGTAAAGGTCGCGGGTCCAGATGGGATCAGCAATAAGGGGTGCCTGATCCGTGGGTAAAGTCCGCCCCGCCTCTTGGTCAGAGGGCATGTTTGACAGTGGTGCGAACGGATCTAAGTCGCGTCGATCCTCTGGCCCGTGAACCAGCGGCACGCGCAAAAGAAGGCCCCGTACCTTTTCCGGCATCCTTGCGGCCACGCCACAAGCGATCAGCGCGCCAGCCGATGTCCCGGACAAAAGAAAGGGCTCGCCCGACGTCAGAAGGTCAATTTCAGTGACCAGCAAATCGGCATAGGCGTCAAGATCATGCGGGACGGGGCTGTCTGCGCTTTCACCCATGCCGGGCATGTCGATATAGATCCGACGATAGCCTCGGTCGGCAAAGGCCGCGTCATATGTCGCGGCCTCGTCATTGTGATCCATCATCCAGCCATGCAGGAACACGACCGGCGGGCCATCACCTTCCGATCTGCTCCAGAGGCTGCTCGGCATCAGTAGCCAAGGAAGAAGCCGGCGTTGTTCGCCAGTGCCGTCCGGATAATGATTATGATGATAAAGACGACCAGCGGTGCCAGATCCAGCCCGCCGGTATCTGGCAGCATCCGGCGAACGGGGGCATAGATCGGCTCCAGCAGGCGGTTGAGGCCGTCCCAAAGCGTCGCAACCATTGGCTGGCGCAGGTTCAGGACCTGAAAATTGATCAGCCATGACATGATGATATGCGCGAACATAAGGAACCACAGCACGCTGAGGATCAGGTCAATCGCCTGGTAAAGAGTCGCCATGTGCTCAGCCCTCGATCAGAATACGCAACATGCGGCGTAACGGTTCGGCCGCGCCCCACAGAAGCTGGTCGCCGACGGTAAAGGCACCGACATATTCCGGGCCCATCGCCAGTTTGCGGATGCGACCGACCGGGATATTCATGGTGCCGGTGACGGCAACCGGGGTCAGATCACGCATCGTCGCCTCTTTCTCGTTAGGGACGACCTTGGACCACGGATTGTCTTCTTCGATCAGCGCTTCGATCTCGCCCACCGGAACGTCGCCCTTCAGCTTGAAGGTCAGCGCCTGAGAGTGGCAGCGCATCGCGCCAATGCGCACGCAGAAGCCATCCACCGGAATCGCACGTTCATCCGAGCCGCCAAGCGCATCGGGGCCACGGCCCAGAATCTTGTTCGTCTCGGCCATGCCTTTCCACTCTTCCTTGGAAACGCCATTGCCAAGGTCTGCGTCGATCCACGGGATCAGAGAGCCGCCCAGAACAGCGCCGAACTGTTCCGATTCCGCGCCGTCCAGCATCGCTTTCTGACGCGCCAGAATCTGGCGGTCGATTTCGAGGATCGCTGATTTCGGGTCGTCCAGAAGCGGCTTCACTTCGGCATTCAGCGTGCCGAACTGGGTCAGCAACTCTCGCATATGCTTGGCACCTCCACCAGAGGCCGCCTGATAGGTCTGTGTGGACATCCATTCGACCAGACCGGCCTTGAACAGCGCGCCTACGCCCATCAGCATACAGGACACGGTGCAATTGCCGCCGACCCAGTTGCGGTTGCCAGCGGCCATCGCATCATCGATCTGCGGGCGGTTGACCGGATCAAGCACGATCAGCGCATCATCCTTCATCCGCAGTGTCGATGCGGCGTCGATCCAGTGGCCGTCCCAGCCCTCGCCACGCAGCTTGGCATGAACCTGCGTCGTATAATCCCCGCCTTGACAGGACAGGACGATGTCGCAGGCTTTCAGCGCTGCAAGATCATAGGCATCTGCCAGCGGCTGATCGCCAAGGGGCGCCGATCCACCGGCATTCGAGGTCGAGAAGAAGACGGGCTCGATCAGGGCGAAGTCGCCTTCGTCCGTCATGCGGTCCATCAGGACCGATCCGACCATGCCCCGCCAGCCCACAAGGCCGACGCGTGGCGTTCCGTTTATCGCCATCGTCTTACTCCGTATAAATGCCAGCATTCACCTAAGGCAGTGTCGCGCCTCGTGCAAGCTTGCGTGGGTGGAGTTGCGCGACGTTCACATTGACACCACCGGATGCGCTGATACCCCGGCACCAACAGGAGGCCGTTGCATGTATCCGCTGATCCGCTTTGCAAAGGAAATGATAAAATTCCGGAATGCGCCCAAGCTGGGGCCGCTGGACACGCATGTTTCGACGCATATGTGCTGGCCTTGGGATCTTGATCCCTGGATCGAGCTGAACAATGGCCGGACGCTGACCCTGTACGATCTGGGGCGGATACCGATGGCGTCCCGCACCGGCCTGATCCATGTGCTGCGCGAAAAGGGCTGGGGTATCACGGTTGCGGGCAATTCGACCCGCTATCGTCGCCGTATCCGCGTGTTCCACCGCTTTACCATGCTGTCGCGCCTGATCGGCTGGGATCATCGCTTCATCTATATGGAGCAGTCGATGTGGCGGAATGGCGAATGCTGTAACCATATGCTTTTGCGCAGCGCTGTGACCGGGCCGAATGGCATCGTCGCGCCGTCCGAGGTCTTCCTCGCGCTTGGACAAGAGATGGAAAGCCCCGAATTGCCCCAATGGGCCACCGCGTGGATCGAGGCTGACGCGCAGCGTCCTTGGCCGCCGGTCGTTCCGGATGACGCCCGTGCCGCCGTCGCTGACAAAGCGCCCTAGATCAGCGATTTGCGGAAAAAGCGAAAAGAAACTTGCCAAAGCGGCGCCTGTCCGGCCTTATCGCGCGGAAACGACGACGGGCAGGACAGAAAGTGAACCGAAAACGCATCTGGGGCTGGTGGTTCTTCGATTGGGCAGGACAGCCCTATCACACGCTTTTGGTGTCGTTCATCTTTTCGATTTATTATTCCGAGGTGGCACGGCGGGAATTCATGTCTCGGGGCCTCGACGCCACGCAGGCGGGGGTAGAGGCGCAGGCGCTCTGGGGTTACGGTCTGGCAATCGGCGGTGCTGCCATTGCCATTCTTGCCCCGATCCTTGGTGCCGTGGCAGATTCCACGGGACGACGCCTGCCCTGGGTCTGGTTCTTTTCAGGCATGATCGTGGTCGGATCTGCGGGCTTGTGGTGGCTGACTCCGGATAATCCCAACCTTCTGCAGGCGGTATTCTTCTTCGGCATCGGGCTTGTCGGGCTGGAGCTTGCGACGATCTTCACCAACGCGCTTTTGCCCAGCCTCGGCTCTCGCCAAGAGGTCGGGCAGATATCCGGATCGGGTTTTGCCTTTGGCTATCTTGGCGGGCTGACCTCACTTGCGATCATGTTGATCTTCTTTTCCGAGGGTGAGTCCGGCACGACGCTTGTCGGCCTGACCCCGCCTTTCGGCCTGGACCCGGAACTGCGCGAGGGCACGCGCTTTGTCGGCCCCTTCACGGCGATCTGGTATGTCCTGTTCATGATCCCCTTTGCCCTTTGGGTCAAAGAGGCACCGGGAACCGGCCGCCCGCTTCGCCTTGGCGTCGCGATGGGCGAGCTTGGCCGTTTGCTGTCCAATCTGCCGAAGCGGCGCAGCCTGCTGAACTGGCTGCTTTCGTCGATGCTGTCGCGGGATGCGCTGAACGGTTTGTATCTGTTCGGCGGCGTCTATGCCGGAACGGTTCTGGGCTGGTCGGTCACGATGTCGGGCATCTTCGGTATCATCGGCGCAATTTCGGCGGCCCTGATTTCGTGGCTGGGCGGACATGCGGACCGGCGTTGGGGGCCGAAGCCGGTGATTATTGTCGCGATTGTCATGCTGTCACTGGTTTGCGTGATAGTTGTCAGTATGGATCGGCAAAGCCTGTTCGGTGTAGGTTTGCCGCCCGGTTCCAGCCTGCCGGATATTCTCTTTTTCATTTGCGGCGCGCTGATCGGCGGCGCAGGCGGTGCGATGCAGGCGTCGTCGCGCACGCTAACGGTCCGCCACACTAGCGAGGAACGCGCGACCGAGGTGTTTGGCCTATATGCGCTGTCCGGCAAGGCGACGGCCTTCCTTGCGCCTTTCTTCATCGCATTGGTGACAGACCTTAGCGGCAGCCAGCGGGTTGGCGTATCTCCGCTGATCGTGATGTTTATTCTGTCGCTAATCCTGCTAAGCTGGGTCAACAAAAACGGAGAGGCAGAGCAGTGATCCGCAAATTTATTCTGACTGTTGCCGCTGTGGCCGGGCTGGCGATGCCCGCTGCGGCCGATCCTTTGGCAAAAGACGTCTTTGGCCACGTTCCCGGCCCGACAGGCGGGGCAGGCGTTTCGATCGGCAGCTATTCCAAGGGCTGCGTTTCAGGGGCCGTGCAGCTTCCCGAAACGGGGCCGACATGGCAGGCGATGCGCTTGTCGCGCAATCGCAACTGGGCGCATCCAGAGATGGTGAAGTTCGTCATCGGCCTGTCGCAGGCCGCTACGAAAATGGGTTGGCGCGGTCTTTACGTCGGCGATATGAGCCAGATGCGCGGTGGCCCGATGCTCAGCGGTCATGCCAGCCACCAGTTGGGGCTGGATGCCGATATATGGATGCTGCCGCCGTCGTCGCTTGGGCTGTCGCGCGCACAACGTGAGAACATCTCTTCCATCACTGTGGTTGCGCAGAACGGGTTGAGCGTGAATGGCAACTGGACGGGTTCGCATGCCGCGATCATTCAGTCGGCGGCGATGGACCCGCGCGTTGACCGGATATTCCTTGATGCCGCGATCAAGGTCGCGATGTGCGACGCCAACCGCGACCGTGGTTCCTGGCTTCAGAAGCTGCGCCCGACGCCCAATCACGACTACCACTTCCATGTTCGCCTGAACTGTCCGGCAGGGAATAACGGTTGCAGGAATCCGGCATCGCCGGTTGCGGCACTGTCCGGCAATGACAATGGCTGCGGCGCCGCCCGGCAAGAGCTGGCGTACCGCGCCAACCCCTCAAGCCGGCCGAAGGGTACACCGAACCCGAATTACCGCCACCCCCGCAGTTTCCGGCTAAGCGAGATGCCCCGTCAATGTCAGGCAGTCGCCACCGCCCGCTGATCCTTGCGTTCCTGATCTCGACACTGGCCCTGCCGTCCTATGGCAAGGCCAGTGTCGAATATGTGGGAACCTTCGTCTGGTCGCTGCCGGAAGCTGATTTCGGCGGCTTTTCCGGCATCGAAATCAGCGATGACGGATCAGAGTTTCATATCCTGTCCGACAGGGCGACGATCCGTTGGGGCCGCGTTGATCGTGACCCGGCTGGCCGAATTCGTGGCATGCAGATGTCGGGCCGCGCACGACTGCAGGACAGTCAGGGCCGCATGCTGCAGCCGGGCTGGCAGGGCGACAGCGAAGGGCTTGCCATGGCGGACGGCGGCGGCTTCTGGGTCAGCTTTGAGGGGCTGGACCGGGTGGCCCGTTATGACGATCCGGATCAGCCCGCGATTCGTATTCCCGTACCCGACGCGTTCGAGGAACTGCCGGTGAACAGCGGGCTGGAGGCTCTGGCTGCAGATCAGGACGGCACGCTTTATGCCGTGCCAGAGCTGATGTCGCAGGCGACCAACAGCTTTCCGGTCTGGCGGTTTCGCCGTGGCGAGTGGGATCAGCCGTTCAGTTTGCCTGCCGCGTCAAAATGGCAGTCGGTTGGTGCAGATATCGGGCCTGATGGCCGGCTCTATCTGCTGGAGCGCTATTTCCGGGGAATTCTGGGTTTCCAGTCGCGCGTGCGTCGCTTCAATCTGGCAGAGGATGGTGTCAGCGACGAGGAAGTTCTGCTGGAAAGCACGACCCTGCAATATGACAACCTCGAAGGCATTTCTGCATGGAGCGATGGTCAGGGCATCCGTATAACGATGGTTTCGGATGACAACTTTCTGCCGATCCAGCGGACTGAACTGGTCGAGTATCGTATCCTGAATTGAGCGTCGCGTCAGGCGTGCTTGCCGCGCGCAAACCAATCCAGAAAGGCTTTCAGCCGGGCTGATTGCAGGATTCGCGATGGGTAATAGATGTGAAACTGAAGCGGATCAGGTTCATATTCTTGTAGCAGCTCAACCAGACGTCCGTTTTCGATGGCCTGTTCCTCTATAATGCGGAACGCCTGCGCCATGATCTGACCGGATCGCAGCGCCAGACCGATGCTGCGGATGTCATCCAGACTGATGGATGCGGGGGGATCAAGCTCCAGCGTGTGGTCGCCATCGCGAAAGCGCAAGGGTTCCAGTCGCTGGCTACCGGGGAACCTGAAGCGCTGAAGGCGGTGACCCTGCAGGTCGCCGGGTGTGGCTGGTTTGCCGTGGCGTTCGATATATTCGGGACTGGCCAGCAACACCCGGCGCAGCGGCGGGCCAATCGGCAGAGAGATCATGTCCCCTTCCAGCGATTCCCGCAGCCTGATCCCGGCGTCGAAGCCACCCTTCACAATGTCCGTCAGGCGGTTATCCGTGCTCAGTTCCAGTTGAATGGCGGGATGCGCCTGTATGAACTGGGCAAGCTGCGGCATGACGCAGATTTCCGAGGCCAGATGCGAAAGTGAGATTCGCAGCGGACCCTCTGGCTGTCCCTCACTGTCGCGAAGGGATTCGATCGCGTTCGACAGTCGTCCCAGCGGTGCGTCAATTTCAGCCAGCAACCGGCTGCCTGCTTCAGTCAGGCGCAGCGAGCGGCTCGTCCTTGCGAACAGCCGGGTGCCGACCTGTTCTTCCAACGCGCGGATGGATTGCGACACGGCAGAGGGGGTAACGCCCAGTCGCCCGGCAGCGGCGGTGAATCCACCGTTGACCGCAACCGCACGAAAAACCGGCAACCCGGCAAGGATACGAGCTTCTATCATTAAGCAAAACTAACAGAACGAATAAAAAATACCACATTTTTTCTGTATAATTCTGATCGCATATTGGTTTCCGACCTTGATCGAAGGACGGACCGAGCCATGACCCGTATTCAGCCACAGATGACCGCAAAAATGGATGCCGCAATCGACAGCGCGCTTGCAGAGCGCCGGATTGTCGGCACGGTGACCATGCTTTCAGAGAATGGAAATGTTACCTATCGACGCGCCGCCGGTTTCTCGGACCGCGAAAGCGCGCAACAGATGCAGATGGAAGACCGCTTCCGCTATGCCTCGATCACAAAGCTTTTTACCACCGCCGCGGCGCTGAAGCTGATTGAAGTCGGGCGACTTGATCCGGCGGCGCCTGTCACAAACTATTTGCCGGATTTTCAACCGCGCTTGGCGAATGGTCGGATACCAGTCATCACGATTGATCATCTGATGTCGCATATGGCGGGGTTGGACTATGATTTCCAGCAGCCTGTGCAGGGCCCATATGCCCGCGCATGCATTTCAAACGGGCTGGATAACAACCGGGCCACGATGGCGGAAAACCTGAAACGACTGTCCGGGCAAACGCTGCTGTCTGAACCGGGTGGAAAATGGCGTTACTCTATGGCGACCGATGTCTTGGGCGGGGTCATTTCTGCGATATGTGACGAACCCTTGCCAATCGTCGTTGCTGAACTGGTCAGCGGGCCCCTTGGCCTGAATGCAGGCTTTCATCGCCATCCCGATCGGCTCGTCCCGACCTATAAGGACAGCGACACCCAGCCTGTCAGGTATGACGAGCAGACGGAAATACCGTTTGGCGACGGCATCGTGCTGCGCCTCGACCCGCAGCGTATCGGTCGGAACGACAGAGCCTTCGCATCGGGTGGTGGCGGGATGGAGGGCGACGCGGCATCAGCACTGGTGCTGATCGAGGCGCTGCGCGACGGGGATTTCCTGTCGCCCGGTATGCGGCAGCAGGCGATGAAGTTGCGCACCCCGCCAAATCAGCCGACACGCGGTCCGGGTTGGGGCTTTAGCTGGCTGGGTTCGTATCTGATTGATCCGAATGCCGCTGGCACGGCACTTGCCGCCGGGACAATCGCCTGGGGTGGCGTCTACGGTTATTCCTGGCTGATGAGCCCGCAACTTGGGCGCTGCATGGTTGCGCTGACCAATACCGCACTGGAAGGGATGATCGGGCGTTTCGCTGCGGAAATCGCTGAAGCGACGGCGTAAGGTCCGGACATGGACGGGTCTGGCATTGACTCCGCCGCTGCGCTGCCTTATCGCCGCGATGTCCCGGTTTCCGGGGCCGAGTTGTTCCGCGACCTTGTAAAACGGAAATATCATGACCCGCTTCATTCCCGGCGCTATCGCCATGGCCATTATCGTGGTGGCCTCAAACATCCTCGTGCAATTCCATCTGGGCGCATGGCTCACCTGGGGCGCGATTACCTATCCCTTCGCCTTTCTGGTCACCGATGTGATGAACCGCGTCTATGGACCCGCCGCTGCCCGGCGCGTGGTTCTGGCGGGCTTCGCCATCGGTGTCGTCTGTTCGCTGGTCGCCGCAGGCATGGACAAAACGACGCTTCGAATCGCCATCGCATCGGGCGCGGCCTTTTTGATTGCACAGCTTCTGGACATTTCCGTGTTCAACGCCATGCGCACAAGCGGCGGCTGGTGGAAGGCGCCTCTGGTTTCGTCATTCTTCGGATCGGCTGTGGATACGGCACTTTTCTTTTCCATCGCCTTTGCTGCTCAGTTCAGCTTTATCGACCCCGCTGACAACGTCGGCTGGGCGAATGAGATGATCCCGCTGCTTGGTTTCGGCCCCGCTGCGCCGGTTTGGGCCTCGCTCGCGACAGCGGATTGGTTGATGAAAATGTTGCTTGCTTTGCTGGCTTTGGTGCCATTCCGCCTCATGGTCCGCAATATCTTGCGTCGGAACGCTGCATTTTGAGTTGACTTATCCACAGGCTGTGGCAGGCTTCCTTCAGTGGCAACATTTTGAAAGGAGGTGGTCCAGTGTCGAGAGTGATATTGGAGAGAGGTGTCGGGACAGTCAGGGGGGCCGCGGCCTGAGGGCAGACCCCAGGTTTCAGAACTCTGACTGGGACGGTCGGATCTTCGATCCCTAACCGGACCATCTTCGTAGATCTCGCGGGTCGTTGCCGAAAGGCACGGCCCGTTTCTATTTTTTGGCGGGCTTCACGGTACGTTAGGAACTCTGCGCTATCCGGGCCAGATGAACAGGATAGCACCCGATAGATCACCAGCGACGCCAAAGGCGACCGACAGGCGCCTGATCATGCTGGTCGATGACAGCCGATGGCAGCGCCGTTTGTTCGCGCGCTATCTGGACGGCACGGATTTCGATGTCGTCGAAGCCGAAAGCGGGGCAGAAGCATTGCGGCTGTTCCGTCAACGCAAGCCGGACTTTATCCTTTCTGATTGGGTGATGGAAAATATGACCGGCCCCGAACTTTGCGCCGAGGTGCGCGAACTCAGCACGGACAGCTATACCTATTTCATCCTGCTGACGTCGAAGGCCGATCCCGCGGATATCGCTTATGGCCTTGAAAACGGTGCTGACGACTTCCTGACAAAGCCGACCTCCTCTGCAGAGTTGCGGGCGCGTATTTGTGCGGCAGAACGTATCCTGCACTTGCAGGAGCGTGCGCGGCGCACCAATGAGAAGCTGACCGAAGCGCTGCGGATACTTCACAAAACCCAATCCGCGATGGAACGCGATCTGAAAGACGCGAGCAAGCTGCAGCAAGGTCTGATCGGGGAAAGAAGCGAAACCTATGATGGTTTTGCCGTATCCAACATCCAGCGGCCCGCCGGGCATGTCGGCGGCGACCTGACCGGCAGCTTTGCCATCAATGCCCGGCGCTTCGGTGTGTTCGCAATCGACGTCTCGGGTCATGGCGTGGCGGCAGCCCTGCTGACCGCGCGGCTTGCGACACAGTTCTCCCCGTCAGTCGATCAGAATGCCGCTTTGCTGATAAATGAGTTCGGCTTGTACGAGGCGCGGCCACCTGCGGTTCTGGCGCGTTATCTCAACCATCTGATGCTGACCGATCTTCAGACGGACACCTATTTCACTATGGTTTATGCGATGGTCGACCAGATGAGTGGTGAGGTCCGCATGGTCCAGGCCGGTCACCCGCATCCCATCGTGCAGCGCAGCAATGGCGAGATCGAGATGCTGGGAAAGGGCGGCTACCCCATCGGCGTCATCGAAGAGGCTGGGTTCGAGGAGATATCACTGACACTCGAACCGGGCGACCGTCTGCTGATCGCGTCGGATGGGCTGTCGGATGCCACGGATGCATCCGGCGCCATAATGGGTGAGGCTGGCGTTGCAGCCATCATGCGGGCCAATCCGGATGCACGTGGTTCAGATCTTTGCGACGAACTGGTTCGGTCCGTCAATGCTTTCAGCGATGGGCGACAAAGCGACGATATTTCCGCCGTTCTGATTGAGCGGTTGAGGCCGATCTGAAGACGTCCCGGTTGCAACCAATCGCAGAGATTCGCCGCCAGTGGCAGGACCGTTAAGCCCCCCATGCGCCACATTGTCAGGCCGCAGCGCCCGCCAGCTCGTTCATCACCTTATCGGCCTCTTCACGGTATTTGGCGATGGAAGCATGCTTTACAGGCCCGTATCCGCGCATCTGCATGGGCGCAGACAGTACAGCCTCGGCCTTATCCACCCCTTTTGCATTTATCAGCGCCGGAAGGTCATCAAGCACCTTTTCAAACCACCGGATCAGATCGCGTTCCTCGCGTCTCTCGGCCATCCAGCCAAAGGGATCAAATGCCGTTCCGCGCAATTTCTTGCCTCGTGCGAGTATCCTCAACCCCGGTGTCAGCCATCCGCCAAATTGACGTTTCACCGGTCGCCCGCGTGCATCGCGTCGCGCAGGAAGAAACGGTGGGGCGAGGTTGTAGACGATGCGGCCACCTTCCCATTCCGCATCCAGCCGCGAAGAAAACTCTGGCGCGGTCAGCAGTCGGGCCACTTCGTATTCATCCTTATATGCCATGAGCCGGAACAAGGCTTGCGCCGCCGACCGGGTTAGCTCGTCGGTTTTTTCCTCTGGCAAGGCCGGCAGGGCAGAACGGAAACGGTCGATTCGGTCTGAGAAGCGTTTGGCGTAACCGCTATCCTGATAGGCCGTCAATTCCGCCGCGAAGCGTGTCAACATTTCCGGCAGCGCTTCGGCCACGCGGGTCTCTTCTGCAAGTGGCAGCTTCTCAGGCGTGGCCGCCAGCACGCGACCCAGATTGAACGCACGCTGGTTGGCGGGAATCGCGGTGCCGTTCAGAACAATGGCCTGCTGCAACGACAACAGCCCGACCGGGACCAGACCCGACTGCCAGGCATAGCCAAGCATCATTACATTCGCGAAGACACTGTCACCCAGCAAACGCTGGGCGATCTGATTGGCGTCAAACCCTTCGACATTTCGCGCACCGACGGCTTTGCGGATCGCCTCGACCCGCGCGGGCACGCGCAGATCGGCGTCGCGGTTCAGGACAAGATCACCGGTCGGCATTTCCGCAAGGTTCACAACAACCCGCGTTCCCGGACGATAAAGCGCCGAGGCTTTCGGGGCGGATGACACGACAACGTCGCAGCCGATCACAGCATCGGCTGACCCCGTCTCGATACGTAGCTGATTGATATCTTCTGGCCGCTCGGCAAGCCGAACATAGCCAAGAACCGTGCCGAATTTCTGCGCGAACCCGGTGAAGTCCAGCACAGAGGTGCCCTTGCCCTCCAGATGGGCGGCCATGCTGATCAGTGCGCCGACGGTCACGACCCCGGTACCGCCGACACCGCCCACCAGCAGGTCGTAGGGCTGTGAAAGTGCGGGAAGGGCAGGTTCCGGCAGGTCGCGCATCAGGGCGTCCATATCCAGATCGACGGCCTGTGCCGTGCGGTGGGTTGCACCTTCGATGGTGACGAAGCTGGGGCAGAAGCCGCCGACGCAGGAAAAATCCTTGTTGCAGCTGTTCTGATTGATCTGCCGTTTGCGACCGAATGGGGTTTCGACCGGCTCGACGGACAGGCAGTTCGAGGCGACAGAGCAATCCCCGCAACCCTCGCAGACACGGCTGTTGATGACGACCGCCTTGGCCGGATCCTCCATCAGCCCGCGCTTTCGGCGGCGGCGTTTTTCGGTGGCGCAGGTTTGTTCATAGATCAGTACCGTGACGCCGGGAATATCGCGCAGCTCACGCTGGACTGCGTCCAGACGGTCGCGATGGTCAAAGCTTGTATCGTCCGGGAACTCGGCGCCGTCGAATTTCGCGGGCATGTCACTGACGACGGCAATGCGTTCGACCCCCTCTGCGCGGCAGGATTGCGCAATGGAGGCCGCGCTGACCGGCCCGTCAACGGGCTGCCCGCCGGTCATGGCGACCGCGTCGTTATACAGGATCTTGTAGGTGATATTTGACTGAGCAGCGACGGCCTGCCGGACGGCGAGAGAGCCGGAGTGATACCACGTCCCTTCGCCGAGGTTCTGGAAAATATGTTTGCCGCCATTGAACGCCTGCCGCGCGATCCACGGCACGCCCTCTCCGCCCATCTGCGCATAGCCGACTGTGTTTCGGTCCATCCAGCTTGCCATGACATGACAGCCGATGCCGGATGCCGCCATGCTGCCATCGGGGAGTTTGGTCGACGTGTTATGCGGACAACCAGAGCAGAAATAGGGTGTCCTTGTCGCGCCGGACACATTCAGGGTCAGGTCGGGCACTTGCGCCAGAGCGGCTGCACGTGCGGGCAGGTCTTCGGCCGGGAAATGCCGGTGCAGGCGCTCGGCAATGATCGGCGCCAGCAGGCGCGGCGATAACTCTCCTGAAAATGGGATCAGGGCCGCCCCGGTTTCGTCATGCTTGCCGACCATCGCCTGCGGCTTGTCGCCGGGCCAGTCATAGAAATGTTCCTTGAACTGGCTTTCGATGATGCCGCGCTTTTCCTCGACAATCAGAACTTCATCCTTGTTGCGCACAAAGCGCAGCGCGTCCTGTCGTGCCAGCGGCCAGACCATCCCGACCTTGTAGATGTCGATGCCCAGCCGACGGCATTCGTCCTCATCCAGCCCAAGCAGCCGCAGCGCCTCCATCAGGTCCAGATGGCCTTTTCCGGTCGTGACGATCCCATAGCGGGCGTCCTTGACGTCATAGATACGGCGGTCGATGGGGTTGGCGTTCACAAAGGCCTCGACCGCGCGCAGCTTGTGCGTCAGCCGGGTCTCGATTTCGGGGCTGGGAAGGTCGGCGGGGCGCACATGCAGACCGCCGGGTGGCGGATCAAAGGGCGGCAAGGTGAATACGCGGTCCTTTGGCAATTCGACCGAGGCACCGGATTCCACCGTTTCGGAGATTGCCTTGAAGCCCACCCATGTGCCGGAATAGCGCGACAGGGCATAGCCGTATTCGCCGAAGGTCAGGAATTCCGCGACAGAGGCGGGGTTCAGTACCGGCATGAACCAGGACATGAAAGCGACGTCGGATTGATGCGGCATAGAGGATGAGACACAGCCGTGATCGTCACCCGCAACGACCAGAACGCCGCCTTTGGGTGCGCTGCCATAGGCGTTGCCGTGGCGAAGCGCGTCGCCCGAACGATCCACGCCCGGACCCTTGCCATACCACATCGCAAAAACGCCCTCGACCCGCGCATCCGGGTCCAGAGTTGCCTGCTGAGAACCCAGAACAGCGGTCGCGCCAAGGTCTTCATTCACCGCAGGCAGAAAGGTGATGTCATGCGCCGCGAGCCTTTTCTTGGCGCGCCACAACTCCAGATCGACAGCACCAAGGGGAGAGCCGCGATAGCCCGATATATAACCGGCGGTGTTCAGACCTGCCGCCTTGTCGCGACGGGCCTGATCCAGCAGAATGCGAACCAGTGCCTGCGTTCCGGTCAGAAAAACCCGGCCTTCTTCGGCCTCGTAACGATCCTCAAGTGCGTAGCTGTGCGGAATCGACTGATCCAACATGGCGTGCCTCCCTATCTGTGACGATAAGGATAAGTCAAAATCCTTGGTAAATCTGGTCCATTCCGCTACTCAATCGACTGGCTGATGGAAAATGTGACCGGATAGATCGTCATGTCTGACAAGAATGACCTGCAAGCGGTGGACCGGGCGATTCTGCGTGCCGTGCAGCAGGATTGCCGGCTTTCCAATGCGCAGCTTGCGGAAAAGGTTGGGCTGTCTGCCTCTGCCTGCTGGCGGCGGGTTCGGATGCTTGAAGAAGCGGGGGTCATCTCCGGCTATGCTGCGCAGGTGAATCCGGATCTGGCCGGGCTGGAGTTTCATGCCATCGTTCATGTTCGCCTGACCCGACATGACCGCGATGCAGTGCGCCGGGTGATGACCGAACTGACCGTCCGGCCGGAAATCGTTGAATGCTATGCCACCACTGGCCAGTATGACTATCACCTTCGTGTCCTCTGCGCGGATATGACGGCCTATCGGCATTTTCTTGACGATTTCCTGTTTCGTTTGCCCGCTATCGAAAGCGCCCAAACCAATGTCGTTATGGAATCGATCAAACCGCGTGGTGTTATTCCGGTCTGAACGTGCTGTTCAGACCACCGCGTGACTATCGGGCCGGGACGCCGGGTTGAACGACAATTGGGGCTTTGCCGTCTCATTTCGCCTCGTCATCGGAGGCTGCCAGTATCGGAATCGGTGACAAGGTCTCGCTTTTGTGGCAAGTGCCACGCGATGGCAGCGTTATGCGGAGATTGTTGAATTAATGCGTGTTCTGGTTACCGGCGCTGCCGGATTCATCGGTTTTCACTTGTCCGAGTTGCTGCTGGCAGAGGGGCACGACGTGCTGGGTCTCGACAGCCATAACGACTATTACGATCCGGCGCTGAAGCTGGCGCGAGAAGCACGCCTGCTTGCCCGCACAGGTTATCAGAATATGCGTGGCAAGGTGGAAGATCCGGGCCTGCTGACGGACCTGTTTTCAGAGTTTCGGCCCGATGCGGTCATTCATCTGGCCGCTCAGGCCGGTGTTCGCTATTCAATCGAAAACCCGCGCGCCTATGTCGAGGCAAACCTGCAAGGTACGTTCGAACTGCTGGAGGCCGCGCGGGCGCACAAACCGGCGCATCTTTTGCTGGCTTCGACCAGTTCTGTCTATGGGGCGAACACCGAAATGCCCTATCGCGAGACGGACAAGGTCGACACCCAAATGTCCTTCTACGCGGCGACCAAGAAATCGAATGAGGCGATGGCGCACAGCTATGCCCATCTCTTCGATATTCCGACAACCATGTTCCGGTTTTTCACAGTCTACGGGCCTTGGGGCAGGCCGGATATGGCTCCCTACCTGTTTACCTCTGCAATCTTCGAAGGCCGCCCGATCAAGGTTTTCAACCATGGGGATATGCAACGCGACTTTACCTATGTCACCGACCTTGTACGTGCCATTCGCCTGTTGATCGATGCAGCGCCAGAATGTCCCGCGCAGGCCAGTCAGATCGACGAAGGTGACAGCCTGTCGCCCGTCGCGCCCTGGCGTGTGGTAAATATCGGCAATGGGGAATCGGTGCCGCTGATGGAGTTTATCGCCGCCATCGAGTGCGCCTCGAACCGCAAGGCCGAAAAGAACATGATGCCGATGCAGCCCGGCGATGTTCCGGCGACCTGGGCCGATACGGCGCTGCTGCGTAAACTGACCGGCTATGCGCCGAAAACCTCGGTGCGAGAGGGTGTTAAGGCCTATGTGGATTGGTATCGCAGCTATTACGGGATTGAGGGCTGATCACCGGCGCTCAGCGCCACGATAAAAAATGCCGGGCGAGGTTGCCCGGCATTTCAGTTTTTCAATCCGCTAGCAGGATCAGAACGGGCTGTCCGGGAAGTGATACTGCTCTGCATTCTCGGGCGTGATAAGCTGGCTGCTGATGATATAGCGGCCGGTCACCGGCGCGTTTGAGACGAAGTTCAGTGCCGTCATCTCGATTGCCGAGGAAATCAGTGCGGGCGGGTAGGTGACGTTCACCGGCAGCTGCGGATCGCCTTCCATGATGCGGCTGACGATTTCCTTCATGCCGGCACCGCCGACCACGACCATCTCTTCTTCGCGGCCTGCCTGCGCAATGGCTTCCAGCACGCCGATGGCCATGTCGTCATCCGCCGCCCAGACCGCGTCGATCTCGGGGTATTTCGCAAGGTAATCCTGCATCACGTTGAAGGCGTCATCACGGTTCCAGTTGCCGTGCTGCATGTCGAGGATTTCCTTATCCGAACCCTCAAGCGCGGCCTGGAAAGCCTCTACCCGTTCATTGTCCAGCGTGGTCGGAATGCCGCGCAGCACGACGATCTTCGCGCCCGCATCCAGATTGTCGCGGAAATATTCGCCTGCGACGCGGCCAAAGGCGGTGTTGTCGCCAGCGACATAGAGATCTTCGATCCCCTCCTCGGCAAGGCCACGGTCGACGACGGTCACGAACTTGCCCGCTTCCTTCACCATCTTGACCGGGTCGGTCAGCGGTTCGGATTCGAAGGGCAAGACGACCAGACCGTCGATATTCCGGGTGGCCAGCATGTCTTCGATATCCGAAACCTGCTTGCCGGGATCACCGGCAGTGGACAGAACGAAGTCCAGGTTGGGATATGCCTCTTCCAGACGGTCGATGGTGTCCTGCGCATGCCAGTTCAGGCCGCCCATGAAGCCATGCGTGGCCGACGGGATCGAGACGCCGATCACGGTTGTCTCATCCTGCGCCATCGCGCCCCCGGCCATCAGCGCCACGGCAGCGGCAGCCATCGGCATTTTCAGCAGATTACGACGTTTCATTAAATTTCCTCCCCGTTGTGCCGCTACTCTGCGGCGCGTTTTTCCCGCTGTAGCACGACAGCAAGAACAATGATGACGCCCTGTATGGCCCCGTTCAGATAGGGGCTGACCAGATCCGTCAGATTAAGGATATTGTCGATCATCGACAGGATCAGCACGCCGACCACGGTGCCCCAGACCCGGCCCCGCCCGCCCTTCAGCGCGGTCCCGCCAATGATGACGGCTGCAATCGCCTCGAGCTCCCACAGAACGCCGGTAGAGCCGGAGGCCGAACCGAGCCGTGGGACATAAAGGATTGTGGCAAGGCCGACCAGAAGCCCCAGAAGCACATAGGTCATCAGGCGCACACGTTCGACATCGACGGCGGAATAGCGCGCGACCCGGTCGTTCGATCCGATCGCCTCGACATGGCGGCCAAAGCGCGTGTGACGCATCACCCATTCGCCCAGCACAGCGACAATCGCGAACGTGATGATCGGCCAGGTGATCCAGCCGATGCCCCCGTAATAGACCGGGCGATAGATGCTGCGCAGCCCGGAATCGAGGCTCAGTGTGCCGCCATCGGCCAGCCATGTGACGAGGCTGCGGAAAATCCCCATCGTGCCCAGCGTGACGATAAACGCCTCTATTCGGGCCTTGGTAATCAACGCGCCGTTCACGAAACCGGCAGCGGCCCCGCCTGCCAGTGCGACGCCCATGCCCAGCATGATCGTGCCCCAGTTCTCACCCGTCACACCGGCAAGACCGTTCATCGCCATGATCGTGACGCCGGCAAGAAACGCCGCCATCGACCCGACGGACAGGTCCAGACCGCCTTGCGTGATCACAAATGTCATACCTACCGCGATCAGCCCGATAAAGGCGGATCGTGCCAGCACATTTGACAGGTTTGCCGGTGCCAGAAAGGCGGGGTTGAGCAACGCGCCAAGGATGAACAGCGCGACAAGCGCGATGAGCGGGCCCAGCACATGCAGGTCGATGCGTTTCACGCGGTTTCCTCCTCTCGTTCCAGCCCCATTGCAAGGCGAACGATGTTTTCTTCTGTGATCCCTGTGCCCGCGACGTCGCCAGAGATACGTCCCTGACGCATCACCAGCACGCGGTCGGAAAGGCCGATGATTTCGGGCATCTCGGACGAAATGACGATGACGCCCTTGCCCTGCTTTGCCAGTTCCCGGATGAAGGCATAGATCTGCTGCTTGGTGCCGATGTCGATGCCGCGCGTCGGCTCATCAATGATGATGATTTCGGGGTCTGTCAGCATTGTCTTGGCCAGAAGCAGCTTCTGCTGGTTTCCGCCTGACAGCGCGCCTGCCACCATGTCGTCGGATGCTGCGCGAATATCGAACTCTTTCCGGGCGCGCAGCATTTCAGCGGTTTCGCGTTTCCGGTCGATGCGGAACCCGAATTTTTCCAAAGCCGCCAGCGTCAGGTTTTCCGGCAGGGGCTTGTCCAGCAGCAGCCCGGCCTCCTTACGGTCCTCTGTCAGGTAGGCGATGCCTGCCGATGCTGCATCGCGCGGGCTGCGGATCGCCAGCTGCTGGCCGTGAATTGAAATCCGGCCTGTGGCGGGACGCAACCCGACGATCCCCTCTGCCAGTTCGGTGCGGCCCGAGCCGACAAGACCTGCAATGCCCAGCACTTCGCCCTTATGCAGCGTCAGTGAGACATCTTCTACCTGACCGGCAACGCTCAGCCCTGCGACCTCCATCAGCGTTTCGCCGGGACCATCGCCTTTTGCCGGGAAAATATCGTCCAGATCGCGGCCAACCATCGCGGTCGCCATTCCGTCCTCGGTCAACTCGCCCCGGACCGCCTGCCGCACGACAGAGCCGTCGCGCAGGACAGTGATCCTGTCGGCAAGGTGACTGACCTCGTCCAGCCGGTGAGAGCAGAACATCAGCGCCACGCCCTCTGCCCGCAGCCGGTCGACCTGCGCATAAAGCGCGTCGACCTCGCGATGAGTCAGGGCGGCGGATGGTTCATCCATGATCAGAACACGGGCGTTGCGCGACAGGGCTTTCGCAATCTCAACCATCTGGCGGTCAGGCACTGACAACTCACGGATCAACGCATCGGGACTGATCGCCGTATCCAGCCGCTGCAACAGCTCTGCCGTGGCAGAGCGCATGGCGCCGTGATCAAGGCGCAGGCCCTTTCGCAGCTCTCGGCCAAGGAAGATATTGGCGGCAACCGACAGGTCGGGGACAAGGTTGAACTCTTGATGTATGACGACGACGCCCTGTGCCTCTGCATCTGGCCCGTTGCGATAACCGGCGGGTTGGCCGTTCAGCAGAACCTGCCCCGAACTGGGCGCAAGATAGCCGCCGAGGATCTTCATGATCGTCGATTTGCCGGCGCCGTTCTCGCCTATCAGGGCATGAACCTCACCCGCGTTCAGCGCAAGATCAATGCCGTGCAGGACCTCAACCGGGCCAAAGCTTTTGGTGACATTGTCGAGGGCGAGAACCGCAGTCATGCCCCGACCCTTGTCCATGCCCCATCCTGCGTCGAGGATTCTTGCGCGGCAGCGATAAACGCCATGCCTGACAGCCCGTCGCGGATGCCCGGAATACGGTCCAGATGGGTCTCGTCGCCGCGGATAACCTCGGCGATGTCTTTATAAAGATTGGCAAATGCCTCCAGATAGCCCTCCGGATGGCCGGGCGGGGTGCGATAGGACTGGCTGCGATCACGCGCGCGGGTCAGGCGTTGGGACTGATTGTCCTTTCCGGTGAAGATCAGCGCCTCGGCATCCTGAAGCCGCCATTCAAGCGCACCCTCGGTCCCGAACAGGCGAAGCGAAAGCCCACCTTCTTGCCCGACCGCTACCTGCGACACCCACAACCCACCTTTCGCGCCGCTGTCGTAGCGCAGCGAAATACGTGCATCGTCATCGACGCGGCGACCATCCACCATGCTGGACAAATCGGCTGACAGGGATGAGGGCGTTTGCCCGGTCACGAACTCCGCAAGCTGCCAGGCATGGGTGCCGATGTCACCGATTGCACCTGCGCCAGATTGCGCGGGGTCGGTGCGCCAGCCAGCCTGCTTGTTCTGAACATCCCCTGACAGCCAGCCTTGCAGATATTCCGCCTGCACAAGGCGCAGCTTGCCAAGGGCACCTTCCGCGACCATCGCCCTCGCCTCTCGCACAAGGGGATGGGCACAGTAGTTGTGCGTCAGGAAAAACCGCGCTTTGCTGCGCTTGACCGCCTCGGCCAGCTTCTTTGCATCTTCCTGTGTTGCGGTCAGCGGCTTGTCACAGATGACGTTGATACCTGCATCAAGGAAGGCGATCGAAACCGGCGCATGAAGGTGGTTCGGCGTGACGACGGATACAGCTTGGATGCCATCCGGGCGCGCGGCCTCTGCCTGCGCCATTTCATGATAATCCGCATAGCTGCGTTCGATGCCCAGAGCGTCGGCGGATTTCTGCGCCTTTTCCGCGTCGGATGACAGGGCACCGGCAACAAGCTGATAGTCGCCATCCATGCGTGCAGCGATGCGGTGGATTGCGCCGATAAAAGCGCCGTCACCGCCGCCGACCATACCAAGGGGGATAGGTTTGCTCATCCGTCCAGCCCCAATGCCCTGTGGTTGGCCGCATCGTCTGTGCCCTGTGCCGCAAAATCGTCAAAGGCGTGCGGCGTCGTTCGGATGATGTGCTTTTTCACGAATTCAGCCCCCTCACGCGCCCCGTCCTCGGGGTGTTTCAGCGCACATTCCCACTCTACCACGGCCCAGCCGGAAAAGTCGTATTGTGTCAGCTTGGCGAATATCTGTCCGAAATCGACCTGCCCGTCACCGGGGCTGCGGAACCTTCCCGCACGGTCGGCCCAGGGTTGAAAACCGCCATAGACGCCCTGCCGCCCCGTCGGATTGAACTCGGCATCCTTGACGTGGAACATCCGGATACGGTCGTGATAGATGTCCAGATGCTGGATATAGTCCAACTGCTGCAGCAGATAATGCGACGGATCATACAGCATATTGGCCCGCGCATGACCCCCGACGCGATCCAGAAACATCTCGAACGTTACGCCGTCATGCAGGTCCTCACCGGGGTGGATTTCATAGCAGACGTCGACGCCGTTTTCCTCTGCCAGATCAAGCAGAGGACGCCAGCGTGCGGCCAGCGTATCGAAAGCGGTTTCCACAAGGCCCGGCGCGCGCTGTGGCCAAGGGTAAAGATAAGGCCATGCAAGCGCGCCTGAAAACGTCGCCATCGCGTCCAGGCCAAGCAGGCTGCTGGCCCTGATCGTCTTGCCAACCTGCTCGACCGCCCATTCCTGACGCTGCTTCGGATTTCCGTGAAGGACCGCAGGCGCGAAGGCATCGAATGCGTCATCATAGGAAGGGTGTACGGCCACAAGCTGTCCCTGGATGTGGCTGGAAAGCTCTGTCACCTCGACACCGTTCTGCCGGGCGATGCCCAGAAACTCGTCGCGCCAATCCTTGGAGGTTACGGCAAGGTCCAGATCGAACAGCCGGGCATCATTGCTGGGAACCTGCACGCCCTTATAACCAAGCGAGCCGGCCCATGCGGTGATCGAAGCCCAGTCGCTGAAGGGGGCGGTGTCCCCCGCGAACTGTGCCAGAAACAAGCCCGGTCCCTTGATCGTGCGCATCGCGTTCCTCCTCCGGATCGATTGAATACACGGAATGTAATCGTTTGCAAACTGTAAGATTTACCCTACTAATCTTTTTTGTGTTAGCCAGAGCCACCTAAAGCGATCAGGAACCATTGATGTCAGACATAGGGCAACCGTCAAGCGCACGTCTTGCCGACGTTGCCCGCCATGCCGGCGTTTCCTCCGCTACTGTCAGCCGGGCGCTTTCGCGGCCCGAAATGGTAACCGAGGCGACGCGAATCGCCGTGATGGAGGCCGTTGCCGCCACTGGCTACCGCGTCAATCAGGCCGCGCGTAATCTGCGAAAGCAGCGAACCGGCGCGATCGTTGCCCTTGTCCCGAATCTCAGCAATCCGTTCTTCGCCCGCATTCTTGCGGGAATGGGTCAGGAACTGGGTGCGGCTGGCTATGACCTGCTGGTCGGCGACACACGGGATGGCGGCGGCAAGCATGTCACCCTGAACCGATTTCTGGACCCCTCGCGTGCGGACGGAATCATCCTGCTCGATGGTCAGGTGACAGAGGCCGATCTGGCTGCGGTGCCGTCCGCGCCGCCTCTGATCATGGCTTGCGAATGGATCCGGGGCGCCGCGCTGCCCCGCGTGGTGCTGGACAACGCGTCTGGCGCAGAAATGGCGACGCGGCACCTGCTTGACCTCGGCCATCGACGCATCAGCTGGATTGGTGGCCCGCAGGAAAACGTGCTGCACGGCGCCCGTCTTGAAGGCGTGAGCAGAGTGATGGGCCGCGCTCCTGACGGCTATGCGGGTGATTTTACGCTTCAGGCCGGCGCAAGTGCCGCCCGTGACTGGTTGGCGCAACCGCCAAGCGAACGCCCGACAGGCATCGTCGCTTTCAGTGACGAATCGGCCGCAGGTTTCATGGGCGTTCTTCAGCGCAACGGCGTGGCCATTCCTGACGAAGTCTCAATCGTGGGGTTCGATGGCATTGATTGGGTCGCTCATCTGGCCGTGCCGCTGACCACTGTCCGCCAGCCGAAGTTCAGGCTCGGCCAAACGGCGGCACAAACCCTGCTCGCCCATATGCGGGGCAAGGCGGCGTTGTCCACGATGCTGATGCCAGAGCTTGTGATTCGCGAATCAAGCGCCGCAGCGCCGGGTTAGCGTCGCCGGCTGCGCGACCACCATATCGCACCCACCGCCAAAGCCGCCGCTGCCCCATACATGACGTGGCGTGAGGTGAGGCCGAGCCTGGCCGCCGCACTGCTGCGATAGCGGGGGTCGAAAAAGCGCGTATCCGCCAGAAGGCTGCCGAGAAATGTTTCTTTCCGGGGATGGATCGGACGAAGTCCCTTGCCAGTCGGCCTGTTCAACGCGTCAATCGCTGCAATGATGCTGTCCCGGCGCTCGATCTCTTGCCCGACTTCATCCTTTTCGCGGCCAAGATGCTCGGCAATCAGGCTGTCTCTCATCCCGCGAATGGTCCGGCGATCCTCTTCGCTGTCGGCAAGCAGCGCGACGTCGCATTCGGTGTCAAAGCCCAGAGAGCGCCTGTCGATATTGCTGGAGCCTACGCGCAGGAAACAATCATCGAAGATCGTGATCTTTGCGTGCACATAAATTCCCCCATTCGCCGAGTCCGAGGGGTAGAGGATCCTGAAACGTCCATGGGGATCATGCGCCGCCAGATGACGGATGAAGCGGCTGCGTGTGACGTGCATCGCCTCATCTTCCAGCATAACCTGCGCGGCAACCGGGTTGATGACGATCACCTCGGGCCCGTCAGGCTCTTGCAGGCGCTGAGCAATCGCAGACGCAATCTCATCGCTCGAGAAATATTGTGACTCCAGATAAATGTAATCCTGCGCAGCCGCGATGGATTCGAGATATAGCGCCTCGATCTCCGTGATCGGCGGATGATTCTTGCCCGGCGGCTCTGTCCGGCTGATTGCTATGTCGATATTTCTGAAGTCCGGTTCGATGCTGTCCGGCCAGCGGTCCATGCCGGGGGTGAAAGGTTCGTCCATCTCGGAATCCTGGGCGCGCGCCCAACGCATCCGGCACAGCTTGCCCAGTTCTGCTGCCGCATCGCCAGAGATGACAGTGGTCGCGTCATGCCAGGGCTGCGCGATCTCCCCGTTTTTAAGGTGGCGCAGCGGATTGTTCGGGGCGTGATCACGCTGATCCCAGCGTCCGTCGGTGACGTCAATGCCCCCGCAGAAAGCCAGCGAATCGTCCACGACGACGATCTTCTGATGGTGGCACGCGCCAATGGGGTGCCTGCCGTCAAAGCCCAGATGCACCTGATCCGGCGACAGCAGCTTTATATGCGCGGTCGGCAGCAGGCGCCCCGGCGCGATCAAGGCCCCGCCGCTCCACTTCAGCAAATAGATTTCCAGTTCAGGCCGCCGGTCGACCAGAGCTTCAAGGAAAGGCCCTATCTGGTTGGGAAAACCGTCGGGCGCATTGCCTTCATCGTCGCTTTCACCGGGCAACATCTCGATCTCAAAGTCGAAATCCCAGCCGACAAGCGTGATAAGACGATCTGCCATAAACAAAGTCTCGCGCAGCGCGCGAAAATAGTCTGCCCCATCCACGATCAGCGCAAATCGTTCGGCAGACGCCACGCGCCAACAGTTTTCACCGGGCTCGAAAGATAAACGATTCATTTTGCCTGTCCGCTTGGTGCTGTCTGCATCTAGAACAAGTCTGATGCAGGTGAAGTTCCTGCTAATCTTGCCTTCATTTGCGAAGGTAGTCCTCCCCGCGAATCAAAGGCGCGCTTGGGAGCTTCCAATCTCGTGATTTTCAATATAAGTAAATGCGAGTCATGTTTTCTGTCGGATGACGTTTATCCATCCAGTCCAACCAATAAATACGACAACAGATCGTTTGGATAATGAAATTGGATCGCCTGATAACGCTGCGGTTGCGCGCCGTTTTTGCTGCGACAGTACTGGCGGCTGTCGGACTTTTGGCAGCCATAATCAACAGCATTTCGCATGCGCGAAGTCATTCAGCTGGCGCCGGCCATTCCCATGAGCTTGGTCAGCTGTTCGGGCTGGCGCCGAACGACGCTTTGACGCCGATTGGCATCTACCGAATGCAGCTTGACTGGCTTCCGAACTGGCTGGCACTGATTGTCGGCAGGTGGATGCATGTGGAGATATGGCTGTTCGCGGTGTGCTGCATTCCGCTGTTGCTGGTCGTGTTCAGCATCGCATTTGACTGGGCGATCCGGGGCGATGTTCGGGACGATGTTGGTCGCGATGAGGACTATCTCTGACTGAACGACCGGCAGTTTTAGCTGCACAACAGAAAAGCCGCTGCAAACCGCAGCGGCTTTTCTTGTAGTGGTGCCCAGGAGAAGACTCGAACTTCCACGCCTTGCGGCACACGGACCTGAACCGTGCGCGTCTACCAATTCCGCCACCTGGGCAGGTGTCGTGAGGCGGGTCATTATCCCCCCGGCATGGGGCTGTCAACGGGGATTCCGTAAAAACTTTGTTGGCGCGAATGGCGCAGCAACGGGCAGAGCTTGCCCGACCCGTCCAGTCGCGCTATCAGCGGAAACAAAGCCGCGAAAAGGGGGCAGATGATGTCGAAGATCGTCACGATTTACGGCGGTTCGGGTTTTCTCGGGCGTCACATTGCGCGCCGGATGGCGAAGCTGGGCTGGCGTGTCCGCGTCGCTGTGCGCCGCCCCTCGGAAGCGCTTTTCGTGCGGACCTACGGTGCCGTCGGACAGGTGGAGCCGGTTCCCTGCAACATCCGTGACGATATGTCGGTCCGCGCGGCGATGGCCGATGCCGAGGTCGTGGTGAACTGTGTTGGCATCATGGTTAGTGAGGGCAAGAACAGGTTCGCGCCTGTCCATGCCGACGGCGCTGAGCGGATCGGAAGGCTTGCGAAAGAGATGGGTGTTTTGCGCGTTGTGCATATCTCCGCTCTTGGTGCTGACGAGAATTCCGACAGTGAATATGCCGTTACCAAGGCACAGGGCGAGGCGGCACTGCTGAAGGCCCGTCCGGATGCCGTGATCCTGCGTCCTTCCTTTATGTTTGGCGCTGAGGGTGGACTGTACGAACGTATGGCCAGCTCTCCCAGCCTTGGGCCGATCATGAATATTGTCGGTGGCAATTCCAGGGTGCAGCCCGTCCACGTAGATGACGTTGCCGCAGCAGCGTGCAAGGCCGCTGTCGGTGATGTCGGATCGGATGTGTACGAACTGGGCGGCCCCGACGTCAAAACGCTGCGCGAAGTGGCCGAGCAGATGCTGCAAGCGACCTATCGCCGCCGTGCCATTATCAACATTCCCTTCTGGCTGGCGCGGATTGGGGCTGCGGTGCTTGATTTCGGTTCCTATGTGACGGGCGGGCTGCTGACCAACCGGCTGCTTACACGTGATCAGGTCAAGCTGCTGGCGCAAGATAATGTCGTCGCGGATGGTGCCAAGGGATTTGCGGATCTGGGAATTAAGCCGGTCGCGCCTGGGGCTGTCATTGATGAATATCTGTGGCGCTTCCGTCCCAATGGGCAATATGCGGACATGACCGCCTCGGCCAGGAATCTGCGCCTCCGCTGATTGCCGCCAGACATTCCGAAGGGAATCCGACTTGTCTTACTTCAATGACGTGCTCTTCGGTATCATCGAAGGCATTACAGAGTTTCTGCCGATCTCCAGCACGGGCCATCTGCTGCTGGCAGAGCATTGGCTGGCCCCGCGCTCGGACATGTATGTCGTTGTCATTCAGGCAGGCGCGATTCTGGCCGTTACGCTGATCTACTGGCGTCGTTTGGTCGGGCTGACGCTGGGTTGGCGCGATGCCGAAAACCGCGACTATCTGGCCAAGCTGATGACCGCGTTCCTTGTGACCGCAGTGCTGGGCCTGATCGTGGACAAGGCAGGATTTCAGCTGCCAGAGACGATTACCCCGATTGCATGGGCCTTGGTCATCGGCGGTATCTGGATGATGGTCGCGGAATATTTTGCCGATAAACTGCCAGACAGTGCGCGCATCACATGGCGGGTGGCGCTTGCCGTTGGGGTGGCGCAGGTTGTGGCGGGTGTCTTTCCCGGCACGTCGCGATCGGCCACCACGATCTTCGTGGCAATGCTGCTTGGCACGTCCAACAGGGCCGCTGCGACAGAGTTTGCGTTCCTCGTCGGTATACCGACAATGTATGCAGCCAGCGGCTATAAACTGCTGCAAAACCTCTCGGACGGCTCGCAGTCCGAGGATTGGACCGGTCTTGCCATTGCTTTCGTCGTGTCGACGGTCACCGCCTTTGCATCGGTAAAATGGCTGCTGTCCTATATCCAAACGAACCGCTTCACGGTCTTTGCGATCTACCGGATCGTTTTCGGCGCATTGCTGCTGGCTTTGGCTTGGGGCGGCATCATCGCCTGATCTGTGCTATCGTCTGTTAAGGGGTCGGATGATTCTCCGACGGTTGATGTATTTTCTGGTGCTATTTTCGGGGTTTATTGATGATGGGTAATTTGTGCTGACCTAAATATGCTATTTTAGCCCTCCCGACCTGCGCCAAACCCACAAAAATCGACAAATAGGTCAGCACTGCTGCCTTTTAATCAATTGCCGTCAAGTATAGTGGGGTATCGTGAAATAGGGGCGAAGCGATATGGCCACGCAAAAAATGCTGAAATTTGTCACCATCGGGCGCGAGATGCCCGAGAAGCGATCCGCTGAGGAGCGTGGTGAGGATTTCCACGAAATTTACCGTGAATTCGCGGATGCCAAGGCGACGGAACAGGCAAGCCGGTGCAGCCAGTGCGGCGTTCCCTATTGTCAAAGCCATTGCCCGCTGCACAACAATATCCCCGACTGGCTGCGCCTGACGGCAGAGGGTCGCACGAAAGAGGCTTATCTGGTCAGCCAGCAGACCAACACCTTTCCGGAAATCTGCGGCCGTATCTGCCCTCAGGACCGTTTGTGCGAAGGCAACTGCGTCATCGAACAATCCGGCCATGGCACTGTGACCATCGGCGCGATTGAGAAATACATCACCGATACCGCCTTCGAGGAAGGCTGGGTCGAACCCATCGCCCCGACAGAGGAGCGCGGCGAATCCATCGGGATCATCGGGGCTGGTCCGGGCGGGCTCGCGGCTGCTGATCGCCTGCGCCGCATGGGTTTTCAGGTCACTGTTTATGACCGGCATGACCGTTCGGGCGGGTTGATGATCTATGGCATTCCCGGCTTCAAGCTGGAGAAAGAGATTGTTGAACGCCGCAACCGCCAGCTTGAAGAGGGTGGGGTAGAGTTCGTGCTGAACTGCAATGTCGGCGAGGATCTGAGCTTTGATGCCATTCGCGGCAAGCATGATGCGGTGCTGATCGCGACAGGCGTTTATAAGACCCGTGATCTGGATATCGACAACGCAAATGCGCAGGGCGTTATCCGCGCGCTTGATTACCTGACCGCTTCGAACCGCATCGATCTGGGTGACGAAATCCCCGATTATGAGGATGGAGAGCTGGACGCCAAGGGCAAGCGCGTGCTGGTCATCGGCGGCGGTGATACGGCGATGGACTGTGTGCGCACCGCGATCCGTCAGGGCGCGAAATCGGTCAAATGCCTGTATCGGCGCGACCGTGCGAACATGCCGGGCAGCCAGCGAGAGGTGCAGAACGCTGAAGAGGAAGGCGTTGAATTTGTTTGGCTTTCCGCGCCCGGCAGCTTTGTCGGCGGCGTCGAGGGCGAGACCGGCCATGACACGCCGATCAATGACGAACAGCCAACGATTTCAGCGGTGCGCATCCAGAAAATGCGTCTGGGCAAGCCGGATGTGTCAGGCCGCCAAAGCCCTGAACTGATCGAGGGTGCCGATTATGACGAACCGGCAGAGATGGTCATCAAGGCGCTTGGTTTTGAACCCGAAGAGCTGCCTCGTCTGTGGGGCACAGAGGGTCTGGAAGTGACCCGCTGGGGCACGATCAAGGCCGATTTCCGCAGCCACGAAACCAGCCTTCCGGGCGTGTTTGCGGTAGGCGATATTGTGCGCGGCGCGTCGCTGGTGGTGTGGGCGATCCGTGACGGGCGAGAGGCTGCGGACAGCATTGCCGACTTCCTGGGCAATGCCGCGCAGGTCGCGGCGGAGTGATGGAAAAGCGGTGTAAATATCGCGTAAACAACGCGTCTATATCGCGTCTATATCGCGTATATACAGCGTCCGACGCTTGGAAAATCGGCGGACTCTGCGCGATTTTCGCGGCAGCATCACTGACCTTTTCGCCCGCCCGCGCCGCAGACTTCCAGCCGCCGCAAGGTTGCGAGTTGAAAATGACGGTGCAGCTTCGCGGTTGCGTCGCGGCGCAGCACTTTGTTTGCAGCGCGGATAATCCGGGCGATCAGTGGGTGACCTATTATGATCAGGAGGGCGCGCGCTACTCCTCTCGGATAGATGCGGAAACCCGCTGGATGGAATCCATCAATCTGCGCAACGGCATCATCGACGTTCTGGAGCCTGAGGCAGAAGATCACGCCTCATTCTCTACCCTGATGAAAACCGGGCGCGATGATTTCGATTTCTGGACGCGCTCGAACTCTGGTGAGCGGTTGCGCAATATCGGTGAGGATCGCCTGACCGGCGAAACCACAGTGATTGACGGCGTGCCGCTGCAACTGACCGAATTCCAGATGCGTATCTTTTCGGAGACCGGCGATCTGCTGATCGAGTCGACTGGCCAGCAATTCGTCAACGCCGATCATGGGCGGTTCTATGGCGGGGTAGAGGAATCGCGCGACTGGACGGGCGAGCATCGCGAAACAGATGACAGCCCGGTCACCTTCGCCATGCCGGGCGAGGCGGGCTTTGGTTCGACCGAGCCGGTCTTTGACTGCGATATGCAGATGGTTCTATCGCGCCCGTTTTCCGGCAATGCGTCGTGATGACGTTCCGTCTTCATAAGATCGAGACGCGGTCATGAGCGCGAACAGCCTGACGGGTCTGTCGCGGCTGCGGCGGTTCAATGGTGTCGCTTTGCTGGCGATGGCGGCTGTCGAGCTGGTTTATGGTGTCATCACGATCCAGTATCTGGAGTTGATTTACGCGGATCGGGCCAGTCTGGACCCGGCGGCGTTGGATCAGGAATGGGTCGGTTTTCAGGCGCGGCAAGATCGGGTCGTGTCGATTTATTCGATGATTCTTGTCGCCAGCTATATTCTGGGCGCGACCTGGGTCTATGGTGCGGTTCGCAATGCCGATCTGCTGGACCCTGACCGTAAACGGATCTCTCCGGGTTGGGCGATTGGCTGGCATCTTGTGCCGATTGCCAATTTCTTCATGCCGTATCGGGCGATGAAGCAGACCTATAACAGCTCTACCCGGCCCGCCCGCGAACTGGATGCGCCGCTGCCGCGCCTGTTCCCTGTCTGGTGGGGGTTCTGGCTGGCGACGAATATGGCCGTGATCGTGCCAGGCTTTATCTATGGCGGTGCGAGCCCTTCGGACCGGATGCTGGTTTTCGCCGGTGTCACCGATGTGGTGCTGGCGCCGCTTTCTGTCGTGGCCATTTACCTGTGGTGGATGGTCATCACCCGTATCACCGATTTGCAGGGGGCGCCGCGCCCTGGTGCATTCCATTCAAATAAGGAGGTCATCCAATGACAGAACTTCCGCAAAACTGGCAAGCCAACGAAGAAGCCCGCCGCACGTGGATGGCCGAAAACAGCCTGTACCGGCAGGAGGATGAGCATTCGTCCTGTGGCGTGGGCTTTGTGGTGTCGATCGACGGCAAGCCCTCGCGTCAGGTGGTGCAAAACGGCATCGATGCGCTGAAGGCGATCTGGCATCGCGGGGCGGTGGATGCGGATGGCAAGACCGGCGACGGGGCGGGCATTCATGTACAGATCCCGGTGCCGTTCTTCTATGACCAGATCCGCCGCACCGGGCATGAGCCAGATGCCGACAAGCTGATCGCGGTCGGGCAGGTCTTCCTGCCGCGCACGGATTTCGGCGCGCAGGAACGCTGCCGGACTATCGTTGAATCCGAAGTGATCCGCATGGGTCACTATATCTATGGCTGGCGGCACGTGCCGGTGGATATCTCTGTATTGGGCGACAAGGCCAACGCGACGCGCCCGGAGATCGAGCAGATTCTGATTCGCAATGAAAAGGGGCTGTCTCAGGTCGAGTTCGAACGTGAGCTTTACATCATCCGTCGCCGGATCGAAAAAGCTGCCGCTGCAGGTGGTGTGCAAGGGCTGTATTTCTGCTCGCTGTCCTGCCGGTCGATCATCTACAAGGGCATGATGCTGGCCGAACAGGTGGCAGAGTTCTATCCCGACCTGAAAGACCCGCGTTTCGAAAGCGCATTCGCGCTGTATCACCAGCGGTATTCGACCAACACCTTCCCGCAATGGTGGCTGGCCCAGCCCTTCCGGATGCTGGCCCATAATGGTGAGATCAACACATTGAAGGGCAACCTGAACTGGTTGCGCAGCCATGAGATCCGCATGGCCTCGGGCGCTTTTGGCGAGATGGCAGAGGATATCAAGCCGATCGTTCCGGGTGGTTCGTCGGATTCAGCCGCACTGGATGCAGTGTTCGAGGTGATGGTGCGGTCAGGCCGTTCGGCGCCGATGACCAAGACCATGCTTGTTCCGGAAAGCTGGTCCAAGACCGTGACCGACATGCCCAAGGCCTGGGCGGATATGTATGCCTATTGCAACGCCGTGATGGAGCCGTGGGACGGCCCCGCTGCCCTTGCGATGACCGATGGACGCTGGGTCTGCGGCGGGCTGGACCGCAACGGGCTGCGTCCGATGCGCTATGTCGTAACGGGAGAGGGGCTGCTGATCGCCGGTTCGGAAGCGGGCATGGTGCCCGTGGATGAGGCAACGGCGGTGGAAAAAGGCGCGCTTGGTCCGGGGCAGATGATCTGCGTCGATATGGAAGAGGGCAAGCTTTACCACGATTCCGAGATCAAGGACAGGCTGGCGTCGTCTCAGCCCTTTGGGGAGTGGCTGGCGAAGGTCACGCAACTTTCCGAACAGATGCGCGACCTGCCAGAGCGCACGACGCTGAAGGGCGAAGATCTGCGCCGCCGCCAGATTGCCGCAGGCTACACGCTGGAAGAGCTGGAAAATGTGCTGTCCCCAATGGCAGAGGACGGCAAGGAATCGCTGGCATCGATGGGCGATGACACTCCGCCCGCGGTGCTGTCGAACCAGTATCGCCCGCTGAGCCACTTCTTCCGCCAGAACTTCAGCCAGGTGACGAACCCGCCGATTGACTCGCTTCGTGAGACGCGGGTGATGTCGCTGAAAACGCGCTTCGGCAACCTGAAGAACGTGCTGGACGAAAGCAGCAGTCAGACCGAAATCCTGCTGCTGGAAACGCCATTCGTCGCCAACCGCGAATTCGCCGAGATGATGGAGATGTTCGGCGCTTCGGCGACGCGCATCGACTGCACCTTCCCCAAAGGCGCGGGACCAGAGGCGCTCGGCGATGCTCTGGCGCGTATCCGCAACGAGGCAGAGGATGCCGTGCGCTCAGGCGCGGGTCATCTGGTGCTGACGGATGAGGGGATTGATGAGGTCCGCGTTGGCGTGCCGATGATCCTTGCCACCAGTGCAATCCACAGCTGGCTGACCCACAAAGGGCTGCGGACCTTCTGTTCGCTGAACGTGCGTTCCGCCGAATGTATCGACCCGCATTACTTCGCGGTTCTGATCGGCTGCGGCGCGACGACCGTGAACCCTTATCTGGCGCAGGACAGCGTGGCGGACCGGATTGATCGTGGCCTGTTGGAGGGCTCTCTGATCGAAAATATGCGCCGTTACCGCGACGCGATAGATCAGGGCCTGCTGAAGATCATGGCCAAGATGGGGATTTCGGTTCTGTCATCCTATCGCGGTGGTCTGAACTTTGAAGCCGTGGGCCTGTCCCGTGCGCTTGTGAACGAATATTTCCCCGGTATGCACAGCCGGATTTCCGGCATCGGGTTGCATGGTATCCAGCACAAGCTTGAAGATGTGCATTCGCGCGGATTCAGCGGCAATGGCGATGAATTGCTGCCGGTTGGCGGTTTCTACAAGCTGCGCCGTTCGGGCGAGAAGCACGCCTGGGAAGCCAATACGATGCGGCTGCTGCAACTGGCCTGCGAAAAAGCCAGCTATGACGTCTGGAAGCAGTATTCCAAGGCGATGCGGGCCAATCCGCCGATCCACATCCGCGATCTGCTGGACATCAAGCCGCTTGGCAAGCCGGTTCCGATCGAAGAGGTGGAGAGCATCACCAGCATCCGCAAGCGTTTCGTGACGCCGGGGATGAGCCTTGGCGCCTTGTCGCCCGAGGCGCATATGACGCTGAACATCGCCATGAACCGGATCGGTGCGAAATCCGACAGCGGCGAGGGCGGCGAGGATCCGGCGCATAGCCATCCGCTGCCGAATGGCGACAATCCCTGTGCGAAGGTGAAGCAGGTGGCGTCGGGCCGGTTCGGGGTCACGGCGGAATATCTGAACGCCTGTGAAGAGCTGGAAATCAAGGTCGCGCAGGGTGCGAAACCCGGTGAGGGCGGGCAGTTGCCGGGCATGAAGGTGACGAAGCTGATCGCCCGCCTGCGCCACTCGACGCCGGGGGTCACGCTGATCTCGCCGCCGCCGCATCACGATATCTACTCTATCGAGGATCTGGCGCAGCTGATCTATGACCTCAAGCAGATCAACCCGCGTGCGAAAATCACCGTGAAGCTGGTGGCGTCCTCGGGCGTTGGCACGATTGCGGCGGGTGTGGCGAAGGCGAAGGCCGATATTATCCTGATCTCTGGCCATAATGGCGGGACGGGGGCTTCGCCCGCGACCTCGATCAAGTTCGCGGGGCTGCCCTGGGAGATGGGCCTGACCGAGGCGCATCAGGTTCTGGCGATGAACAATCTGCGCGAACGTGTCACGCTGCGCACCGATGGCGGGCTGCGGACGGGCCGCGACATCGTCATGGCGGCGATGATGGGGGCCGAGGAATACGGCATCGGCACCGCCGCGCTCATCGCCATGGGCTGCATCATGGTGCGTCAGTGCCAGTCGAACACCTGCCCCGTGGGCGTCTGTACGCAGGACGAAAAGCTGCGTTCGATGTTCAACGGCAGTGCCGACAAGGTGGTCAACCTGATCACCTTCTATGCAACCGAGGTGCGCGAGGTTCTGGCATCCATCGGGGCGCGGTCCCTGGATGAGGTGATCGGGCGTGCGGACCTGCTGACTCAGGTCAGCCGGGGTGCCGCGCATCTGGACGATCTGGACCTGAACCCGCTGCTTATTACGGTCGATGGGTCGGACAAGATCGTCTATGACCGCACCAAGCCGCGCAATGCCGTGATGGAGACGCTGGATTCCGAAATCATCCGCGATGCAGAGCGTTTCTTCAGCGCGGGTGAGAAGATGCAACTGCATTATGCGGTGCGCAACACGCTGCGGACCATCGGGACGCGCACATCCAGCATGATCGTGCAGACCTTCGGGATGCGGAACCAGTTGCAGCCCGATCACCTGACGGTTCGCCTGACAGGCAGCGCCGGGCAGTCGCTGGGCGCCTTTGCTGCACCGGGCCTGAAGATCGAGGTCTCGGGCGATGCGAATGACTATGTCGGCAAGGGGTTGTCGGGCGGCACGATTGTGGTGCGTCCGCCGATGGCCTCCCCGCTGGTTGCGGCGGATAACGTCATCATCGGCAATACCGTGCTGTATGGCGCGACAGAGGGTTATCTGTTCGCCGCCGGTCGTGCCGGTGAACGTTTCGCGGTGCGCAACAGCGGCGCCAGCGTCGTGATCGAGGGCTGCGGGACCAATGGTTGTGAATATATGACCGGCGGTGTTGCGGTGATCCTTGGCCGGATCGGTGCCAATTTCGGCGCCGGGATGACCGGCGGGATGGCCTATCTGTATGACCCCGAGGGGTTGGCGCAGAAATACATGAACATGGAATCCATCGTGACCTGCCCGGTCACAGTGGCCCATTGGGAGGATCAGCTGAAATCGCTGATCGCCCGCCATGTGGAGGAAACCAACTCTGTCAAGGCGCGTGAAATCCTGGACAACTGGGATATCGAGCGGGGCAACTTCATGCAGGTTTGCCCGAAGGAGATGCTGCCTTTGCTGGAGCATCCGATAGCCGAAACCGGCGATCTGGCGGCGATGCCCGCCGAGTAGGGGTTTCAGACCAAACCAGCGGGGGCCATCTGGCCCCCGCTTTCATTTGCGGGCATGGTCGTGGAAGACCGCGAGGATTCGCTTTGCCTTGACGAGCGAGAGACCGGCACCGAAGGCGGCTTTGCCCTGGTCAATGAAGACGGTGTGATGATCTTCCAGCCCGCCGCAGGCTAACGCTCACGTGGATTTGGCTTTTGCGCCAGGGGCGCTAAGGCTAGGATGTTGCATAACAATATGGAGTTCGCGATGCGCCACTTGCCGCTTCTTGCCGCCCTTTTCCTGCCCGCGACCGCATTTGCCGAAAGCGAGATGTTCACTGTCAACTATGTTTGTCCCAATGATGCCAGCTTTCAGGTGGCTTTCATCAATGCGGCAGAGGACAGCTTTGCGGTGATGGATATTGGCGATGGGCTGGTGCCGATGCAGATTGCGCAATCGGGATCGGGCGCCCGGTATTTGTCCGAGGATGCGGGATTGGAACTGTGGACGAAGGGTTCGATGGCCACGGTTAGCGGCGATGAGGCCGCGAGCGCGTCCTATAAGGATTGCGCCGAGATGGAGGCGGGCACCCAGCCCGGCTAGGCCCGGTGATAGGGTGCGCCTGCAAGAATACTCGCGGCGCGGTATAGCTGTTCGGCCAGCATGACGCGCACCAGCATATGGGGCCAGACCATGCGGCCAAGGCTGATCTGCCAGTCGGCGCGGTTGCGTAGCGCAGGGTCCAGCCCGTCCGCGCCGCCGATCACAAAGCAGATGTCGCGGCCCTGATCGCGCAGGCTGGCGATGCGGTCGGCGAAATCGGGCGAGCTTGGCTGCTCGCCGCGTTCGTCCATCATCACGACAAACGCACCGGCCGGAATGGCGCGTTCGATCAGCGGGGCTTCGGCTGACATGCCGCCGCCGCGCTTGTCCTCGACCTCGATCACCTGAACGGGCGGCAAGCCCAGAGAGCGCCCGGATTTGGCGAAGCGATCGAGGTAATCGTCGATCAGAGAAAGCTCCGGCGATTTCCGCAGGCGGCCGACGGCGAGAAGGGTGATCTTCATTGCGGCAAGGGCGTTACCGGAACATCAGGGCAGTTGGCCCCTTTCCGCCAGTGATAGAGTGCCGTGGCCTTTTCCTGCGCGTCTACCGTGTCAGCACGGCCGATCCCTTCTGCGTTCAGGATACCGATCCTCAACTGGTCGAGCGTTCCGTGCCGCTCCAGCAGATACCAGAACAGGGCGAAGTCGGCAGGGTCCTTTGGCAAAAGGGGAACGGGCACTGCCGGACCCGTTTCAGCCGTTGGCGGACGGGCGACCGGGCATTCGAACTGCGCCTGTTCGGTTGGCGCACAGGCCACGAGCCAAAGGCTCGCGGCGCTTACAATTGCTGCGGCCTTCAATGCGCGGCTTCTGTCCGCAGGGACTTCAGCTGGTCGGTGGGCATCCACATCTTTTCCAGCTGATAGAATTCGCGCACTTCCGGGCGGAAGACGTGGACGACGACATCGTCGGTGTCGATCAGCACCCAGTCGCCTGCATCCTTGCCTTCGACACGCGCGGTGCGGCCGGTGGCTTCTTTGATGCGCTGCGCCAGCTTTTCGGCGATGGTCGCGACCTGCCGGGCGTTGCGGCCCGATGCGATGACCATGTGATCGGCCATTGCCGAACGACCGCGGAGGTCGATTGTCACGACATCTTCGGCCTTGTCATCGTCAAGAGAAGTCAGGATACGCTGCAAGATCTCGTCGCTGCTCAGATCATGCGGCGCGGCGGTCACATTCGGCTGTTCTGCCGATTGGACGTGATTGGACAGGGGTATATCCTCCGGTCTTCGCGCCTGATCGCCCCGGCGCCGGGATAAGCTTAATATAACATTGAACGACACATTCTCAATCGCCTGCGATAAATTTCGGCACGTCGTTGCCGGCGGCATCGTTCAGCACCCGCACTTCGCGCTGCGGGAACGGGATGGAGATATCGTTTTCCCTGAAGGCGTCCCACAGCGCCAGATAGACCATTCCGCGCACATTGGTCAGCCCGCCCTGCGCGTCCGAGATCCAGAAGCGCAGCACATAATCGACAGAGCTGTCACCGAAACCCGTGATCCAGCAGACCGGCGTGCGCTGCGCCAGCACACGTTTGACCGTCATCGCGGCGTTGATGGCGACCTTGCTGACCTTATGCGGGTCATCCCTATAAGATGTGCCGAAATGCACGTCGAGCCGCACGAAATCATTGGTATGCGACCAGTTGACCACCTGACTGGTGACAAGGTCTTCATTGGGGATAAGGAATTCTTTCCCGTCGCGGGTAACGACAGAGACATAGCGTGCGCCAAGCGCGTCGATCCAGCCGAAGGTATCGCCAAGGCTGATGACGTCGCCGGGTTTCACCGATTTGTCCAGCAGGATAATCACGCCCGAGACGAGGTTCGAGACCACCTTTTGCAGCCCGAAGCCGAGGCCCACGCCGACGGCACCCGAAAAGACGGCAAGCCCGGTCAGGTCGACACCGATGGCCCGCAAGCCGACGACGATGGCCAGCGTGAACAGTACGATTTGCAGGATTTTTGCCACCAGCACGCGCATGGTCGGCGACAAATCGGCGGATTCGCCCAGTTTGCGCGACACAAGCCCGGTAATCAGTCTTGCGCCCGCCAGCAGGGCGGTCATGACCGCGACGGCCGTGATGACTGTCAGCGCAGACAGTCTGACAGAACCCAGGCTGATGGCGATGCTGTCCAGCAACTGGCCGGCCTCTGGCGTCATGCCAAGCAGATACAGGACCGCCCATATCCATGCGCCCCACTTGACGATGCGGCGCATCAGTGAATTGGCAATCAGCCGCGACATGAAGGCAATAGCCAGAACCGCGCTTGCGATCGTGGCCGCCTGACGGATCACCTGACTGAGCGAGGGCCAGGTAATCTGTTCCATCACCAGCACGACCGCCCAGGCGATCAGAGTGAACAGGATAAGCCGCAGGCGACGGTCGATCATCAGGCCAAGGCGCAGCCGCCATTTTGGCCAGCCCTCGCGCGTGCGCAGCCAGGCACGCAGCCTGGGCGAAAGGAAGCGGGCAAGGACATGCGCGATGACCATGATCACCAGCACGGCCCCAACCTGATTCAGCCGATGGGGCAGGGTCAGGTTGCGCACGAACTGATCAAGCTGCTGCCAGAAGCCGCCTGCCGCATCAATAATCTGTTCAGGTGTGCCGGGGGTTTCGTTTTCCATGATCCGATTAGACAATCGGCAGACCGATACGACAAGTGCCTGACCGCAACAGGCGGCGCAAAATTCACTTGCCAGAACGCGGCCCTGCGTCTAGGCGTGTGGCCGGAACACGGGAGACGCTGGCGACCGTCAGGGCCGAAGGAGCAACCGCCCCGGTAAACTCTCAGGCAAAAGGGACCGGTTCCTGATAAACTCTGAAGAGTGGCCCATCCGGGCCCGCCGAAGGATAACGATCTCAGGCGCCCGTATCCGGGCAGGGACAGAGGGGGCAGCCAAACCGCGCGAACATCCGCGCAAGGAGGATGCCTGTGAGTGACCTGAAACGAACGCCGCTTTATGATCTGCATGTCTCGCTGGGGGGCAAGATGGTGCCTTTCGCCGGCTGGGAAATGCCGGTGCAGTTTCCGATGGGCGTGATGGGCGAACATCTGCATACGCGCGAAAAGGCCGGGCTGTTCGATGTCAGCCATATGGGGCAGGTGATCTTGCGTGTTCCCGGAGGAACGGCGGCAGATGCGGCGGCGGTGCTGGAAACGGTGGTGCCCGCGAATATCGTCGGTTTGCCGGAAGGGCGGCAGCGTTACGGGCTGTTCACCAACGATCAGGGCGGTATACTGGACGATCTGATGATCGCGAACCGGGGCGACCACCTGTTTCTGGTCGTGAATGCCGCCTGCGCCGATCAGGATATTGCCTTGCTGCAGGGCCTGGACGGGCTGACGGTGGAGCCGGTGACGGATCGTGCATTGCTGGCCTTGCAGGGGCCAGAGGCGGGCCGCGTCTTCTCCGCGATCATCCCCGAGGCTGCGTCGCTGAAATTCATGGATGTGGCGATCCTCGGCTGGGACGGGGAAGAGCTTTGGGTCTCGCGCTCTGGCTATACGGGCGAGGATGGTTTTGAGATTTCCGTTCCCGCCGCTCGTGCCCGCGAATTTGCCGAGACTCTGCTGAAGGATGAGGCGGTTGCGCCCATCGGCCTTGGCGCACGGGATTCGCTGCGGCTTGAGGCGGGGATGCCGCTTTACGGGCACGATATGGATGCAGGTGTCACACCGGGTGCTGCGGCGCTGCACTGGTCGATTCCGAAGGTTCGCCGTCAGGGCGGTGAGCGCGAAGGCGGTTTTCCGGGCGCGGATGTGATCCTGCCTGAGCTGGCAGAGGGTGCCGCCAAAGTCCGCGTCGGATTGCGCCCGGAAGGTCGTGCACCGATCCGCGAAGGCGTGGCGATTTTTGACGCGGAGGATGGCGGCGCGGAAATCGGGCGCGTCTGTTCGGGCGGGTTCGGGCCGTCGGTCGGCGGGCCGGTGGCGATGGCGATCCTGCCCTCGACCCTGTCCGAAGGCGATACCGTCTGGGCAGAGTTGCGCGGAAAACGGATTGCGGTGAAGATTGCCGCACTGCCCTTTATCAAACCTGACTACAAACGCTGAGGAGCCTCCCCATGCTGAAATATACCGAAGATCACGAATGGCTTAAGCAGGAGGGCGACGAGGTTGTCGTCGGCATCACCGCCCACGCCAGCGAACAATTGGGCGACGTGGTTTTCGTCGAACTGCCCGAAGTTGGGCGCGAGGTCGAAAAGGGCGAAGAGATCGTGGTGATCGAATCGGTCAAGGCGGCATCCGACATCGTGGCGCCGATTGCCGGTGTGATTACGGCTGTGAACGAAGAGTTGCCCGACAATCCCGGCGCAGTAAACGACGACGCGATGGCCGCGTGGTTTTTCCGCATCAAGCCGGCAGAGGGCGAAGCGATTGACGGCTTCATGGATGAGGCGGCCTATCAGGCGCTGATCGGCTGATGTCGGACCGGGGGCGCTGCCCCCGGACCCCCAGGGTATTTGGGTGAAGAAGAATGGCAGTTCTGCGCATCGTCCCGAACCTTCCTGCCCGCGATCCGCTGTCCCTGGCGGGGTTCTATCGCGAGGTGTTCGGGCTTGAACTGCCGTTCGATATGGGCTGGATCGCCTTCCTGGAGACGGGCGGCATGCAGAAGGTCGAGCTTCATACCGCGTCACAGGGTGGATCTGGCACGGATCTGCCGGTGATCTCGATCGAGGTGGATGATCTCGACGCGGTAGAGGCGGCGGCGCGCCGGTCCGGTGCGCCCATCACCTACGGCCCGGTGACCGAAGCGTGGGGATTGCGCAGATTCTATCTGCGCGACCCCGAGGGAAATCTTGTGAACGTGCTCTGCGCTGGCAGGGCGGAAAGCTGAAAGTAGGCCATGACCCGCTGGAACCCCACCGACTATAACCCCGACGATTTTGCCAACCGGCGCCATATCGGGCCGTCCCCGTCAGAGATGGCGGAGATGCTGGCGGCGGTGGGGGCGGATAGTCTCGAATCGCTGATCGAGCAGACCGTGCCCGGCTCGATCCGGCAGGACGAGGCCCTGGACTGGGCACCCTTGTCCGAGGCCGCGCTTCTGGACAAGATGCGGGGCGTGGCCGCGAAGAACGAGGTGATGACCAGCCTGATCGGGCAGGGCTATTACGGCACGGTGACGCCGCCTGCGATCCAGCGGAACATTCTGGAGAACCCGGCATGGTATACGGCCTATACGCCCTATCAGCCGGAGATCGCGCAGGGACGGCTTGAAGCTTTGCTGAACTATCAGACTATGGTGTCCGACCTGACCGGGCTGCCGGTGGCGAATGCCTCGCTTCTGGATGAGGCGACGGCGGCGGCGGAAGCCATGGCTATGGCGCAGCGGGTGGCGAAGTCAAAAGCCAAGGCGTTCTTTGTCAGCGAGAACCTGCATCCCCAGACGATTTCCGTGATCGCGACACGGGCGCTGCCGCTGGGGATCGAGATCATCAAGGGACAGCCCGAGGACCTTGACCCCGAAGCCGTGTTCGGCGCGATCTTCCAGTATCCCGGCACTTACGGCCATATACGCGACCTGAGCGCCGAATGCGCCGCCTTGCACGAGGCGAAAGCGGTCGCCGTTGTTGCAACAGACCTTCTGGCGCTGTGCCTGCTGCGCGAGCCGGGCGCGATGGGCGCGGATATATGCGTCGGATCAAGCCAGCGGTTCGGGGTGCCGATGGGTTATGGCGGGCCTCATGCTGCGTTCATGTCCTGCCGGGATGAGTTCAAGCGGGCGATGCCGGGGCGGATCGTCGGCGTGTCGATCGACGCCAAGGGTAACAAGGCTTACCGGCTGGCCCTGCAGACGCGCGAACAGCATATCCGGCGTGAGAAGGCGACCTCGAACGTCTGCACGGCGCAGGCTCTGCTGGCGGTGATGGCGTCGTTCTATGCTGTGTTCCACGGGCCGGTGGGCTTGCGGGCCATTGCGCAGCGGGTGCATCTGAACGCCGTGACCGTGGCTGATGCGCTGCGGGCTGCGGGTGCCGAGGTTTCGCCGGATGCGTTCTTTGACACGATCACCGTGCGGGTGGGCGTCGGGCAGTTGGGTATTCTGGCGGCCGCCCGCAATCACGGGATCAATCTGCGCAAGATCGGGCGCGACCGGGTCGGGATCTCGGTCGATGAAACCACCGATGCGAGCGTTATTGCGCGGCTGCTGGACAGCTTCGGGATCACCGATCCCGCCACTCCCGCGACCGCGCCGGCCATCCCCGAGGATCTGCTGCGCGAGAGCGATTATCTGACCCATCCGGTCTTTCACATGAACCGGGCTGAATCCGAGATGATGCGCTATATGCGCCGGCTCTCGGACCGGGATCTGGCGCTTGACCGGGCGATGATCCCGCTTGGCTCCTGCACGATGAAGCTGAACGCCGCGGCCGAGATGATGCCGATCACATGGCCGGAATTCGGCGCGCTGCACCCGTTTGCGCCGGCGGATCAGGCGGCGGGCTATGCCGAGATGCTTGACGACCTGACGCAGAAGCTGTGCACGATCACCGGCTATGACGCGTTTTCCATGCAGCCGAACAGCGGTGCGCAGGGGGAATATGCGGGGCTGCTGACGATTCAGGCCTATCACCGGGCGAATGGCGACGATCAACGGGATGTGTGCCTTGTGCCGTCGAGCGCGCATGGCACGAACCCCGCCTCGGCCCAGATGTGCGGCATGAAGGTCGTGGTGGTAAAATCCGCGCCGAATGGCGATATCGATCTGGAAGATTTCGGCGACAAGGCGAAGGCGGCGGGCGACCGGCTGGCGGCGGTGATGATCACCTATCCCTCGACCCATGGCGTGTTCGAAGACACGGTGCGCGAGGTCTGCCGGATCACCCATGACCATGGCGGACAGGTCTATATAGATGGCGCGAATATGAATGCGCTTGTCGGGCTGGTGAAACCCGGAGAGATCGGCGGCGATGTCAGCCACCTGAACCTGCATAAGACCTTCGCCATTCCGCATGGCGGCGGCGGTCCGGGCATGGGGCCGATTGGTGTGAAGGCGCATCTTGCGCCGCATCTGCCCGGCGACCCCCAGACCGGGGAGGGGGCCGTGTCGGCGGCACCTTTTGGCAGCGCTTCAATCCTGCTGATCTCATGGGCCTATATACTGATGATGGGCGGGCAGGGGCTGACACAGGCGACGCGGGTGGCGATCCTGAACGCCAATTACATCGCCGCGAAGCTGGCCGGCGCCTATCCGATATTGTTCATGGGCAATCGGGGGCGGGTCGCGCATGAATGTATCATCGACACCCGGCCCGTTGCCGAGCATGGTGTGACCGTGGACGACATCGCCAAGCGTCTGATCGACAACGGCTTCCATGCGCCCACGATGAGCTGGCCGGTCTCTGGCACGCTGATGGTTGAGCCTACCGAGTCTGAAACCAAGGCGGAAATCGACCGTTTCATCGCCGCCATGCTCTCTATCCGCGAGGAAATCCGGTGTGTGGCAAATGGCGATATCGCCGTCGAGGCAAGCCCTCTGCGCCACGCACCCCATACGGTGGAAGATCTGGTCGCCGAGTGGGATCGCCCCTACAGCCGCGAACAAGGCTGCTTCCCGGCGGGTGCTTTCCGGGTGGATAAGTACTGGCCGCCCGTCGGACGTGTCGACAACGTGCATGGCGACCGCAATTTAATCTGCACCTGTCCGCCGGTCGAGGACTATGCCGAGGCGGCAGAGTAGATCAGCGCGAGCTATACCTTTCCGTTCGTGGTAATCGACCGAATTACCAATGCCCGTGTAACCCGTCCCCCGAAACTTGATCGGAGGACAGAATGACCTGTTTTGCAATCGGCCACGTTCATATGTAAGAATGGGCGACTGGATCGTCGCCTATCTGCGCGGCATCGAAGCGACACTGGCACCGTTCAGCGGGCGGTTCATCATTCATGGCGGCGAAAAAACTATGCTGGAAGGAGATTGCCGGGCGATCTGATTGTGATCGCGTTCCCCGACTGCGCAGAAGCGCAGGGCTGGTATCAATCTGGGTTTATATCAACAAACCCTGCAGCACAGGCGCGACAATGCCGATGGCGCGGTGTTTCTGATCGAGGACGTAGGAGGCCGATCACAAGGCGGCGGATATTCTATCCTGACAGTAATCTGTTCGGGGCCTGGAACTATCCTGTTCGATTCAGGAAATGCTAAACCTTCGTGGCTAATGGAGGAATCGGGACGTTGGCTGAACCAGTTGTGAGGCGATCGCGAGTCCCGAAAACTTTGCTCATTTTTCTTTAGGCCGGAATGATTTGATTCTGGCGGGATCGGTTTCGATATAGCCCGCGCCAAGCAGGTCCAGGCAATAGGGGACAGCCGCGAACACTGCGTTCAGGCAGGTGGCGATGGCCGAAGGCTTGCCGGGGATCGTGATTATCAAGGTTTTTCCGACGCTTACGGCGGTCTGGCGCGACAGGATCGCGGTGGGGACTTCTCGCAGCGAGGCGCGGCGCATTTCTTCGCCGAAGCCGGGATATTCGCGTTCGGCGATGTCGGAGACGGCCTCGGGCGTCAGGTCGCGGGGGGCCGGCCCGGTGCCGCCGGTGACGAGGATCAGGTCGGCGGTTTCGGCCAGTTCGCGCAGCTTCGCGGCGGTGCCCTCGCGCCCGTCGGGGATGATGGCGCGGGTGATGTCCACACGAGAAACAATGGTTTCGCGCAACCACGCCTCGGCGCCGGGGCCGCCCTTGTCTTCGTATTCGCCACGCGACGCGCGGTCCGAAACGGTGAGAATGGCGATGCGGGCGGGGCGGGTTGGATCACTCATGCCGCGCAGTCTGGCCGGAGCGGCGGCGAAGCGCAACGGGAAGCGTGCGCAGGGTGTTGCGCAGGCGCGGGACAGGGCGCGGCACGGCCAGGAATTGCAGGGGATGACGGGCGCACAACACGTCCACCGGGCGTACACAGGCTGTACACGGGGCGTACACCGGTTTGCAGGCTGGGCAATGGTGGAGTGACGCGTGGCAGCGGGCGACCGTAGGGGTCCGCTGCCTGCCTTTGTGGCCGGGCGGTTTATGATGACGTGTCGCTGTGCGGCTGCTCGGCGTGGAGGGGTGGCGAAGCGGGTGCCCGTGGGGCGATGCTGCGTCGGTAAAACCGTTTGGGATGCCGGGCGGGAGATGTAACGCGACCGCTGGCTGTTGCGCTTATCTATTGGCTGTCCGGGGCTGAGAACCAACAGAGGGCAGCGGGCGACCGTGGGGGTCCGCTGCCAGCCTTTGTGGCCGGGCGGTTTATGATGACGTATCGCTGTGCGGCTGTTCGGCGTGGAGGGGTGACGAAGCGGACGCCCGTGCGGGCGGTCGTCCGCTGCCCGGCGGCGCTAAAGCGCCTTGTTGCGGGCGGGTTCTGAGAAAGGCACTGGCGAACCCTTCGGACGAGATCTAGGCTAGGAACGTTGATAGCAGAGGGTCATAAATTGCAACCTTTATGCGGTGGCATTATGCGCGACAGACTAGTGAATTGCTCGTAGCGACCCTCTTTCCTTTCGTTCACCGTCAGCATCTCCGGCAGTTAAACTCCAGACGAGCGCCTCAATTTCTCCAAGCGGGAGGCTGAGTTCTCGCGCGATGTCCGCCTTGGTTACGCGCTCTTGCCAGAGCATCGTCAGAACTTGACGCCAGACCTTTGATTTCTCGCGCCGGATGCCGTTCGGCTCGCCGGTGCGATAGCCGCGCTTAGTCAGGTCGATGCATATCGACTTGTATTGCCACTCCGACAGTCGCTTCAACCGGTGAAGACGATAGGCCATCGCCATTGCCGAAACACGCCATCGGGCTTTGGCGCGAATGACTGTATCAGTCGTTACTCGCCTCGGAATGCGGGCTATGACATCCTCGGCGGGCATCAGGAACGCCGAAGCAAAGGCATTGGCCTCTCGTTCGACATTTCTTCCCTTCTTGGGGTCGCCATGCATGTGCATGACGAGGTGAGCAAGCTCATGTGCGGCATCGAAGCGACTGCTTTCAGCGGTCTTGAAATTGTTAAGGAACATGTACGGTTTGCCCCCGCGCCAGAAAGAGAAGGCATTGACCGACGCGGTATTCTCGGTGAGTGAGAACAGCCGAACTCCTTTGACTTCCAGAAGCGCCATAAGGTCTGCGATGGGTTGCTGCCCGAGCGACCACTGCTGCCGCATTTGAGATGCTGCAACCTCGGGGTCGCTTTCATACGACAGATCGATCAGATCGGGCTCGGGCAGGCCAAATCGCTCCTCGACCCATCCGCTTAACATCAGCCCCACCGATCCGGCGCCGAGAGAGGCATCGCGCTCCCTAGCCGTCATCTTCGAGAACGAGCGGAAACTGACAGCGCCAGGATCGACGGCATCGACCTTGGGTCCGAAGAAGAACTCTTCTGGGTATTCCAGCGCCTCTGCAAGCTTCCCTACCGTATGCGGCTCAGGCTCGTTCCGGCCCTGCTCAAGACGTTTGACGGTGTCGACGCTTAATCCAGCCTGTTCGGCAAGCGCTTTTGCCGTCAGCCCTCGCCGCGCACGTGCCAATTTCAATCGTGATTCTTCGAACATAACGCGCCTATTTGCGTACGATCTTGGGCTCGAAGTCCTCTGCGATACCTTCGTCGTCGAGATTCAGAAGCGTATCTTCTTCATCGCCTTCTGGAAGCAGGAAGATGCGTTCGACGGCACCTTCGAAAGTTTTTCCGGAAATCTTGGGGCGGGTAATTTCTGCCCGTCCTGCTCCGTCGACCATGAGGTAGTAGAAAGCGTGGCCCACTGCATCGTCGCGCACAAAATACCGAAGCTCGTCAGGATCGAATAGCATTGGGCCGCAAGCGCGTTCCGACGCCGCACCCTTGTCGGAGCGCGGCTTCGGGGCCTTTTCGCCACATGCGCGATCGACGTTGCAGAAGCCGATTCTCAGCCCCATCTCATCATTGCGTATGGTCTCGACGCCGCCTTTCCTATCGATGCGCCACTTTTCACCAATAAAACCTTGGCGAAGAGATGCGATGCCCTCATGATAGCCAAACGTGCCCGCCGCGTTCGAAGGATGCAGCGCCGTCGCGTTTCCGCTCGCGGTGCGAGCAGCGCGGACCGCGTTGATCAAACCCTCTGTCGACAGGCCCATCTCGGCGATACGACACTCAGCATCCCAAGATTCCTTCAGTACCTTCGTCGCAACCCATTCAGCCATCTTTAGTCCCTCATGCCCGTTTTCTTTCCCTACTTGTAGGTCAAAAAAAGGGGCACGGTCAAGATAGCCGTTGCTTTCTTGCTCTATGCTTTCGTGCGCTTCAAATCTGCTCAAGTCGGCCTTGGCACTGCGCTGACTTGATTAATTGAATTCTTTGTAAGGGTTCTTAATTCCCTCAAACCCGCCCATTCCGCGCCGCGATCAACTTCAACCGCAGCGCATTCAGCCGGATGAAGCCCGCCGCGTCCTTCTGGTCATAGGCGCCGGCGTCGTCCTCGAAGGTCACATGGGCCTCGGAATAGAGGGAGTGGTCGGACCAGCGGCCGACCGTGTGCGCTGACCCTTTATAGAGCTTCAGCCGCACCGTGCCGGTGACGTGTTCCTGCGATTTGTCGATGGCGGCTTGCAGCATCTCACGCTCGGGCGAGAACCAGAAGCCGTTATAGATCAGCTCGGCATAGCGGGGCATGAGGCTGTCTTTCAGGTGGCCGGCGCCCGCGTCCAGCGTGATCTGTTCGATGCCGCGATGGGCCTCCAGCAGGATGGTGCCGCCGGGGGTTTCGTAGATGCCGCGGGACTTCATGCCGACAAAGCGGTTCTCGACGAAATCCAGACGGCCGATGCCGTGTTTGCGGCCGAGATCGTTCAGCTCTGTCAGGATGGTCGCGGGGGACATCTGCTGGCCGTTGATGGCCACGGCGTCGCCGCGTTCGAAGGTGATCTCGATATGTTCGGGGGTGTCGGGCGCGTCCTCGGGGCTCACGGTGCGCTGATAGACGTAATCGGGGGCCTCAACCGCGGGATCTTCCAGCGCCTTGCCCTCGCTGCTGGTATGCAGGAGGTTGGCATCGACGCTGAACGGGGCCTCGCCGCGCTTGTCCTTGGCGATGGGGATCTGGTGTTCCTCGGCGAATTCGATCAGCTTCGTGCGGCTGGAGAGGTTCCATTCGCGCCAGGGGGCGATGACGCGGATATTGGGGTCGAGCGCGTAGCAGGAAAGTTCGAAGCGGACCTGATCATTGCCCTTGCCGGTGGCGCCATGGGCGACCGCATCCGCGCCGTGTTCGCGGGCGATTTCCACCAGCCGCTGCGAGATGAGCGGGCGGGCGATGGAGGTGCCCAGCAGATAAAGTCCTTCATAGACGGCATTGGCGCGGAACATCGGGAAGACGAAATCGCGGGTGAATTCCTCGCGCAGGTCGTCGATATGGATGTTCTCGGGCTTGATGCCCAGCAATTCGGCCTTTTTGCGCGCCGGTTCCAGTTCCTCGCCCTGACCGAGATCGGCGGTGAAGGTGATCACCTCGCAGCCATATTCGGTCTGCAGCCATTTCAGGATGATCGAGGTGTCGAGACCCCCGGAATAGGCGAGGACGACTTTCTTCGGCGCGTCGGACATGGCGAACCCCTTTTTGAACTGGCGTAGGGAATAGGGCTTAACGCAGCGCGTCACAAGGGGCCGGGGCGTCAGATCAGAAATTGCGCCAGCAATTCGTCCTGGGTGATATCCTGGAAGGTAAACCCGCCCTCTGTCAGGCGGGTTGCCAGCGATGTCAGGTTCGCGGGGTCAGTGGTTTCGATGCCGATTAGGACAGAGCCGAAGTTGCGGGCCGATTTCTTCAGATACTCGAAACGGGCGATATCGTCATCCGGGCCGAGCAGCATCAGGAAATCGCGCAGCGCTCCCGGACGCTGCGGCAGGCGCAGGATGAAATATTTCTTGAGGCCCGCATAGCGTTGACCGCGTTCCTTGACCTCTGGCAGGCGCTCGAAATCGAAGTTGCCGCCAGAGCAGATGCAGACGACGCGGCGACCGGCAAGCTGGCCGCGTTCGGCGAGGTCTTGCAACACATCCACGGCAAGCGCACCCGCCGGTTCCAGAACGATGCCTTCGACATTCAGCATCTCAAGGATGGTGATGCTCAGCCGGTCTTCAGGTGCGGTCAGGACCTGTTCGGGTGAGAACTGGCGAAGCTGCGAAAAGGGCAGGTCGCCGATCCGCGCGACGGCGGCGCCATCGACGAAGCTGTCAACGGCGGGCAGGGTGACTTGCGTTCCGGTTTCAAGCGCGCCTTTCAGGCTGGCCCCGCCGCGCGGTTCGACAAAAACGAACTCCGTCTGGGGCGAGGCTTCAGCCAGATAGCGTGTCACGCCCGCCGACAACCCGCCGCCGCCAACCGGCAGGACAACCAGATCGGGAGGGGCGGGAAGCTGTTCCAGCATTTCCAGTGCCACCGTCGCCTGCCCCTCAATCACGTCGGCGGCGTCGAAGGGAGACAGGAAGGCTGCGCCATGTTCCGCGGAAAACGCCTGCGCGGCGGCAAGGGTCTGATCGAAATAATCGCCGGTCAGCACGATTTCCACGCTGTCGCCGCCGAAGATGCGTGTCTTGGCGATCTTCTGCTGTGGCGTTGTCACCGGCATGAAGATTGTGCCCCTCGCCCCGAAATGGCGACAGGCGAAAGCCACGCCCTGCGCATGATTGCCCGCGCTTGCGCAGACGAAATGCCGGGTGCTGCCCGCTTCAATTGCCTTGCGCATGGCGTTGAAGGCACCGCGCAGCTTGTAGCTGCGCACCGGGGTCAGATCCTCACGCTTCAGCCAGATCTCGGTGCCGTAGCGGGCCGAGAGGTGGTCGTTCAGTTGCAGCGGAGTGGCCGGGAAGAGGTCGCGGAGCGCGGCTTCTGCGGTTACGACGGAGGAGGTGAAGTCGGTCATGCGGGCACCTGTGAGATGTGGCGACACGGGTGGCATGTTGGGGAGCGGAGGTCAATGTGGGGTGGTAGGTGAGTGGCTGGTATGCGGGACAAAGCATACCTCGCTTCCAGCGAACAGTTTTCCTAGTTGCGGGATATTCTGGGATTGGAACGGCTCGATAGTCGAGTGGCAATCCGTCGACGCCGCCAGATTGCAACAATCGATCGAAGTGCCCCCTGAAAGACCTTCGCTCGGGCTGCCTCCATAGATCGTCGATTTTGATCGTAGATATGTCTCATGGCGTCACTCCATCTGACAAGTTGCGGGCCTTTGATGCTGACCAGTTTCGCGGAAGGGCTGCTTTCCGGCCAGTGAATGGACGGTATCGCCGCCGGTACACTATCGGAACTAGGTGAAAGTAGCTGCAAGCGGTTAAGCTGGCTTGACAGGAGGAAATGAAAATGGGTGAGAAAGGCTACAATCTCTTTTGCCCGCTTGCGATGGCCTGCGAGGCGCTGGAACCGCGCTGGACCCTGCTGATCTTGCTTGAAATGTGGAATGGTTCGACGCGGTTCAACGAGTTGCGTCGCGGCGTGCCGGGAATTTCGCCAAGCCTGCTCTCCAGGCGCCTCAAGGATATGGAGGCGCAGGGGTTGATCGAGAGGCTGCACGATCCAGCCAAGGACACGGTGGATTATCTGCGAACCCCGATGGCCGTCGAGCTGGAGCTGATCATCGACCAGCTTGGTAAATGGGCACGGCGACACATGCGGGCGGATGTGGCGCTCGGCGATCTAAACCCGGACTATCTGATGTGGAATCTGCGCAGGAAGATCGATCGGTCCGCCCTGCCCATACGCCGGACCGTCATTCGCTTTCACTTCACGGATTGCACGGGCGATCAGGAATACTACTGGCTGATCGCAATGCCCCATGGCGAGGTTGATCTTTGCAAGAAGGACCCGAAGTTCGAGATCGATCTGTTCATCGAAGCGACAAGCAGGTCCGTTGCGTCGATCTGGCTGGGCTATTCTTCATGGCGGGCAGAGGTCGCACGCGAGCGCGTGTTTCTCAGCGGCGACCGGGTGCTGGCGAAGAACATCGATAGATGGCTGTTGGAATGTGGCTTCGTCGGTCGCGGCTAGCACGGGTTAGCTTCGTAGCTCGTATTCAAAATGTCACATTTGGGCTCAATCCAGACAAAGGTTTCGTCTCGCTTTCTGCCCGGAGCAAGGCGCATCGCGCCGCTGGGCGAGCGCCTGCCCGTTCGGGCGGGCTGGCGCTTTGGTGACGTCGGCCTTGTAGTTCCGCGAAGAAATGTAGGTGGCGGGATAAAGTGCTCCGCTCAGCCGTTGCTGCGCCATCCCACGGGCAGGCGCTCGCCCTTTTGCTGCGCTTAGGGCAAGCGTTGCGGCGTCAGATCCGCTCTATTGCCAGTGCGATGCCCTGACCGCCGCCGATGCACATGGTGATGAGGGCGCGTTTGCCTTGGGTCCGGTCCAGTTCGTACATCGCCTTGACGGTGATGATCGCGCCGGTGGCGCCGACGGGGTGGCCAAGGGCGATAGCGCCGCCATTGGGGTTCACCTTGGCCGGGTCGAGGCCGAGTTCCTTGTTCACGGCGAGGGCCTGGGCCGCGAAAGCCTCATTCGATTCGATGACGTCGAAATCGCTGGCGCTCAACCCGGTTTTCTCCAGCAGCTTCTGCACGGCGGGGACGGGACCGATGCCCATGACCTCTGGCCGGACGCCTGCGACGGCATAGCCCAGAACCCGGAAACGCGGGGTCAGGCCGGCGGATTTGGCGGCGTCGGCGCGGGCCAGAACAATGGCCGCCGCGCCGTCATTGATGCCCGATGCGTTGCCTGCGGTAACGGTGCCGCCTTTCTTGAACACGGTTTTCAGGCCGGCAAGCTTTTCGGCCGAGGTGTCCTTGGGGTGTTCGTCGGTGTCGAAGGCAACGATGCCCTTGCGGGTCTTGACCTCTACCGGGACGATCTGGTCCTTGAAATAGCCTTCGGCAATCGCCTTGGCCGCGCGCGTCTGGGATTCGAGGGCGAAGGCGTCCTGCGCCTCACGGCTGATGTCATGCTCGTCCGAGACGTTTTCGGCGGTGACGCCCATATGGCCAGTGCCCATGGGGCAGGTCAGCGCGCCGGTCATCATGTCCAGCATCTGCACATCGCCCATCTTCGCGCCGAAACGCGCGGCAGGGACAGCATAGGGCGCGCGGGACATGCTTTCGGCACCCCCTGCGACGGCGAAATCGGCGTCACCCAGTTGCAGCGCCTGTACAGCAGAGACAATAGCCTGCGCGCCGGAACCGCACAGCCGGTTGACGTTCATTGCCGGTGTCGTGTCTGGCACGCCCGCCTCCAGCATGGCGACGCGGGACAGATACATGTCACGCGGTTCGGTGTTCAGGACATGGCCAAAAACCACGGTGCCGATCTGGTCGGGGGTGGTGCCCGCACGTTCAATGGCGGCCTTGGTGACGGTGGCGGCAAGGTCTATCGGCGGGATCGCGGCGAGGCTGCCGCCGAATGTGCCGATGGCGGTGCGCGCGCCGGACAGGATGACGATATCGGAATCGGACATATTGGTTCCCCCAGATGATATGGCGCTAATCTATGTTGCCGCGCAGGCTGTGCCTAGGTTAACCCTGCGTCGGTTTGATACGCGGGCCGGTGCCGTCGCGAAACGCCGCAAGCCTTTCGCGGGCGGCTGGTTGGGTGTTCACGACCCCGGCAATGACGGATTCGGAATATGAGGCATCCAGCGGTGACATATTCTGCATATGGCTGATGGCAGAGCAGATGGCGAAATTGGTCAGCGGCAGGTTTTCGGCGCAGCGGCGGGCGATGTCATAGGCTTTGGCAAGGCTGTCTTCGGCGATATAGTTGGCGAGGCCCACGGTCACGGCCTCTTCCCCGCGATAGAGCCTGCCGGTCAGCATCATGTCGATCATGCGCGATTTGCCGATCAGGTCGGCCACACGGATCGTGGCACCGCCGCCGGTGAACAGCCCGCGCTGTCCTTCGGGCAGGCCGAAATATGTGCTGTCGTCGATCACCCGGATATGCGCGGCGGATGCCAGCTCCAGCCCGCCGCCGACCACGGCACCCTGCAGGGCGGCAATGATCGGCACGCCGCCATACTCCATCTTGTTGAAAGCCTCATGCCAGTGCAGGCAGACACGCATGAAATCAGACGGCGAGCGGTCTGCGGCGTGATGTTCGACCAGATCCAGCCCGGCGCTGAAGTGATCGCCCGCCCCGCGCAGCACGCAGGCCCGAACATTGTCGCGGGGCAGGGTGCGGAAGATCTCTATCAGTTCATCAATGGTGGCTTCGTTCAGCGCATTGCGCTTGGCGGGACGGTTCAGGGTGACGGTGGCAATGCCGTGATCGTCGACCTCCAGCAGGATGTTTTCCAGTTTCAGCTCGGCAATGCGGGGCATGGGTCAGCCTTTCTCGATCAGGTGGATGACAACCGGAATAGTCGCGACGCTGGCCGCCGTCGAGATCAGGATCGCGGACGAAACGCGCTGCACGGCGATACCGAAATATTCGGCCAGCATGAACACATTGCCCGCAACCGGCAGGGCTGCGGCAGCGATCATGACCCCGGCGGCGAAGGGGTTGACGCCGAACAACCAGCAGGCGGCGGCGACGGCGGCGGGATGCAAGGCCAGCTTGGCAAAGGACAACCAGACGGCGATGACGGGGCGCTCGGCGCGGCGACCGACAAGGCTGGCACCGATGGCAAACAGCGCGCCGGGTGTGGCAGCGGCTGACAGGATGTTCAGGAATTCCAACGCCGGACGGGGCAGGGGCAGGTGCAAGGCCGACCACAGCAGCCCTGCCAGCATCGACATGATCATGGGATTCGCGACCAGCCCGCGCAGCAGCAGCCAGATGGTTTGCAGGCGCAATCTGCCCTGTCTTGCGCCGGTGATGATGACGGTGATGAGTGTCGAGAACACCACGAGGTCAATGATAAGGATCAGCAGGACCGGACCGGCAGCGGCTTCCCCCAGCAGCACGATCAGCATCGGCACGCCGAGGAAGCCGGTATTGCCGATGACATAGCAATGCGCCTCCATCGCCGCTTCGGGCCAGCCGAGGTTGCGGGCGCGTCCTATCGCCATTGCGATGCACCACAGCAGCATTGAACCGCAAAGGTATGCGGCAGCGAAGGCGGGGTCCCAGATTTCGTTTATGTCCAGCGTGGCGGCAAAGCGGAACAGCATGGCCGACAGCGCGAAATAAAACACGAAGCGGGTCAGCCAGACGGCCCCTTCCGGCGGGAAGATGCGGGTGCGGGCGGCGAACCAGCCAAGCCCGATCAGGGTGAAGAATGGCAGGGTCTTGATGAAAATCGCCAGCATTGATCCCATCCCGCTGGGGGCGAGGCCCCTGACGGGGTGAACAGATCATCCGAGGGACGGAGTTGCAAGGCGGTTGAGCGGGGGTGAGGCCATTGCCCCGAAGCAAGGGGCGACAGCCCCGCCGGACCAGCGTCCGAACGCCCGCTCGGGCGGACGCTGACCCTCTGTCTAGTCGTGGATCGCGCCGATATGATCTTCGCCACGCTTTTCGGCCAGCTCGACCTGATGCTGGCGTTCGCGAAAGCGAGAGCGGTCCGCGTCGGTATATTCCGACAGGCATCGGTGGCATGAGACGCCCACTTCATATTCCGGGCGAGCCTTGTCCTGCGCCGACAAAGGCCTACGGCAGGCGTGGCAGAGGTCGTAACTGCCATGTTTCAGCCCGTGGCCAAGGCTGACGCGCTTGTCAAAAACGAAGCACTCACCCTGCCATTTGCTTTCGGCTTCCGGGACCTCTTCCAGATATTTCAGGATGCCGCCCTGCAGATGGTAAACCTCCTCGACCCCTTGCGAGATCAGGTAATTCGTCGATTTCTCACAACGTATGCCGCCCGTGCAGAACATGGCGATGCGCTTGTTGTGGAAGCGATGCTTGTTCTCCTGCCACCATGCCGGGAAGTCGCGGAAGGATTTTGTGCCGGGATCGACAGCACCGTCGAATGTGCCGATCTCAACCTCGTAATCGTTGCGGGTGTCGATGACGGCGACATCTTCTGATGAGATCAGTTCGTTCCAGTCAGCGGGCGCGACGTAGTGGCCCACGCTTGACAGCGGGTCCACATCGGGCTGGCCCATTGTGACGATTTCAGGTTTGACGCGCACCTTCATGCGACCGAAGGGCATGGTTTCGGCGGTGCTTTCCTTCCAGACCAGATCGGCGCAGCCGGGCAGCGCCCGGATATGGGACAGCACAGCGTCGATCCCCTGGCGCGTACCGGCAATGGTGCCGTTGATCCCTTCCTTCGCCAGCAGCAACGTACCCTTGACCCCCTGCGAACAGGCCAGCCTGGCCAGCGGGGCTTTTATGGCCTCTGGCTCGGGGAAGGGGGTGAAATGATAAAGCGCGGCAACGGTCAGCATTTGCTGGCCTTAACCGCCGCGTCCCGAGTCGTCAAACTACAATGGGGTATAATGGACCAGCCGTACCATGAAACCTGCGGTATGGTTGGGGGATTGTTCAGTATCACCCTTACGCAATATGTGCTGCGCATTGACGCCGGGGACGCAACTGCTACGAAAGATCAACGGAGGATTTGCCGATGCCCAACGCCTTGATCGTGATCGATATGCAGGTCGATTTCTGCCCCGGTGGCCGTCTGGCGGTCGGTGGCGGGGATCAGATCGTCGCACCCATCAACGACCTGATGGCGGATTACGATGCGGTTGTGCTGACGCAGGACTGGCACCCGGAGGATCATGCCAGCTTTTCCGATAATCATGAGGGTGCGGAACCATTCTCGACGGTAGAGATGCCTTATGGCACGCAGGTGCTGTGGCCGCGCCATTGTGTGATCGGATCGCCGGGCGCAGCGTTTCATCCGGCCTTGGCGGTGGATGTTGCGGATATGGTCGTGCGCAAGGGCTATCGTCCCCAAATCGACAGCTATTCGGCTTTCTTCGAGAATGACCACAAAACCCGCACGGGTCTTGAGGGCTATCTGCGCGAGCGCGGGCTTATGGTGGTGGACTTCGTCGGCCTCGCGCATGATTTCTGTGTAGCTTGGTCTGCCATCGACGCCGCGAAACTGGGCTTTACCGTGGGCGTAATCGAGGATGCGACGCGTGCCATTGACCTGGACGGATCGAGGAAAGCGGCGCAGGAAAATATGCGCGCAGCAGGAGTGGTGCTGAAATGATGATGCCCAATGTCGATATCGCAAGCCGCGTCTACAACCACCGCTGGAAGATCGACCCGATCGTGCGGTCGCTGCTGGATACGGATTTCTATAAGCTGCTGATGTGTCAGTCGGTGTTCCGCAACAAGCCGGACACGAATGTCACGTTCCAGCTTATCAACCGCACCAAATCGGTGCCTCTGGCCGAGATTGTGGATGAGGTGGAACTGCGTGAACAACTGGATCAGGTGCGCAATCTGCGGCTGACTCGTGGAGAGTCGACCTGGCTGCGCGGCAACACCTTCTACGGCAAGCGCCAGATGTTTCGCCCCGATTTCATGGAATGGATGGAGAACGTCCAGCTTCCTGAATATGAGCTGTCGAAGCGTGATGGCCAATACGAACTACGCTTCGAAGGCAAATGGCCCGAGGTGATGCTGTGGGAAATCCCTGCGCTTGCGATCATCATGGAATTGCGGTCTCGTGCGGCGACAAAGGATATGGGCCGGTTTGAATTGCAGGTCCTCTATGCCCGCGCGATGACGCGGGTGTGGGAGAAGATCACCGAACTCAACAAGCTGCCGGACTTGAAGATTGCTGATTTCGGGACGCGTCGGCGGCATTCCTATCTGTGGCAGGACTGGTGCGTTCAGGCGATGGGCGAAGGTTTGGGCCATGCGCCGGATGGAAAGTTTATCGGCACCTCGAATTGCCTCATCGCCATGCGCCGCGATCTGGAGGCCATCGGCACGAATGCGCATGAATTGCCGATGGTCTATGCGGCCCTTGCCAACAGCGATGAGGAGTTGCAGCAGGCACCTTATCGCGTGCTGGCGGACTGGCATGAGGAACATGACGGTAATCTGCGGATTATCCTGCCTGATACCTATGGGACAAAGGGATTTCTGGACGGCGCGCCGGATTGGCTGGCGGGCTGGACGGGGATCCGCGTGGACAGCGGCGATCCGGTCGAGAATGCGGAAATCGCGATCCAGTGGTGGAAGGATCGTGGAGAGGATCCGACCCAGAAGCTGGTCATCTTCTCGGACGGGCTGGACGAACAGAAGATCGAAGATCTTTACAACCGCTTCAATGGCCGTGTGAAGGTCAGCTTCGGTTGGGGCACGCTGCTGACCAATGATTTCCGTGGGCTGGTCGAAGGCAATGGGCTGGACCCGCTGAGCCTGGTGTGCAAGGCGGTCGAGGCAGAGGGGCGCCCGACGGTCAAGCTGTCCGACAACCCCGCCAAGGCGATGGGTCCGGCGGATGAAATCGAACGCTACAAGCGGGTCTTCGGCGTCGGCGAGCAGGAGCGGGTCGAGGTTTTCGTCTAATCCGGGATCGGCGCCCAGAGCGCCTGCGCCTCTGCCGACATGCGCGACAGCACGCGGTCAAAGTCGATTTCGCGGACTTCCTTGCGGATTCCCCAGACCAGATCGTCAAGGATGCCTGCGGGCGCGAAATTGTGGTCTTGTCGGAGCGTAAGGATCTCTGCCTCGATCTCTGCGCGGGGAACCCACGGTTTCAATGGCGCAGAAATGTCCCACCGCCATGTCAGTATCGCCCGCATGACGGCCGGCAACTCATTGCCGAATGTCAGCACCTGATCCGGCGGGACGCGGCTGCGGAATGCGCGGAAAATGCCATCGGTTGCGGTGTAGATGACGTTGTCACTTTCCAGAAGTGTGCGTTCGCGCATGCTTTTCAGATAGCGCCGCCATTCGTCGGTGGCGTGGCGATAGGTGAAGGGCATGGGCATGGCTCGGCCTTTCAGTGACGGGTGAAGCTGGTGACCGTTTCGACATGGGCGCTCCACCGGAACTGATCAACGACGTAAAGCGGACCCATCCGCCAGCCTGCCGCGATCATCGTGGCAGCGTCGCGCGCAAAGGTCACAGGATCACAGCTGACCCATGTGATGTGTTTCAGGTCCGATGCGGCGAGTTCCGCTGCCTGCGCCGCCGCACCGCTGCGGGGCGGATCAATCACGGCGGCGTCGAACCCGGCCAGCTCGTCGGGCTGCAAGGGGCGGGCGGACAGGTCGCGGGTTTCGGTGGTGACGCGATGCAGGTCGGGCGCTTCGCGCCATGCGGCATCCAAAGCTTGCAGCGGCGCTGAAAGGCCCTCCACCGCGTGAACATCTGCATGGGCGGCGAGGGGCAGTGCGAAGGTCCCGCAGCCTGCGAAAAGGTCGACGATCCGTCTGCTGCCGTCCAGCGTTTTGCGCACGACGCTGAGCAGCGCTGCCTCTCCTTCAGCTGTGGCTTGCAGGAACGCGCCGGGCGGCGGGGTCACGCGGGCGGCACCCATTTGCCGGACCGGCGAGCGGCGGGTCATCGGCGTGCCGTCCCAGTCGAGGCGCGCGAAATCGCCCTGCCGCATGATCTGTCCCAGCTTTTCAGTCAAAGCGGCATCAAGTCCCTTTCCCCCGCTGACCGCAACATCCAGACCGGCAGGGCTTTCGGTAACGGTCAGCGACAGCTCTGCGCCCCGCGATGCGCCGCTGATGACCAGATCACGCAGGACAGGTAGCGCGGCATTGATGGCGGGCCTCAGGACAAGACAGTCATGCACATCGACGAGTTGATCCGACGCCCGCCCGTGAAACCCGACCAGAGCCCCCTTTTTCGTCCGGCGACCCGAAAGAACCGCCCTGCGGCGAGAGCGTTCGGGTGATGTGGCGACGCCCGCTATCTGTGCGCTGATGCCATGCGCCGCAAGCGCGGACGTGACCAGATCGGCTTTCCAGCGTGCGACAAAAGCATCATCGGCGTGCATCAGCGCACAGCCGCCGCAGCTTGCATAATGCGGGCAGGCGGGACGTTTGCGGTCGGGCGACGGCGTGACGATACGTGGGGCGGTGATGCGCCCGTCCGCTGCATCGCCCTCGATCATTTCGCCGGGCAGGGTGCGGGCGGCAAATGCCCGCGCGCCATCAGATGCAACGGCCACACCGTCGCCATGTCGGCCCAGCCTTTCGATTTTCCACTGTGTCATAGCGGCCTAATTCACCAGCCGGTCGATCATACGGATATTGGATGCCGTCCGGTTCGCCGTTCCCACGCCATCGTTAAAGGCATCAAGCGCCTGTCGTTCAGGCGTGCCCGCACAGGCGGCCAGTCCAAACAGCAAGGTTAAAGCGATCAGGTGGCGCGGCATAAGCTGGCTTCCTTTGACAGACGCGGCCAGTCTAGGCGGTCGCGGCCTTCGCCGAAACCTCTTCATCCTCATCACAGCCAAGAAAACCACCAGACTGACGGTTCCAGTATCGCGCATAGGTGCCTTGCTGGGCCAGAAGTTCTTCATGGCTGCCCTGCTCGACGATGCGGCCATCCTCCAGCACGACGATGCGGTCCATCTCGGCAATCGTGGACAGGCGGTGGGCGATGGCAAGCACGGTTTTACCCTCCATCACCCGGTCCAGAGAGGTCTGGATCGCCGCCTCAACCTCGCTGTCGAGGGCAGAGGTCGCTTCATCCAGGATCAGGATCGGGGCGTTTTTCAGGAAGGCGCGGGCAAGGGCGATACGCTGGCGCTGACCGCCGGACAGCTTCACCCCGCGTTCGCCCAGATGTGCCTCATAGCCCTGCCGACCGTCATGATCCTGCATCTCGGTGATGAATTCATCGGCCTCCGCCGCTTCGGCTGCGGCCGTAATCTCTGCCTCGCTGGCGTCCGGGCTGCCATAGCGGATGTTGTCAAAGGCCGAGCGGTTGAACATCGCCGTTTCCTGCGTGACCATCCCAATCTGACGGCGCAGGCTTTCCTGCGTCACATCGCGAATATCATTCCCGTCGACCCTTATCGCGCCCTTTTCAACGTCATAAAGGCGCAGCAGCAAACCGACGAGCGTCGATTTCCCTGCACCCGACGCGCCGACAAGCCCGACCCGTTCGCCAGGTTGGATGGTCAGAGAAATGTCATGAATGCCGCCACGCTCATCTTCACGGCCATAGCTGAAGCTGGCGTTTTCGAATCGGACTTCACCTTCGACCTGCGTCAGATTTATGGCATTCGGCGCGTCAATCAGTGCGTGTGCCGGGGCCAGCGTTTCCATCCCGTCCTCAATCTCACCAACTGAACCCCAGATACCCATTAGCGTCATGCTGACCCAGCCGGACATCTGCGACAGGCGCAGCGAAATGGCCCCGATGGCAGCGATGTTCCCGGCAGTCGCATTCCCCGCTTGCCATTGCAGGATGGCTCCGCCGATCAGAATGACTGGCAGGACACCGGCCAGCGTCATCAGCGAAAGTCGGAACCAGGTCGATACGACGCCGAAATCCACTGCACGTTCGCGGAAACCGGCCATTGCAGCAAGGGCGGCGCGATCTTCGTGATCGGCATGGGCGAACAGCTTGACGGTCTTTATATTGGTGATCGTGTCGACGACCTGCCCCGTCACCGTGGCACGTGCAGACGCGCGGGCAGCGGAATGACTGCGGATTCGTGGCAGGAAAAAGCGGATCAACAGCGCAAAGCTGGCCAGCCATGCGATCAGCGCGACGGCACCCCAGATGTCGATGGACAGAAGAAACGCAGCAGAGCCGATGATAGCGGCAAGCGCAAAGGTCACGACATTCACCATCTCGCCCGCGACATCGGTGATGGCACGCGCGGTCTGCATCTGTTTTTGCGCCAGCCGTCCGGCGAAGTCGTTGTCGAAGAAACTGACCGATTGCCCCATCGTCCAGCGATGCAATCGCGACAACACCAGCGGCAGGATATTCGGCCCGATAATCACGTTTGAAGAGGCCGTCGAAAAGCCGAGGATCAGGGGTCTGATGACCAAAAAGAACAGCACGAAACCCAAGATGATCGGCCAACTTTGACCCCAGATCGTATCTGGTGTGTTGCTGGCAACTGCATCGACGACCGCGCCCAGAAGCGTTGCGGATATCACATCCGCCGCACCACTCGCCGCCGAGGCAACCGCGGCAATCGACAACCCACGGCCAGAGCCTTTCAGCGCCCAGCCGATAAAGCGCAGCAGCGATTGCGGCGGCGGGCCGTCGGCCGGGCGGAATGCGTCGATCTGGCGCGCGAATACGGAATGGATGCTCATGCGTCTTGTTTCCCTGCCTGCCGAGCCGTTTCAATCAGCGCCGCGCGTTCAGAGGAAAAGCCCGACGCAAGCCAAAGTTCCTCTGCCGCCTTCAACCCGCGACCGAGAGCGGCGCCTTGCAAGTCCGGCATCAGATCTGTGGCAGCTATCGGAAGTGCAGCGTTCGCGGCGCGCCCGACCTGTTCCTGCCAATCTTCAGGCAGCGGTTCCCGCCTTGCCAGCCGCACCAGCATTGCGTCATGGGCAAGCGCCTGGCCGTGGTAGTAGCCGGCTTCGGCGGGGCTGAGCTCAGCGGCAAGTGTCAACGCCTTCAAGCGGTTCGTTTCAGCCCGCGACAGGCGTAGCCCGGCCAAATCAACCTGCGCCGCAATCAGCGACAAGCGGCGCAGCCAGTCAGGGCTGGTGCCGTCAGTCTTTTCTGCTTCGATCAGCGCGGGCATGGCTGAGATATCTGCACCCGCCAGAACGAAACTCAGCACACCGGTTTGCGCCATCAACGCCAAGGCATGTGACGGATCGGGCGCGGACAGAAGTTTACGCATTTCTGCCCCGATACGCTCTGCCGAGACGCGGGGCAGCCCCTCTTTCTCTGCCGTGATCGCCTCTGTAGCGCCGGGGGCTGAACTGTCCGCATACCAGGCATAGAAACGAAAGAACCGCAGAATACGCAGATAATCCTCGCGGATGCGGGCGGTGGGATCGCCGACAAAGCGCAACACGCGCCGCCGAAGATCAGGCCAGCCACCGACCGGGTCCAGAACCTTTCCGGATGCCGTTGCGTAAAGGGCATTCATGGTAAAATCGCGACGTGCGGCGTCGTCCTCGATTCGGTCAGAGAACGCGACGGTTGCGTTCCGGCCATCGGTTTCGACATCGCGGCGAAAGGTCGTGACCTCGAAAGGCGTGCCATTCGCAATCACAGTGACGGTACCGTGCTCGATGCCGGTCGGCACGGTTTTCAGCCCTTCGGCGGTCGCCAGCTCCACCACGCGCAAGGGAATTGCATCGGTTGCGATATCGATATCATCGACCGGCTGACCCAGAACTGCATTGCGCACGGCACCGCCCACGACGAAGGCACGATGCCCGCCGTTTTCCAGCATTGTCAGAACCCGCCGCAGCGCGGGATCATCCAAAAACGCGGCGGAAACCCTCATACCGACAACCGTTCTGCAAAGGCGTGCAGGATGCGTGCCGTGGCGCCCCAGACGTAATAGGGCCCGTAGGGCGCCACGCGATAGGCGCGCCAGTTGCCCCGCCATATCCGGCCCTCCAGCCGGTAATTCGCTGCATTTGCGATATGGGCGAAGGGCAGAGCAAAAACCTCTGCGACCTCACCGGGTTCCGGGACGGGCGTAAACGCCCCGCGGATGATGCCGACAACGGGCGTGATGCTGAATTGGGTGACGGTGCGATGCGCAGGCAGTGTGCCGATCACTTCAACTTGCGAGGGAAGAAGGCCGATCTCCTCCTGCGCTTCACGAAGTGCTGCGGCGACGGCGTTTTCATCGGACGGGTCGACCTTGCCGCCCGGCAGCGCGATCTGACCCGGATGATGGCGCATGGTCGCGGCGCGTTTGGTCAGGTACAGCCGCCCGTCCGTTTCGTGAAAGGCAACAAGAACACCGGCGTCGCGCAATGGAAAGTCCGGTGGTTTGACATCCGGGCTGGCATCGTAGTCCGAGGTCGCGGCGGTACTTGCCCGGACCGCCGCGATCAATCGATCGACAAGCGCCTGACCACAGGGCCGGTTCAGCCATGCCGCATCACGGCGCGCAGCATCGCCCGCCCCGTGATCCGTTACAGCAGCTGATCCGATCCGGATACTCATTCAGCGGCATTGTCCTGTGGCAAGTCATTGCCGTCGGCGTCGACCGTTGCCTCAAACCCCAAAGAGCGGGGATCAAGTTCGTAATGCGCGCCGCAGAACTGACAATCGGCGGTGACCAGCCCTTCCTCTGTCGTCATATGGCCGATGTCCTTCTGCGAATAGATGGACAACGTACCGCGAACCTTATCCTCGCTGCACGGGCAACCGAACTCGATGCGCTGCGGGTCAAACACACGCGGTTGTTCTTCATGGAACAGCCGAACCAGCAAATCGGTCGGTGCGAGCGTCGGGCCGATCAACTCCATCTCCTCGACCGTCGAGAGGAGGTGATTGGCGCGGGTCCAGTCTTCTGATTCCCGGCCTTGCAGGATATCTGCAGCTTCGACCAGGCCATCCTGGCCGCTGCCGCCCTCGCCACCTTGTGCGGGCTTTGCGGGCAGGGTTTGCAGCATGATACCGCCCGCACGCCAGCCGGTTTTCTGACCGGGCATGATGGACTGGCCGTAAGACAGGGCAAAGCTGCTGGGCAATTGTTCCGATTGGGCGAAATAGGTGCCCGCGCAGGCAGAAAGCGATCCGCCCGCCAAGGGCGTGATCCCTTGATAGGGCTGCTTGCCGGTACCCTGATCAATGAGGATGGCAAAATAGCCTTCGCCGATCTGGCCGAAATGCGGCTCTTCGGTCAGCCGCTCGGCATCAAAGCTTGCCCATGCGCGGATGCGGGCCGGACCGCCTTCGGTCTCTGGCGCGTAGTAATCTGCCGCGACCGTGCGGATCGCGCCCTTGCCGCGCACCTGAAGCGACAGTTTCCAGCGTAACTTGATCGTCGGACCGATCAGGGCGGTCAGCAGCGCGAGTTCGGCAACGGCGGCCGCGACCGGTGCAGGGTAGTCGTGACGGGAAAGAATATGGTCAAGGACGCCGTCCAGCCGCGCCATCCGGCCGCGTATATCAGAGCGGTCGAACTGGAATGGCAGGACCGTATCGTCCCATGCGATCTGGTTGATCTGTGTCATGATTGGCCTTCGGAGTTCGTGGCGCCGGTATGGCGCCTGTCACGGACCAATATAGTGCAACAGTCGGCGATCCCAAGGGTCCGTAGGCTTCAGGCGCTGCAAGCGGTCGCGTGCGGGTCGGCGCCGGGGGCGTGTTTCGATGGATTATTGATAACCCCTGACAAGGGCCGCCGATACAAGCGCCCAGCCATCGACCACCACAAAGAAGGCCAGTTTGAACGGTAATGCGACGACCGCAGGTGGCACCATCATCATGCCCATCGCCATCAGAACCGCCGCGACGACCAGGTCAATGACAAGAAAAGGCAGGGCGACCAGAAATCCGATCTCAAAGGCTCGCTGCAGTTCTGACAGCATGAAAGAGGGGACAAGGATGCGCAGGCCGTCCGGATTAGTCCCTTCCGGCAACAGGCTGCGCATATGATCCAGAATGTCGGGACTGGCCCGGGCCGACATGAATTCCTCAAACGGCTGAACGGCGCGGAGCAAAGCCTCTGCAACCGTAATATCGCCCGCTTGCAGCGGCGGGCCGGCCGCCTGCCAGGCCGCGCTGAGGACCGGGTCCATGACAAACCAGGTAAGAAACAGGGCCAGACTGACGATCAGCATATTTGGCGGTGATTGCTGAAGGCCCAGGGACTGACGAAGGATCGACAGAACCGTGACCATGAAGGGAAAGCAGGTCACGGTAATGGCGATTGCCGGGGCAAGCGAAAGCACGGTCAGCGCGATGAAGATAACGATGGAGCTTTGCCCGACGCCACCCGCCCCGCTGATGGCACGTCCGGCGGCGCCCGCTATGTTGTCCGGCTCGAAGATGCCAACACCTTGATCCGCAGCGATTTGGGCACTCGCGACTGTTGCGAATGCCTGCATAATCAGCGCGGCCAGCGTGACAACCCGTCGCAGCTTGGCGCGAAGCGGCATCTAACCTTCCTCTGCCGCCGCGCGGATGATGCGCACCATCAGGCTGTCGGATCCGCTGTCACCTTCGATCAGTTCGCCATAGGCGATGATATGGTCGCCCGCACAAATCTCGACCCTGTCGTCAATGGGTTGATCAAGCGGCAGGATATCGTCTTCCTTCACCCGCGAAAGCTCTGCAACTGTCAGCCTGCACCGGCCGATGCGTATGGTTATCTCAACGGGAATGTTGTCGGTCGGGACAATCTTGCCCAGGTCCATCTGGTTCCTCCTCTATATCCAGCATCTCTGCGAGAAGTTCGCGGATAGCCGCTGTGATCTGTTCCGTTTCGATGGTTATGCGACCGCCATCAAAGCTGATTTCGGTTGCCGTTCCCGGCAGAAGCGTGACCCCCTCAAGGCCGAGTTCCTCGATCCGGTCCGCTACGCTGGCCAAGGCCGATGCGCCGCCAGAGATGCGGCAGGTTGGTGCTACGCCCGCCAAGCAAAGTCGTTGAAGTTCGGCTGACAGAACTTCGGTCACCCGGCCGGCGGACGTGGTTGCAAGTTGTCCGGTGATCGCGTCCAGCACAGGTACTATCGCGGCAAGCGTTGAGCGGATGGTTTCGGCGCGCAGCTCTGCTTTTTCCTGTGCTGCCGATGCCGCCAGCTTCAGCGCTTCGGTCATCTCTGAAAGCGCTGCGTCTCCTGCTGCTGCCTCTCCATCCGCCAGGCCACGAAGGTACTCCTTTTGCAGATCTTCTGCTGAGAAGGTTTCTGGCGGCGCCACGACCGGGCCTGCGAAGTTTTCGAACCGAAGCAGCGCGCTCATGTCGTTGGCCTGTCGTCTGCCCCGATCCATCCGTTAAGCAAACGAACGGTTTCTTCCTGCCGATCCCTCATCAAGCGTTTTAGCCGTTCGATGGGGTCGCTGTCGCTGAAGTCAGTATCGGGCGTGTCGAAGTCAAAATCGGCCGCTGCCATCGACAACATCGGCAGGTCGTTGCTCAGGTTCATGTCCTGGCTGGCCTCGCTGTCGACTGCAGACCCGTCCGACATAGCGAAGTCATTGACCTGCAACGGTGCCGTCGTGTCCAGAACGGCACTGGTGCCGGGGGCGGTCCTGCGAATGGCGCGCAGTGTAAGCGCCATGGCAATGATCGCGAAAACGCCGACCAGTGCCAGCTTTGCCAGCGATGCAACGGCCAACCTGTCAAACAATGTGTTGGTCTGAGCGATCTCGGTGCCGGGACTGGCATTGGCAACAAAAGGCATTGAACGAACGATCAACTCGTCACCACGCTCTTCATCATAGCCGACAGCGGCTGCCACAAGATCCCTTATCGCCGACAGCTCATCCTCTGTTCTCGGGGCGGGGGCGGGCGTTCCGTCTTCGCCAGTCGCCGTTGCCTCTCTGACAAGAACGGCGACGCTCAGACGCCGGATCGCACCCGGCTGACGTTCGATCTGGCGAGTGATGCCGCCGAATTCGTAGTTGGAGCGCTGCCGGGTCTCTGCCCGCTGGGAGGTTTGCTTGCCGGTCTCGTTTCCGCTCTGCTCTGGCAGGTTCGAGGCCGCGGTAACAGGCGCATCGCCAACAGAACTGCTTTCGTCAGTCAGCTCTTCCGACTCCTCCGAAATCATCGCTCTTTGCGCCGGATCGATGCTGCGCTCGACAAGCTGTTCGGACTGGGTGACAAGTTCGATGCTGAGTTCAACGATGGCATTGCCTGCACCAACATGCGGGCTGAGAATGCGCTCCACATTCGCTTTCATCTGCGCCTCACGATCCGCTGAATTCTGATCGTCCGGCGGACTGATTAGCCCCCGCGCACTGTCTATGACCGAGACATCATCGGCCGTCAGCTCCGGCACCGCGGATGCAATCAGGAAGCGCATCGCACTGGCTTGTGCGGGACTGACCGGGGTGCCATCGGTCACAACCGTGACGGAAGCCGCGCCGGGCTGTCCGCGCCGGTAACCCCGTGATTGCGGCACGGTCAGGTGCACGCGCGCCGAGCGGATCGTCGGGATCGACAGAATCGTCCGCGCAAGCTCACCTTCCTTGGCGCGCCAATAGGCTGCATCGAACATCTGCGACGTGGTGCTGAACCCCGACATTTTGTCCAGAATTTCATAGCCTGCACCTCCCATCTGCGGGAGGTTTTGTCCCGCAAGATCCATGCGCACCCTGTCGCGCTGCGCCTCGTCGACCCAGATCGAGCCGTTGCGGATTTCAAAACGAATGCCGCTTTGCTCAAGATGCGTAACGATAGGTGCCGCCTGGACATCGTCCAGCCCGGAATAAAGCAAAGCCATCGGAACGCGCCCGGCCAAGGCGATAAAGGCAAGCATCAGCAGGAAACTTAAGGCGAAGCCGCCGCATATGGCCAATCTCTGCCGGAAGGTCCGTGAGGTCCAGAATTTCAGCAGCTCATTCAATTGGGCACCCTTCGATTCGTGCGTTCAGCCTTCCCGCTTCTGGCACGATGCCCGTTAATTATTGGTTAGTTCAGCACTGCTATCCCCTGTTTCCGAGAAGGGAGAATCGTATGGCTGATACAACGAAGAACCCAAGCACATCGCGAGGGCGTGGCCGTCCGGCCCTGATAATGGCCGCGTTGCTGTTTCTGGCAGGGGCCGGCTCATTCGCCGCAGCTTATGCTGGTCTTGTTTCGCCCTTGGCGATGCTGCGTTCTGGCGAGATGACCGGAAAGAACGCCGCGGTGGGTTTCGTGGAGGTGCCGCGAATCATGGTGCCGATGTTGGGCGGCACACGTCAGATCGTGCTGAGCGTAAAGCTTGAAGCAGAGCCTGAAAGGGTCGCCGCGATCAAGCAGCAGATGCCACGCATTCTCGACAGCTTTAACCTCTTCCTCAGCAATATCGCCCCCGCCGCAATCGACCGCCGCGGCGTGCTGGAGATCATCCGAACAGAGCTGCAGACGCGAATTGACATGCTCCTCGGTGAGGTCGGCGCCGCAAAAGTACTGATTACGGAGTTTGCGATACAATGAGCTGGGACCTCATCCTTTCTGTTGCCTCTGCAATGCTGCCCGTGCCGCTTGCGCTATATTGCTATGTGCTGTCGCGCAGGCTGCGAAAGCTCAACGATCTGGAAAGCGGCTTGGGTGCGGCAATCGCAGTCATGTCGGCTGAAGTGGCACGACTTGAACGCTCGATCCGGCGCGCAAAGACAGAGGCAGAGCAGGCAGCGCATAATCTTTGCGGAACAATTGCAACTGCGCGGGATGAACAGGCGCAGCTGGCCCTTCGGCAGGACATAACACGGGCTGGTGGTATCCGTCCAAGGAGGTTGAAGCCGCGCCGAACGGAAAGGGCAGGTGCCGATGCCTAGGTTAATCGGAGCCTTCTTTGCCCTTTCCCTTTTGCCGGTCGCGGCGCTTTCACTGCAACCGTCTCAGCAGGCTGATAAAGCTGAAAATGAGGGCGATCTTCTGGCCGGGTGTGGCGACGTCCCAGAGGTCGTGGAGCTTGTGTCCCGCCTGACAGTGAGGGAAGACAGAATTGCCAAAGCCCTGGCCGCGCTCGACCGCAAGAGGGCCGGGATCGAACAAAGCCGTGCCGCCATCACGGCAGAGTTGCGCAGACTTAAGGGTAAACAGGGCCAAGCAACCGGCTCCAGAACCAACAAGCAAAAGGCCGTAGACGACGACATTCATCGCCTTGTCGCGGTGTATGAGGCGATGAAGCCCAAAGACGCGGCCGCCGTGATCGACAGCCTGCCGCCCGAATTTGCAGCAGAGCTTCTGATGCGGCTCAGCCCTGAATCCGGAGCGCGCATTATCGCGGCAATCGACCCCCAGAATGCAGCGATCCTCACCGCTTTCATGGGCGCCCGCAGCGCAGCAAAAAAATAAGAGGGCACCATGTTCGGCGCATTTGGCATACTCCTGACCGTCAGTATGGTTTTCGGCGGATACGCGTTGGCGGGTGGCAAGATCAGCGTGATCCTTCATGCGCTGCCATTCGAAATGATGATTATCGGCGGTGCTGCTGCGGGTTCATATATTTTGTCAAACAGCGGCAGCATCCTCAAGCAGACGTTTCCGTCGCTGTTGCAGGCATTCAAAGGGCCGGTGTGGAAGGCGCAGGACCATGAGGATTTGCTTTGCCTGCTGTTTCAACTGCTGCGGCTTGCCCGCAGCAACCCGGTCGAGCTGGAAGAGCATATCGAGAACCCGCAGGACAGCAGCATCTTCAGGGCCTATCCACGGGTGATCGCCGATCACGAGGCGGTTTCGATCATTGCCGACACCCTGCGCTCGGCCAGCCTGAACTACGACGATCCGTATCAGGTCGAGGATATGCTGTCGAAGCGCATCGCACTGATCAAGGAAGAACAGATGCACGTCCCACATGCCCTGCAAAGCATGGCTGACGCATTGCCCGCGCTTGGCATTGTCGCGGCCGTTCTTGGCGTCATCAAGACGATGGGTTCGATCGATCAGCCGCCGGAGGTGCTGGGCAAGATGATCGGCGCCGCCCTTGTCGGCACCTTTCTGGGCGTGTTTCTGGCCTATGGCCTTGTCGCGCCCATCGCCAAGCGGCTGGAGACGGTGCGCGGCTGTGATCTGGCGTTTTACGATGTCATCAAATCGGTGCTTGTGGCTGGCCTTCACCAGCACGCAACAAATCTTTGCGTAGAGGTCGGTCGCCAAACCGCACCAGAGGATCTGCGACCCAGCTTTGTCGCGCTCGAAACTGCACTGCGCGAGATAAAGAGGGCTGCGTGATGTGGCAAATCTTCCTGCTTTCGGCTGCACTGTCTTCCGCACCGGATGTTCATGATCTGACGTCATTCACGCAAGAGGTGGACCGGATCGTTCTGTCGGGGCGACGTATGCCACCGGCGCTGCTGCTCGATGTGGCGCGGCTGCAGCGCCCCGCCGATCGCATGCTGGCACTTGTCTATCTGCGACGTACTGGCCTGCTGACGGGTGAGCCTGTGTCGCTGGATCGCGTTGTTTTCCACGAAGACGATGGAAACGGCTCTGGCGCGGAACCTTCCGAGGATCCGTCGGATGCAGATTGACGCAGCCCGTCACAATGCGAAGGACGGCGCGTTGAAGGGCACCCTTGTCACGGTAGGTCTGGTGCTGATCGTCCTGATGATGGTCATCCCGATGCCAGCGATGGCACTGGATTTCGGGATTGCGGTCTCTATCGCCACTGCGACGATGATACTGGTCATGGCATCCACTGTGGCACGGCCAACCGACTTTCAGGCATTTCCCGTGCTTCTTTTGGTATCGCTGGCGATCCGTCTGTCGCTGAACGTGTCCTCGACCCGCCTTATCCTGACCGAGGGCCATACCGGAACCAGTGCCGCAGGGCATGTCATCGACGGTTTCGCCCGCTTCGTCGCCGGTGGATCATTGCTGATCGGTCTGACCATCTTCGCGGTTATCTCAGCCGTGAACTTCGTTGTCATCACCAAGGGTGCGGGCCGCATGGCGGAGGTCTCGGCGCGCTTTGCGCTTGACAGCCTGCCCGGCAAACAGCTTGCGATTGATGGCGACCTGAATTGTGGTGCCATAGATCACAACGAAGCAAGGCGACGCCGCGAAAGCGATCAGCGCGAGATCAGCTTTTTCGGCTCTCTCGACGGGACGACGAAATTCGTCAAGGGCGATGCAATTGCGGGCATTGTCATCACGCTGATCAACCTGCTGGTCGGTATGGCGATGGGGGTTGTTGTCCATAATTTGCCGGCGGCTGACGCACTTCAGAACTACTCGCGCCTGACGATCGGGGATGGGCTGGTGACGCAGGTGCCGTCATTGATCACGTCAATGGCGGCGGCGCTGCTGCTTTCGCGTGGTGGCGCGACAGAGGAAACCTCGAACCTTATCCTCGGGCAGGCAACGGCAGATTGGCGAGCGCCCGCCGTCGTCGCCGCAACGATGATTTTGCTGGCGCTTGTTCCGGGTATGCCCAGCCTGATTTTCATCCTGCTCGCGGCAGCGTTGGCTGTTGCAGCATGGAAGATCAGCCTGCGCACGCCTGAAACCGGGCCGGAACAGGCGGAGGATGAGCCAACGACCGAGCTTCCCATCCGGCGCATCGGTGACGATATTGATGTCGATGATATCTCGGTCGAAATAGGTGCCGATCTCGTTATTGATGCGCTCGATACAGGCAAAGGGCTCGCACCGCGCATTGCCAGCCTTCGGACACATATCGGGCGAAGCTTCGGCCTCGTTTTGCCAGAGGTCCGGATTACGGATGACACCGCCTGTGCGCCTGATGAGTACCTGATCAGGGTTCATGGCGTCAGGCGCGGTCGTGGCAGTCTGAAAATCGGCATGCTGCTGGCCCTTGGGGATGAAGATGTGCTCGGCAACCTTCCGGGCGAGACGATTGCCGAACCGGTTTTTTCTGCATCGGCGAAATGGGTAGAGCCGGGATTGCAGGAAGCCGCCGCCCTTGCGGGGGCAACCATCATCACCCCGATGGAGGTCCTGTCAACGCATCTGATGGAAGTGACGAAATCCTGCATGTCGGATCTGCTGACCCTGTCATCTCTGCAACGCCTGATCGCCGAGCTGAAAGAGATGAGCGACCCCTCGCGCGGAAAGACCTATCAGCAGTATTTCGACAATATGCTGCCGGACAAGGTAGCCCCCGAACTGTTGCTTGGTGTCCTGCGGCTGATGCTGGATGAGGGGCTGCCGATCAGGAACCTGCCCCTGATCGTGGATGCGATCCATGAACACCGGAACGCGGGTTCGGCGGAAAATGTGTTCGAGGCGATCCGGCACCGGATGCGCGGTCAGATCACGCAGGCCATGATCGGCAATTCTGGCCGATTGAATGTGCTGCAGCTGCACCCGGTCTGGGAAACCGAACTGTCGAAGCTGGAAGCTGCGGGGCAAAGGAGCGGTGAAGGGCTGCCGGTCACCGACCTTGCGCGCAAACTTGCGACACAGCTTCGCAAGACCCTGGCGACACTCGATCAGGGGCAGGAACTCGTTCTTGCCGTTGCAGATCATCGAAGACGGTTGGTTAGAGAGATGGTGATCTCTCAATCGATCAGAATACCTGTTCTTGCATTGGGTGATATTGATCCCGCCGCTGACATCAGCCTGCTGGCGACAATCGGCAACGAATGAAGTCGGCTTTGTCTTTTCTGCCGCCGGATATGCTGACCGTGCTTCTTCCGCTGATCCTGACCTATATGCGGGTGCAGGCTATCATTCTGGTTTTGCCCGCATTTTCGGCGCGTATTTTGCCCGCCAGACTTCGCGTCGGCCTGGCTATGGCGCTTTGTCCTTTCGCTGCGATATTGGCGCCAGAACATCACCGGGCCGATGATCTGGCTTTGCTAGCATTCGCGATTGTCGCGCTGAAAGAGCTTTTTCTGGGCGTTATTGTGGCACTGCCGGTGCGGCTTATCACCTTTGCGCTACACACGGCCAGTTCAGCGATAGGTGCAACCGCCTCTTTGTCGCAATTGATCGGAACTGGGACAGAGGCCGCGCCGCATCCCATTGGCAACCTGTTTCATCTGGCAGGTCTGGCGCTGCTGATGGCTTTGGGCCTTCCCGTGATGCTGATCGAAATGATCGTTCATAGCTATCTCGTCTTCCCGCCGGGTTTCTCAGTTGATGTTGTGCTTCAGGTACACGCTGTGGTTGGGCTGGTCGGTCAGTCCTTCGTTCTGGCAATGGCACTGGCATCGCCGTTCATTCTTGGCGGGTTGCTGTACCAATTGCTGACTGCGGTCGTGAACAGGGTCATGCCCACTTTGCCCGTTGTTTTCATTGGTGCGCCCGCGATTATCCTTATGGCGCTGATCGGGTTGGCCGTTCTGTCACCGGGAATTCTGCAGATCTGGGCGGATACAGTGCTAGGGGCGGGTGCCCTACCGCGATGAGCGAAGAGCAGAACGACGACAAGCAGTTTGAGGCCACCGAACAGAAACTGCGAAAGGCGCGGGAAAAGGGTGACTTCCCACGATCGACCGAGGTCAATGCGGCGCTCGCCTATCTTGGCGCGTTGGTGGGGGGCGCGGTCATCATTGACTGGTTGCTTCCCGCATGGATGCTGGCGAGCACCGGGGTGTGGTCAGATGTCGGGTCGACCCGCGCCCCTGACGGCAGGACGACGACGGGATATGACCTCGACATGGCAATGCGGGTCTGGGGTTCTGCGGCGATCTATACGCTCGCTGCGATCGCGATACCGGCGGCGGTTGTTCTGATAGGGTTGGTGGTACAGCGTGGGGTGGTGTTTGTTCCCAGCAAACTTTCCGTCGATATGTCCCGTATCAATCCGGTGAAAAACGCGGGTCAAAAATTCGGTAAAACAGCGCTCGTGACCTTCGCCATATCCGTTTGCAAGGTTGCTGCGGTCGGTTTGGGGGGCTGGTTGCTTTTTCGGACCATGCTGGCCGAATTGCTTGCGACAGGGGCAGCGAAGGGATGGCTGACTGGTTTACGGGCTGTGATTGAAAATGCGCTGCTGCTTTCCCTCGTCATCTCGGCGGTGTTCGCGATTGCCGATCTGGGATGGAAACATCTGGATTTTCGGCGTCGCAACCGCATGTCCATGAAGGAGATGAAGGATGAGATGAAGGAAAGCGATGGCGACCCGCATATGAAATCAGCGCGGCGCCAGAAATCCATGGAGATCGTCATGAGCTCCATGCTGGCTGATGTGGAGCGGGCTGACGTCGTGATCGTCAACCCGACGCATTATGCCGTTGCGCTGACGTGGAAACGGGGAAGTGGAAAGGCACCGGTCTGCGTCGCCAAGGGTACAGACGCAGTTGCCGCGCGGATCAGGCAGCGAGCGGCTGAGCATGATGTGCCGGTTTGGTCCGATCCGCTATGCGCGCGTGCGATTCATGCGAGCGTCGATATCGGCGCGGAGATAGAGCCGGACCATTTCGCTGCCGTGGCAGCCGCAATCCGGTTCGCTGAGACGATGCGGGAAAAGGTGAAGCGCGGCTGGTAAAGGCTCACCGTGGGCTGGAGGCGAGAGAATGAAGCTGGAGAAAGAAAAGCTCGGGAAACTGGCACGGCTGGCCGGACTGCGCTCGGACGCAGAGCTGGAGCGTTTTGCCGCCTTTCGTCGTCATGTCGAGGCGCTGAGGGCCGAACGTGCCGAGCGAAGTTCAATGCTTCACCAGCTTCTGATCCGGCAAGAGCCATTCACGCTTTCCGGTGCCGCGTCGGCACATGTGCAGGCCGGAAGGCTGGCGCGCGATATCGCGCGGATCGATGACGAACTTGATCGGCTGAGGCCGAACTACACAGCGGCGCTTGGAAAAGCGCAGAAAGAGTTCGGGCGCGTCAGGGTGCTGGAGGAGCTGGCCGATAGAGCGCAGCCGAAAAAGGCACTCAGACGGTGACCACCGGTTCTGTAGGTAAAAACGCTGTCACTGGCGCGCGCCGCTTAAACCTGTTCGCCGAACCCGAACTGGATATAGTCCCGCTGATAGGCAGCCTGTGCAGCCTTTTGCAGCGTGTTATCGGTCAGAAATTCCGGCATCGGCTCTGACAGAGGCGTGGCCGGCGCCGGAAGGCCCGCCGCACTCGCCATCCAATTCAGATCCCGTTCCAGAGTATCTTCGCGCATAATCATATCGGGCGACAGGAATTGGGCGAAACCGGCCAGAACCTCTGTCTGGCTGGCCCAAACAGGCAGCATCTGCAAGCTTGTCTGTCCGTTCAGGCAGCGCCGCAGAAAGCCTAGAAAGTCCATGAACAGCTGGTGTTGCTGCTCTGGAGTCATGTCAAAAAGCGCCTCATCAGCGGGCAGAGGGACACGGTGCGTTTCGCGCATTTGCTGGCGAAGCTCTGCCGGGGCCGCGCCGATCAGATGCGAAAAGGCCGACCATGCACGCCGAAGCGGGTGGCGCAGAACGGTGAAGCTGCGGTGATCGGGGTGACAGCGCAGCCATTTCCGCAGGCTGGTCTGGTTGTGATTTCCCTTTATGGGGGCATCAATGGCTTTCAGCCATGAAAGGATGGGATCAGTCGGGCCGCCTTTGACCGGCATAAAGACAAGGCCGCCGCCTGCCTCACTGGTGTAAAAGCTGGGAACGGCGGGGCCGCGCTTGGGTTCGAATGTCGGAATGCGCGACAATTCAAATGGATCGAACTCTGACAGATCCCGGCGCATGGCGTCGAAATTGCTGACCTTGGACGACATCTCGCGCGGGTTCTGCGGCACCTGATCCGATGCCGGGCTGACCTTTTCCAAGTCCGTGCGGCCCAGCCAATGCAGCAATCCCGTCATGATCTGACTGTCGCGCAGATCGTCGTAGTTCAGCCAATATGCTGCCTGACCTGACGTCTGCAGGCGGTGCAGAACGCGACCCTGAAACTCTCGGATTGACGCAAGCGTTTTGCGAAAGGCCGCCCCGTCATATTCGATTGCGGCCGGTATCGGTGTCTCTGTCTGGTTCAGCTTCCACTGGTTCGTGTGCCATGCCAGTTCGGTCGAAACATAGCTTTCAAGCGGATTGCGGGTCAGCACAATCTTGGCGCAGCGTCGGTTTGCCATGATCGCATCGAACACGCGTGGGTCGTGATCGTGGAAATAGCGGAAGCCTGACAGATGGTCCTCGCGGCCAGTGATAGCGGCGAGCAACGACAGCGGATCTTCCTCGCGCTGCTGCTTGGAGATCCCGCGGATCTGATCGGTGTCATGCCAGCCGAGCATATAGGGGTTAAATGCCTCGCCAAAGCAGGTGACACGCTTGATGGCGTTCAGCGTCGCCTCCAGCAGGTTAGAGCCGGTGCGCATTTCCGCAAATATCACGAAGCTGTTGAAATCAGACATGCCATTCCTGTTCCGAACGCGTGGCCGGGAAATCGCCCATCAGGCGTGGCTGAAGACCCGCGTTTCGCAGGCGTTGAAGAAAGCGCCCCAACTGGTCAAGATCGCGCTGCGCGGGTAGTTGATCGTATAAAGGCCATGAACCGGAAGCGTATTCCAGGTCGCGCACCACCCGTTGAAGGATTGCGCCGGGACGCGCGGCAAAGTCAGAAAGCTCCCATGTTTCGATATTTGCCTTGACCCAGACTGATCGCAAAACTCCAAGTTGCGCCAGTTCGATCTGCTGCAGGCGGGCGGCGACACGCCGAATATCGTCGAAAGGCATCTCCGAATGCATCAGGGGGACAACCCATGCCCCTGTGACGACCCGGATGGTAGCGTTTGGATCTGTGGCTGTGAACCAGTTCAGCGCCTGATTGTCGCGCGGGCCAAATTGAAAGACCTGTGGCCTTTCTGTGATACGGATAAGGCTGGTCAAAAAACCTGCCGCATCGTAGTCGCGGCTTTCCGGGTATGTGGATAAGCCGCCCGGACCGATCTTAGGCCGACCGGCGAATTCTGCACCGTCCGGTCCCAGCAGATGCCCGTGAACGTCGGCTTCAACCCGTGCGGCAAGCCAGTTTTCGAAATTAGGGAAAATGTCCGTAAAACCTTGCAGGATGGCGTAAGGGGCGGCGGTCTTGCCGTTCTCCTGATCTTTCTTGGGAAAACGGCTTTGCATGTAAAGACCAGGCCGACCCAGTTTGCTCCGCGCGACGGTGGCACTGATCAGGCGCTCTATTCGCGCGGGGTCGGGTTCATCGCGGACATTTCCCGGCCCCGCATCCTCCGGGAAACGTGACAGGAGTTTTTCGGCGCCGGGCCAGATCTTGCGGGCAACAAAGCAGCGCGATGCGGCCAGCATATCGGCGTGATCGTCGTAAAGGATATAAGGCTTTCCGCGGTAGTCAAAGCTCGACACAGTCAGCGAGCGGCTTTCGATCCGTTTTGAATGCCTGCGCGCCAATGTCTGAAAATAGCTTTCGTCAGGTATCCAGGACCACCTGAAGAAGCGATCGAATTCTCTGCGTCGCGGGTCTTCAAGGATGTTGGATAAAGTTTTGCGAGTCAGACACCACCATTGCGAGCCGAGGTGAGGGACAATTCCCTGTGGTAGCCTGCGTTTCAGCCCGATACTGCGTTGAAGCGCGACAAGCTGGTCGAACAGCCGTCGATTTCTACGCCATGAGACAGGGAAATAGTAAAGGAAACGTTCCATGTTCAGACCGCCAACCGTCCAGCCGACATCCTGAGCGGTCACGCTCTCAATGAAGTCAACTGCAGGGTGCCGTGTCAGATACTCGCAGAGTTCGGGAACTGGGCGCAAGGGAAGGCAACTGCCCGACGCCACGAAAACATGAGTAACGTCGTCGAATTCGTCCAACAGGGTTCTGCCGGCGGCCTGTGTCGCCTCTACCATAGAGAAGCGGCCCCAATCGCAGCGCTGACGTTCTACCCACGCAACATCTGTCTGACCCGACAGAGAGCCGCGCAATTGGTCATATTCTTCTTGCCTGGCCCTTCGGTCGACATGGATCGCCACCGCGGCACCGCCATCCCGCCATGCGCGTACCATGCTGGCCGCGACCTGCAACTGATCGTGGCACAGGAGAATAACGCCGATCCGTGTCGGTGCCGTCATGCCCAGTTCCCTTGCGAGATAAGGCCAAGTTCTTGCAGTTGCCGCCAGCCTTCGTAGCGCCGGGATTCCTCGTTCCAAAGCGTCATGTCACCCTGAAGTCCGGCGGAATAGGCACGGTATTCCTGGCTGTTGGCGTAATGTTGGCCGCGCAGCATTTCTTCATCGGATTTTTCGATGAATGTGGATAGAAATTTCGCGTGCAGAAGGGCCCCGGCGATACGCTCACCACCATTTTCGTCATAGACGAGGTTCAACGATCTTGGCAGCGCCATATGCGTCGAGGAGACGTAGACATAGTTGCGCTGCCATTTCACCAAGGGGATCTTATTCAGCGCCGGGGCGAGTTTTGGATCGCGGCCGAAAAAACTTCGCGCACGGGGCCCGCCCTGTATCCACAAATTTCCATAGCGCCCGTTCTTGTGGATCATATAGTTGGCGGGATCAAAGTAGCAGGCAATTTCCAGCGGGTTGGTGCCAGACCGGTAAGGCTCATCCCCGATCCGGCCCTTGGGATAGACGTCCAGCAACATCGCCGGAAGCGACTTTATGGCCGAGGCATTCATCCAATGCGTCAGGGCCTGTATGGGTCGGCTGTCGCAATGTGGGTAGACCAGAAATTCATCGGGATCGACTGTCAGGCACCAGTGCCCTGAGCCATAGCGGAAAAGCAGCCAGTTCAGCCAGTCCATCCCGAACCGAGAGGCTTTGTAGCTTCCCGATGTGCTCCAGACCGAAACGTCTTGTTGCTCCTTGAGGTATTCAAGGCTTCCATCGTTTGACCCGTTATCGACGATCAGGAAATGCCCTATCCCCATATTTCGATAATAGTCCAGAAAGAAGGGGAGTCTTACAAGTTCGTTGCGAAGCGTAACGAAGCATAAAATTGCGTCCGAAGGTACTTTCCGCAGGCGTGTTTCGACCGGCACCACCTGTTTGCGGCGTCGGATGGCGCGGCCAAGATACCATTGCCGTGTCGCCCGTAATCTCAGGGCGTTTAAACTTGAACGAATTCCTACGCTCACTTTGGATTACCACATTATGCGTTCAAATCGAACTTTCTTATGCTCCTCTACCCTGAGGAGCAAATTCTAGCGCGTGATTAACAATACGGAAATGGTTCTCCCACCCGGAAATTTCTAATTTCTTCATACGGATAGGGTTGATATTCGCAAGCTCAATGATTTTTCCGGCCCATTCGTCAGGGTTGGATGCGGGCAGATAGGTCGCATAGTCGCCAATGAGTTCTCGTGCAGACGGCAGCGGTGTGCACAGTAAAGGGACACCGCGCGCTGCTGCTTCGGTCAGCGGCAGGCCGAAGCCTTCAGCGAAGGACGGCATAAGCAAACCGTGGCAACGTTCGACCAGTGCAGCGACCGCCCCATCGTTCAGATGATTGCGCTCTTTAACCGGTCCATCGAGGGGGAGAGCGTCGAGGCGAGCGAAAACTTCGTGGTTATTCCAGCCGCGACGTCCAATGATGAAAAGCTGTGGAATATCCTCGCCCGACATCCGGTCGCGGATAATATCCCACGCATCCAGAAGCAGGGCGTGATTCTTGCGCGGCTCTATCGTGCCAAGTGCCAAGAAAAACGGTCGTCTCAGATCGAGATCGCCGGGAATTTCGTCCGGGCGCGAGGGCGACAAAGTCGTGCCGATATGCGCGACAGCAATGGGCGCGCGCCGTGTGATTGCCAGCCTGCCGCGCCACAATTCGATCCGCTCTGCCGTGGCCTGAGAGATTGCGATGATCTGATCGGCGAATGTCAGCGCTGTCATAAAGCGCGTGCGGAATTTTTTTGTCTGACCCTCTCGGGTATATTCGGGATGATCCAGCGGTATCGTGTCGTGGATCATCACGACGCGCTTGCACTCCGACATGTTGGCCAGAAAAGCGCGATCCAGATTCGAATGGCCGACATTCAGATAGGTGATGTCACGGCCAAGGGACTGCATCGCTTGTCGGACCAAACCCTTCCCGGACCGCCCCGCAGAGAAAAGGGCCATTTCGCGAAGTGCTGTTTTGGCGCGGGCCGCGCCACCGTTCTGGCCAGCGAGCCGTTCCCGCCATCCCGGTTGGACCGGAAGGTCCCACCTGTTGCCCGAAATCCACCGAAGAATCTTCGGCCCCGCTTCTGGTGGCAGCAAAAGCTGTCCACGGCTGACGCGGCAGATCAGGTTGTGCTTGCGGCTCGCGACATGTCCAAGCCAGGCGGCCTCGACCCGGTCTATCCCTGTCAGAGGGCCAGTGCCGATGCGAGACACCAGCCTAGAGACGTCCAGAATGACCGGCGCCTCAGCCGCCATATCCACCGATCTGATGCCAACGCCATGCGTCGCGCACCATCTGCGGCATCGTCGAACGTTCGGGTTTCCACCCAAGAACCTTGCTTGCCTGCTCACTTCCCGAGACGAGCTTCACCGCGTCGCCCGCGCGCCGAGGGCCTTCCTGGGTCGGCACTTCACGGTTGGTGATGCTGTCCGCGGCTGAAATAACCTCTCGGACAGAGAAGCCTTTGCCGGTGCCAAGGCAAAACACCTCTGTCCCGCCCCTTGTCGGTCCATTGCCGGCGCGAAGCCAGTTCAGTCCCAGAACATGCGCATCGACCAGATCCATCACATGAACATAATCGCGGATGCAGGTACCATCTTCTGTCGGGTAATCCGTTCCGTGAACCGTCAGTGCCGCGCGCTTCCCCTCGACCGCATCCAGGATCAGCGGAACAAGATGCGTCTCGGGCTGGTGAAACTCTCCGACTTCGCCATCGGGATCTGCGCTAGCGACGTTGAAATAACGGAAAATCACACTGTTCAGGCCATCAGACGCGCCGAAATCCTTCAGCATATCCTCGATCGCGCGTTTCGATGCGCCGTAAGCGTTCAGCGGGGCCTGCAAGCTGCCCTCATCCAGCACCACCCCGTCCTGATCGCCGTAGGTCGCGCAGGTCGAAGAGAAAACGAAGTCACGCACTCCGGCATCGATCGTCGCTTCTATCAGGTTCAGCGAGGCGCAGACATTGCCGCGCCAATACTTGCCGGGCTGGCTCATCGCCTCACCGACCTGACTGAGCGCGGCGAAATGCATGACTGCAATCGGCTGGTATTCACTGAAAGTCTGATCCAGGAGAACACGGTCCATCAGGTCGCCGTGAACAAACGGACCGAATTTGACAGCCTCACGCCACCCCGTGACCAAGCTGTCATAAGTGACGGGAAGGTATCCTGATGCTTTCAGCGCCTTGCACGCATGTGAACCGATATAGCCGGCGCCGCCGGTAACAAGAACGGTTGGCGGCATTACTCAGCCGCGCGCTGCATCGACATAATTTCTTGAAGGTAATCGAGAAAATCTGCCCGCAGATCTTCACGCTCCAAGCCAAAGGCGACGGTTGCCTGCAAGAAACCGGCTTTGGAACCGCAGTCGTATCGCTGGCCGCGGAAGCGCAGACCGAAAACGTCGCGGCCTTCGGTGATTTCGTCAGCGATGGCGTCGGTCAACTGTATTTCACCACCCGCACCTTCGCGCAGCTTGTTGAGGTTCTGAAGCACGGTCGGCGCAAGAATATAACGACCGATCACCGCAAGGTTGGAAGGCGGGTTTTCTTTCGGCTTTTCAACAAGACCGCGCGCCTTGACGATGGCACCCATATCCTCTGCCACGTCCAGAACACCGTAGGCTTTGGTTTTTTCCATCGGCACTTCCATGGTGGCAACCATTGTGCCGCCGGTTTCGCCATGTGCCTCGATCATCTGCTGAAGGCAGGGCGGCTCACCCATGATGACGTCATCTGTCAGAATGACGGCGACAGGTTCATTTTCCGGGACAAGGCGGCGCGCGCACCAGACGGCATGACCCAGACCCATGGCCTTGTGCTGGCGGACATAGGCGATTGCCCCCGAATCCATGTTTGTCGCGCGCAGGATGTCCAGCAGATCGTTTTTGCCGCCGCGCTTGAGATTCGCTTCCAGTTCATGTGCATGATCGAAGTAATCTTCCAGTGCACCCTTCCCGCGAGAAGTCACAAAAATAAACTCTTCAATCCCTGCAGCGCGGGCTTCGTCGATCGCGTATTGAATAAGCGGCCGGTCTACCAAAGTCATGATTTCCTTCGGAATAGACTTCGTCGCGGGCAAAAATCTCGTGCCGAGTCCGGCAACAGGAAAAATGGCTTTTGTAACTTTTCGACTCATGAAGCAAATTCCTTTTCCAGGGACGCCCCCCATCGACTGACCTATTACGCCATATACCCGTCGCGGGACAAGCGCGCGGCTCAAACGTTTGACATATTTGATCGGTTCCGACGAATCTCGCTCAGGCTCCGCTCTCTCTGTAGTCTTTCGTTTTGCTGCCAAGGCCGTGTTGCTTTGTCGTCCGCCTCGGACACGCCCCAAAGGCCGCCCGTCTGTTCGAACCACCCGCCTTTGGTCAGGCGAAGCCGGTGCGGCATGAAACCTGGCGTCAGCAGAATCACGGTTGCCAAAGCTCCATGACCTACCACTTTCGCCGCATTGGCACGCAACTGCTTTGCCTGCCAATGCCAACCTGAGAAAACTCTATGATCCCGTGCTTTGGATGGCATGGGCAGAAACTCTGTCAAGTCGATTTGGATCGCAGCAGGCGGATCGGGCAGCCCAACTGCGTGACCAGACCTGAGACCTGCCTTGAGCGTATTGATGATGCCGTTCACTCGGGTGGGATCCAGTTGGCCAGAGAGCATGTGCCTAATCAGCTTACGCCGGGTACGTTTCACTATCTTATCATTCGGGTCCGGACCGCTGTGGCGCCTTGAGAATAGCGCCGCTGACCGACCGGTTGCGGTAAGATCGGTTGGAATACTGCTTTGGTCGCGGTAATCCGCCGCTGCGCGGGCGTGAATAACCTGTGCGTCAGGAACAACCGCGGTCAGTGAAGAGGGCCAATTCACTGCAAGCCGCATGGCAACATCGGATTCGTCCAGATGATAGGCGAAGATCGGGTCAAAGCCTCCAATTTCGCGCAGATTACGGGCGCGAAAGGCGCAGTTGGTTCCGTGCAGATTGACCGGATGCCCGTTCTTTGGCGAGAGCAGAGTCGTCCGATCAGCCGGAATGTTCAATTCGACCGGGAAGCCCGCCGCAGTCATCCGCGCCCCCCGGCTCTGCCAGCGAAAACCGTCGCGGTCGCGTGTCCAGCCCGTCGCGGCGATCACGGTCGGATCCGTGAATGGCGCAGTCAACCGGTAAAGCCAGGTTGGTTCAGCAATAGAGTCATCATCTATGAATGCGATGATTTCGCCGGCGGCCTCTTTGATCCCCAGATTTCGAGCGATGGAGATATTAGGCTCATCAAATGCGACTTTTTTGATGGGCAGATCAGTGGCCCGGCCAAGACCGGGCTTGTCTGCGACCAGAATAATCTCAAATTTGCCATGATGTTGCAGTGTCAGAGAGAGAAGGCACTGTGAAGATGATCCGGCCTTCCACGAGAGACAATGACGACGCTGACCGGCGTGTCGGTCACGCTTCATCCATCTCCGCCAGCATGGCTTCGATACGGGGAATATCCTCGGGGTTGTTGAGTTCCCAGAACTGACGTCCGCGCGCCTCGACCTCGACGCATAGAATGCGATGGCTGTTTTCCAGGAAACGCAGCTGCTCCAGCCCTTCTAGCCTTTCCAGCGTGCCTTCGGGCCAGCCGGGATAAGCCGCAAGCGCGTCGGGGCGATATGCGTAGACGCCGACATGGTGAAATATCGGAGTCGGCTCATCTGCAGCGTAATCGCGGCCAGTGAAAGGAATGACCTCTTTCGAGAAATAAAGGCCCTGCATCTGGCGCCCAAAGACCACTGTTGTCCCGCCGACGCGACCCGCTGCGCGGTCGGCCAGCAGGTCGGCACGCATTCGTCCCGAACAGCGCAGGACCGGAGTCGCCAGTCCCGCATCCTTATCGGCGCGCAGTCCCGCGATCAGGTTTTCGATGAACCAGGCAGGCGTCAGCGGCGCGTCACCTTGCAGATTAACCACGATCTCTGGCGAGACGCCCAGATTCGCGACAGCCTCGGCACAGCGTTCGGTACCGTTGCGGCATTCGCTGGAGGTCATCACGACTTCGGCCCCGAAGGCTTCCGACGCTTCGCGAATACGATCATCGTCGGTTGCCACTATGACACGGTCGATGCCGGCGACGCCTTTGGCGGCCCGCCAGCTGCGTTCGATCAGCGACGCGGTTTCCCCGCCGGCCCCTTTCAGCATCGCCAGCGGCTTGCCCGGATATCGCGTTGAAGCGTAACGTGCCGGAATGACGATAATGACGGACATCAGTCGGGTTCTTTGACCAGCAGCACGCCGGGAGCATAGGCAATGAAGAACGGGTTCTCGAAGCCCGGTTTGCCGTAAGTCATGGGGGTATGGTCGTCGAACCGGACAACCTCGCCGCCAGAGCCGCGCAGAACGGCATCGCCTGCGGCAGTGTCCCATTCCATCGTCCGGCCCAGCCGGGGATAAAGATCCGCCTCGCCGGTGGCGACAAGACAGAACTTCAGAGACGACCCGGCAGAGGCCATGTCGCGGGTCTTATACTGGCCGATATACTCATCCGTTGCGGCGTCGCGGTGCGATTTTGACGCGACGACCATGAGGCCGCGATTGTCGGGCATCGGATTAACGCCGATCGCATGCGTTTCCTGCGCGGTTTCACCGAAGGGACCGGTTTCTTCAACCGAGCGTCCGTCGGCAGTGGTATAGAACAGCCGCCCCTTGGCAGGGGCGTAGACGACACCGCGAAGGGGAACGCCGTCCTCGACATAGGCGATGTTCACCGTGAAGTCGCCGCGCCGCTGTACGAATTCTTTGGTTCCGTCCAGAGGGTCGACGATCAGGAACGTGGTCGCTTCCTGACCATGACTTTCCGCCTGCTCTTCGGTCACAAGCGCGATTTCAGGGAAGGCCGCCCGAAGACCTTCAGAAATCAGAGCATCGGCAGCTTCATCCGCTTCGGTGACGGGAGATGAATCCGATTTCGAGCGAACCTCGAAATCATCTGCATCATAGATCTGCATGATCTTGTTACCGGCTGCCAATGCCAGCTGTCGCATCACGACGGTGAGCTTTTCGAAGTCCATGTCGTCACCTTACACATATATTTACCATCG